>JAEMQD010000121.1 GCA_022759035.1 Thiotrichales bacterium
CCATTGCCAAAAACAGCAAATAGAATTTATGTCTACGCCGTTTGACTTGCAAAGCATTCAGTTTTTAAATAGGCTAGGGGTAGAGAGGTTTAAAATTCCCTCGGGTGAAATCACCAACTACCCTTATTTAAAAATGGTCGGTGCTTTCAATAAAGAAATCGTGCTATCAACAGGTATGGCTACTCTAGCAGACATCGAAGCTGCGTTGAATTCACTGATAGAATCAGGTACAGATAAACACAAAATCACTATTTTGCACGCCACCACCGATTACCCAACGCAAATGCCAGATGTGAACCTCATGGCTATGCAAACCATTGCGCAAGCGTTTAAAGTCAAAGTTGGCTATTCAGATCACACACCATGCATTGAAGTGCCAATCGCTGCTGTTGCTTTAGGAGCAAGCATTATCGAAAAACACTTTACACTTGATAAAAACTTGCCAGGTCCAGATCACAAAGCCAGCTTAGAACCCGATGAACTCAAAGCGATGGTTAAAGCAATACGCAATATTGAAATTGCACTTGGTGATGGGATTAAACGCCCCAGCGCCAGCGAACAAAAAAATAGGCAAGTCGCCAGAAAAAGCCTAGTTGCGCTCACCGACATCAAAAAAGGCGAAACCTTTAGCGAACAAAACCTTACCGTCAAACGACTAGGCCTATGTATCTCCCCCATGCGTTGGAACGAAGTAATCGGCCAAGTGGCACAAAAAGATTACCAAGTGGATGACTTGATATGAAAAAAATCTGCGTTGTAACTGGAACTCGCGCCGAATATGGTTTGCTTTACTGGCTGATGAAAGGTATAGAACAAGACGAAGAGTTGCAACTACAAGTTATTGTGACAGGTATGCATTTGTCGGCAGAGTTTGGTTTGACCTACAAAGATGTTGAAAAAGAATTCAAGATTGATAAAAAAATTGAAATGCTCTTATCTTCTGATACAGCGATCGGTATTTCCAAGTCTATGGGTTTAGCTCAAATTTCCTTTGCTGAAGCCTATGAAGATTTACAACCAGACCTAGTTGTTTTGTTAGGCGATCGCTATGAAATCTTTTCAGCTGCATCCGCCGCCATGATCGCACGCATACCAATAGCCCATTTGCATGGGGGCGAAACCACCGAAGGCGCATTTGATGAAGCCATTCGCCACAGCATTACTAAAATGGCTTATTGGCATTTTACGGCGGCTGAAGAATATCGTAAACGTGTTATACAGTTAGGCGAGTCACCGGAACGAGTATTTAATGTTGGCGGTATGGGTATAGAAAACATTCAGCGCTTAAAGTTGTTAAACCGCGAAGACTTTGAAGCCTCAATTGACTTTAAACTGGCTAAGAGCAATTTGCTGGTGACTTATCATCCCGTAACATTGGAAAACGCAAGTGCAAAGGAGCAATTCCAGGCTTTACTCGATGCAATAGATTTACTTGATAATACCCACATTATCTTCACCAAAGCTAATAGTGATACCGATGGGCGAGTAATCAATCAAATGATTGATGATTATGTTGTACAGAATAAACACAAAGCCGTTGGATTTCCATCACTGGGTCAGCTTCGTTATTTAAGTGCACTGCAATACGTCGATGCTGTAGTAGGGAATAGCTCCAGTGGTATCGCTGAAGTGCCAAGTTTCAAAAAAGTAACCATCAATATTGGTGATCGCCAAAAAGGGCGCTTAAAAGCGAGTAGCGTTATTGATTGTGAACCAACATTTGATGCAATAAATCAGGCGTTAGAAACAGCACTTTCAGATGCATTCAAAGCCAAACTAGCAAAGACAGTGAACCCTTATGGTGATGGTCAAGCCAGCAAAAAAATTATTCCTATGCTAAAGCAAGTTCTCAGTAGCAATCAGCTGAAAAAGCGTTTTTATGACATTTCTTTTCAAATTTAGATATTCATTATGAAAAACCACCAAAAAACATTGGTTTCGCCAACCATTACGATTCGGCAGGCTTTGATTCTGTTAGATCAAACCGCATTGCAAATTCTGTTAGTGGTGGATAGGGAGCAAAAACTGCTTGGCACCATTACCGATGGCGATATTCGTCGAGGACTGTTGAAGGGGTTGAATCTTGAAGACACTATCGAGTCGTTGATTTATAAAACGCCAACCGTCGGATATCTTAACGAATCCAATCACGAAATCATACAAAAAGCGATCAATGCAAAAATTCACCAAATTCCTTTAGTGGATGGTGATAATCGAGTGGTTGGGCTTAAAGAAGTCGATGAACTGCTTAAACCCAAACTTAAATCCAATAAAGTCATTTTAATGGTCGGTGGCTTGGGTACACGTTTATATCCGCTGACTAAAGATACGCCCAAACCCATGCTTAAAGTCGGCGACAAACCCATTCTCGAAACTATTGTGTCCCGATTTGCCGATTATGGTTTTGTCAATATTGTTATGTGTATAAACTATAAATTCGAGATGATTCAAGCACACTTTGGTGACGGCTCTAAGTTTGGAGTCAACATTGAATACGTGTTAGAGCAAGATCGTATGGGAACCGCCGGTGCGTTAAGCTTATTAACCACTAGGCTTAGTGAACCGTTTTTTGTCATGAACGGTGACTTACTTACCAATGTTAACTTTGAAAGTTTATTAGACTATCACCAAGCAAACCATGCTGTAGCCACTATGTGTGTACGCGAATATGATTTCCAAGTGCCTTATGGCGTGGTGACAGTCGAAGGTAATCAAATACAATCGATTGAAGAAAAGCCCATACATAAGTTTTTTGTTAGTGCGGGTATTTATATGTTAAGCCCTGAAACACTAGCATTTATTCCGCAGAGTGAATATTTCGATATGCCGACCTTGTTTGAAACACTGATTGCGAAAAAACAGCATGCCATATCCTTTCCAATTCATGAGTATTGGCTAGATATTGGACGCATGAATGAATACGAGCAGGCTAATCGAGAGTATAGGGAGATATTTGGATGAAAGCGTTAATTATTGGCTATGGTTCTATCGGGCGGCGACATGATGAGGTGTTAAGTTCATTTACAGAAATTAAAGAGATTCATATTGTTACCAAACAAACTATTGAAGATAGAATAACTTTTAATGCCTTAGAAGATGTCACTGATATAAAAAAATACGACTATTTTTTAATTGCATCGGAAACAAAAAAACATTATGAGCAACTTTGTTGGCTAAATGAGCGTGTAGAAAATAAAAAAATCTTTTGTGAAAAGCCATTGTTTGAAGAGTGGTATGAATTGCCAACTATTCGTAACGAGGTGTATGTAGGCTATGTTTTACGCTTTCATCCGGCTTTGCAAAAAATGAAAGCCTTACTTGTAGGTCAACAAGTTTTAAATGCCAATATCGCGTGTGGTTCATATTTGCCAAATTGGCGAACCAATATTGATTATCGAGCTTCTTACAGTGCAAAAAAGACAGAAGGTGGTGGCGTATTACTCGATTTAAGCCATGAACTGGATTATTGCGCTTGGCTGACCGGTGATTTGATTGATATCAAGTCTTATCAAGCTAAAGTGTCGGATCTCGAAATAGACAGCGATGATTTGGTTTCGTTGGTAGGTAAGACAAATCAAAACGTAATGATTAATCTTGTAATGGATTACTTTAGCAAATCAGCGCACCGTTTGATTCGCACCAATACCAATGACTTCACACTAGAAGCGGATTTAATTAAAAACCAACTGACTAAAACCAATTTAGATAAGAGTCAGGAAGTTTTTGAGTTTGAAACCCTTGAACGTAACCATCTATTTCAGGCGATGCACCGAGAAATTCTGTTTTGCGCCAATAAAAAATATATTTGTACCCTAGCGCAGGGTTTAGAAGTCATGCGAACAATTAATGCGATTCAGGAACAAAACAATGACTGATGTACTTTGCACGATATGCGCCAGAGGCGGTTCAAAAGGCGTTAAAAATAAAAACATTAGACCGATAAACGGCAAGCCACTTATTGGCTATACCATTGAGCAGGCATTAGAAAGCTGTTTGTTTGACCACGTGGTTATCAGCACCGATTCTGATGACATTGCAAAGGTATCTGAAACCTTTGGTGCGGAAGTGTTTTTTAAGCGCGATGCAGACTTGGCATCCGATACCGCTGGAAAATTAGAAGTGATTCGCGATGCGCTTTTGAAAAGCGAAGCGCACTATAATAAAACCTACAAGTATCATGTTGATCTGGATGCGACATCACCTTTGCGTGATGTAACAGATATTGTCGAATCCTTTAATCAGTTTAAGCGAGATAACAACAGTAATTTGATTACCGCAATGCCAAGCAGAAGAAGCCCGTATTTTAATTTGGTCGAGGTGGATGCATACGGAAAAGTGGCTTTGTCGAAAAAAATGGACGGCACGGTTGTTAGAAGGCAAGACGCACCGAAAAGCTATGATATGAATGCTTCAATTTATATCTGGACAAGAGACGCTTTATTAAGCCAACCAAGTTTGTTTTCCGATACGACGGGCCTATATGTTATGCCTGAGGAGCGTTCGATTGATATTGATGCTGGAGTTGATTTTGAATTTGTAGAGTTTTTAATGAGAAAAAAATATGTTAAATGATCAAGTTATTGTAGTAACAGGAGGAGCAGGTCTGGTGGGTAAAGCGTTCGTTAAAGCGATTGCTGAAAAAAGCGGCATCCCCATCATTGCGGATATTAGTTTAGAAAAAGGCGAGCAAGCCAAAGCAAGCCTAGATCAAACCCTTCAAGCGAATATAGGTGTTATTGAACTCGATATAACCAATAAACAATCGGTACAAAAGCAAATTGCTGCCTTAAAACAAAAATACGGCAAAATTGACGCGCTCGTAAACAACGCTTACCCACGCAATAAAAATTATGGTCGTCATTTTTTTGATGTCGAACTTGATGACTTTAACGAAAATGTAAGTTTGCATCTTGGCGGTTATTTCAATGCCTCCAAACATTTCGCTAAATTCTTCATCGAGCAAGGCCGCGGCAATATCGTAAATATCTCGTCTATTTACGGCTTGGTTGCTCCTCGATTTCATATCTATGAAGGCACCAAAATGACAGTGCCTGTTGAGTATGCTGTTATAAAGTCGGGTTTAAATCATCTGACCCAATATATGGCTGCTTATTTGAAAGATAAAAATATCCGAGTAAATACCTTAACATTGGGCGGGATACTTGATGGTCAAGCCGACTTGTTTATTAAAAGTTATCGGAACGAATGCCTAAACAAAGGTATGCTCAATCCTGAAGATGTAGTAGGATCATTGCTTTACTTGTTATCCGAGAAAAGCAAGTATGTCAATGGACAAAATATCGTTGTAGATGATGGGTTTATTTTGTAGTTTTAATCTTGAAGTTTATTCATGAAGTATAAGAGAGTATTAGGTGAAAAACGTTTTCATTATAGATTTTGATGGAGTTATTATTGATTCTGTCTCTAAGTGTTCTGTTAATGTAGAATATGCGATAGTAGGCTCTA
>JAEMQD010000039.1 GCA_022759035.1 Thiotrichales bacterium
CTGTTTCTGCAGATTTTTCAGTGGATAGCGAGCTGGCAAAAAGTGGTGTTATTGTTGATGTGGTTACTACAAATGCGGGGGTGGATTCTCCACACACTACGAAGGAATGGGTGCGTTTAGCCAAAAACTTAAAAGTGATATATTTTCCTTTTTATGGCTATGTGCATTACAGTTTTTCTTGGGCTTATTTTGTTTTTCTTATCAAAAATATCAAACGGTACAATGTTATTCACTTTTCAGGGGTGTGGAATTTTCCTGTTGTGTGGGGGCCATTAATTGCACGTTGGTATGGTATTCCATACGTCATAACCTTACATGGCGCCTTATATCCAGAGTTGTATTTTCAAGGGAAACGCTGGTTTAAGTGGCTGCACTATTTCGGATTGGTTAGAGGTAACTTGCGCCATGCATCTGTCGTGCATTGCACCACCGAGCATGAGGCAAGCAGTTTACGTACATTTACTGGTTTATCTCTGAATACAAGGGTTATTCCTTATGGTCTAAGTCCGTTATTATTGTCTAATGTAAATCAGCGTCTAAGTGAAGGGCGTGAGCAAAGTAAACGAATATTATTTATTGGCAGGTTGAACTGGAAAAAAGGATTAGATGTTTTATTTTCTGCATTTTCTAAGCTAGTTGAAAAAGACGAATCCTATCAGCTAATTTGTGCAGGTCCTGATGAAGAGGGTTATCGAGTTCAGGTCGAAGAAAATTTATCTGAACGTGCAAAAAAAAATGTTTCTTTTCCGGGGATGTTGTCAGGGCTAGAAAAACAACGCGCATTTGAGCAAGCAGACGTATTTATTTTGCCATCCTATTCTGAAAATTTTGGTATGACAGTCATTGAAGCAGCTCAACAACGATTGCCTATGATTATTACCCATGGGGTGGGTTTGGCTGATGTTGTTATTAAATATGATGCAGGCGTAGTGGTCAACCCCGTTATTGATGAGATTGTTCGTGCCATTGAAATAGTCTGTAACGATGATGATCGTGCTAAAAAAATGACAGAAAATGCTTACAAAATGTATGAAGAGAATTTTCAGTTAGCGATTGTGGCTGAGCGTTTTAAGGTCATGTATGGTGACTTAGCTGTATGAAAGATATAAATAAGCCTAATATTACCGCAATTATTCTGACCTATAATGAAGAAAAACATCTAGCCCGCTGTATAGAGTCTATCAAAGTATTGGTAAATGAGATTCTTGTTGTCGATTCTTATTCTACTGATGCAACTTTATCTATCGCCGAAAGTTATGGCGCTAAAATCGTTCAAAATCCATTCATTAATCAAGCAATTCAATTTCAGTGGGCAATAGATAACTGTGTTACGACAGGAGAGTGGATTCTTAAAATGGATGCTGACGAGTACGTGGATGCCAATTTGGTTTTACATATGCCACGTTTATTAGCTAAAGTAAATGACGGCGTTTCAGGGGTTTACCTTAAAAGAAAAGTCTTTTTTTTAGACCAGTGGATGCGCTATGGAGGCAGTTATCCGCAAGTCTTGCTAAGACTTTTTCGCAAAGGACATGCCTATGTTGAACAGCGATGGATGGATGAGCATTTGGTGTTGTCTCAAGGGAGAGGCGTCTTGTTTGAACAAGGTCATCTGATTGATCATAACTTAAATGATTTGACTTGGTGGACACAAAAACATAATCAGTACGCCACACGTGAAATGGCTGATCTAATGACGTTAAAATACCAGCTACTACCGAGTCGGGATGCTTTTGCAGAAGATCAAAATAAACAAGCCAAACTAAAGCGCTGGCTGAAAGAGGCGCTTTATGCGAAGCTACCGCTTGGTCTGCGTCCTGTTTTATTTTTCATCTACCGCTACTTGCTACGCTTTGGATTTTTAGATGGTTTTCGTGGCTTTGCTTGGCATGCGTTGCAAGGGTTTTGGTATCGTTTATTGGTAGACGTAAAATGCTATGAATTTGAAGTTAAGCTCAAACATTATGAATCACCAAAAGCGTTATTAGAAAAAGAATATGGTATTAAGCTTTAAATGATGCAAGATTTAAGCCGTTTTTATTTGCCAGAAAATTTTCGTGGTCGCCCTGCTTGGTTTGTTCAGCTTTGGTGGTTGGTTGACGCCGTATTTTTTAGACTATCGCCACAGTTTTTATATAGATGGCGAAGATTTTTGCTTACTCTTTTTGGTGCTAAAATTGGAAAAAATGTATTGATCCGCCCAAGTGCGAGGATTACTTATCCATGGAAGGTGACTATTGGTGATTATTCATGGATTGGTGATGATGTCGTTCTGTATTCTCTGTCTGACATCGTGATTGGTAAGCATGCCGTGATCTCTCAAAAGTCTTATTTGTGTGCAGGATCTCACAATTATACGCAGTCAACATTTCCTATGGTTGAAAAAGCTACCATTATCATAGGTGACGAAGTTTGGTTGGCAACCGATGTGTTTGTTGCACCAGGTATTTCTATAGGTGATGGTTGTGTTGTAGGCGCCCGTAGTAGCGTTTTTAAAGATTTGCCAGCGAATATGGTATGTTTAGGGTCGCCAGCTCGTGTTATTAAGGAAAGACATGTCGAATTATAGTGTTACCTTAATAGGCGTTAATTTTTTTCCAGAAGATACCGCTATTGGTTTGTATAGTACACAATTGGCCGAGTATTTGTCTGATGCTGGTTGTGCAGTCACTGTCGTAACAGGATTTCCTTATTACCCACAATGGAAAATACGCGCCGATTATGTCGATCATAATACATGGCATGAGTCGCAATATGGTGCAATTAGCGTGTTAAGATACAAACAGTACGTTCCTGTAAAGCCAAGCTTTATTGGTCGTGTTGCCTCGCTGCTTGATTTTACCTTGGGTAGTTTTATCAACCTGTTTAAGATAAAAAAAACAGACATCGTTATTTGCGTGGTTCCTTTTACTACATCCGTTTTGCTCGGATGGCTTTTGGCGCGTTTTAAGGGTGCCAAGTTGTGGGTGCACGTGCAAGATTTTGAGTTTGATGCAGCATTTGACGCAGGCTTATTAAAACCGAATCGATGGTATCATCCCCCAATTAAGTGGGTACTCTTCGGTGTTGAACGGTTTTTATTTAATCGAGCTGATCGTGTTAGTACGATTAGTATGTCGATGCTGAAGAAATTAGAAACGAAAACGACTTCATCGACCGTCTATTTTCCTAATTGGGTTGATTTATCTGGCATTAATCCTAAACAATGTGCGCATCATCCTTATATGGAGAGTGCAAAATTTAAAGTGCTTTACTCAGGCAATATAGGCGAAAAGCAAGATTGGGAACAATTCATTGCGCTTATTACACACTATAAAGATAATGCAGAAGTAGAGTTTGTTGTTGTGGGTGAAGGTGCGAAAAAAAGCTGGCTCCAGACTAGATTGAAAGATTACAAGCATGTCCGTTTTTATGATCCAGTACCTTATAATCAACTAAATCATTTATTGTGCAATGCCGATCTGCATATTTTATTGCAAAAAAATGATGTACTCGATTCCGTTATGCCATCAAAAGTTTTAGCGATGATGGCTAGTGCTAAGCCTTCGTTAATTAGTGGGCATGAGTGTAGTGACGTAGGAAAAATATTATTGCAGGCACAAGGAAGCGGTTATGTACAGTCGCTTACTGGTTGTATTGCGTTTATTGATGAGCTCTTAGCCCATCCAGAAAAGGCAATTGAATTAGGGCGCAACAGCCGTAGTTATGTTCAGGGTGCTTTTTCTAAGTCGGCAGTATTGCTCAGGTATTATGAGCAAATGCAACAAGTCATGAAAGAGATACCATAATATGAAGGCGACCCATTTAGTATCTTTTTTTTCAGCGCGAATTATTGACGTATTCGTTGTTGTGCTGCTGGGCTGGTTGTTTATGCCCACTTTCTTGAATGATCATGCTGTATTAGTTTACTTTTCAATTTTAGGGCTTTCGGCGCTGCTTTCGTTACTGGTGATGCCTTCTTTCGGCGTTTATGCTTCTTGGCGAGGCAATCACTTGTTTGCTTTGGTTGTGCGTGTTTTTGCATCTTGGACTTTTGTTATTTTACTGATTATTGTTGCGTTGTATTTAACTAAGTCAGCAGAAGAAACATCTCGAATATGGCTAATATCATGGTGGATATCGTCTTTGTTTGTGATGGTTAGCCTTCGTGTTTTAGCTTATGTATTGCTTGGGTACCTGCGTCGTACTGGTACTAACATTCGCAGGGTGTTACTTTTTGGAAGTGCTGATTCAATTAATTTTGTACGTACTCAATTGACTCAATATCCGCAATCTGGATATTGTATTGAAGAGATAATCGAGCTATCAGAGCAGGAGCGCCTACCCGAGATTGCCAGTAATTATGATGAGTTATGGTTGTCGCTCTCTTTCCAAGATGCGCAATATATTGACCAGGTTCTTGATGCGTTAAGTCAATCGACGATTAATATTCGTTGGATACCAGATAACTCTAAATTACTGTCTGTTTGGCAAGCACCTCGGCAATTGATAGGGCTGTCGGCATTAGATTTACGTGTCTCGCCCATGGCAGAGCAGAGTAACCGATTGATAAAGGCATTGGAGGATCGCATTATTGCTACGATTATTCTCATTGCAATTAGTCCGCTAATGTTTGTGCTAGCGATTGGCGTTAAGCTATCCTCACCAGGTCCTATTTTTTACAAGCAACAGCGGCATGGTTGGAATGGTCTTCCATTCGAGATGTTAAAGTTTCGAAGTATGGTAGTGCATCAAGAGACAGAATGGATAACGCAGGCAACTCGCGGAGATCATCGTATTACGCGTTTTGGCGCTTTTTTGCGACGTACGAGTTTAGATGAGTTGCCGCAATTTATTAATGTATTAAGGGGCGACATGTCAATTGTCGGTCCTCGTCCACATGCAATGGTGCATAACGATTATTATAGCCAGCAGATAGATGGTTATATGATGCGTCATAAAATGAAGCCGGGCATTACTGGTTGGGCACAAGTAAATGGTTGGCGAGGCGAAACTGAGACGCTTGATAAAATGCAAAAACGTGTCGAGTTTGATATGTGGTATATCGAACATTGGTCGCTATGGTTGGATATTAAAATTATTTTTATGACCATATTTAATGGATTTGTTCATAAAAATGCACGTTAGTATTTTCTTTAGCTAGACAATTATAGTCTTTATTCGGTCATTATTATGTCATCACAGCAATCTATCATTCTGTTAGTTAAACGCCTCTGGATACACATCGCACCACGTCGGCGTAAGCAGTTGGGGTTGTTGTTAATGCTTATGGTCTGCACGTCATTTGCTGAGGTGATGAGTATCGGTGCTGTGTTACCTTTCTTGGCGGTGCTGACCAGTCCAGAAAAAGTGCTCGCGTCGAGCTTTTTACAACCTGTCTTTGCATGGGCGAATATACAAGAAGCACAACAATTATTGTTACCGATTACGGTGCTCTTTGCTGC
>JAEMQD010000080.1 GCA_022759035.1 Thiotrichales bacterium
ATAATTCATTAAGTTAGTTAGATTAACTGCTTGTGCTGATTTTTTATCAGTTTTGTTTTTTGCAAAACACAATCGCCATAGCGATTGAGCATTCGGTAACGAATGCGGTGTTAGCAAAAGTTTGTTTTGTATGCAGCCCGTCTCTTTTGAAAAAAAGAGACGGGTAATTAAGGTCTTTGTAATGCATTGATTTTATAACTATTTCAACCATTTTTAATTGGAGGGAAAAATCGGGATTATGTCCTTTTACCATGCCCAGCATATGCTGGGCAATTCTAAATTAAATCTATTAAAAAACTTCAATCCTTTCGGAGCGGTGGCGTGGTTGCCAAAGTTTTATGATTTAATTTTTTGTTAAGATACTTTGTATCAATTTTTTTCAGATATAAATCGCGTTGGTATCGCGATTACAAAATGTAGTACCAATTAAAAGCTGAGCAGAGGCCGAACTGTCAAAAACACGAGCGTTTTAACACTTATCAAAATAACAAACAACCTTCGGCTACTGGTATTCCTAAAAAAATAAAATAAAAGGGGTAATCAATGACCAGAAATTTCGGTGCAGGGACAAGAGATATGCAGCGTGCAGGTGCATACTTTGCGAATAAAGCAAGTGAATCCTATTCTTCGCAGGCTACACTAAAACAACGTTTTGGCAATTTTGTAGCGTATTTAAAAAGTAGTGGCATAAAGCGTCTCGAGCAAGTTACTAAAGAAATGGTCACTGGCTATGCCATTTATTTGAAAGAGAATACTGAGCTATCGACGAGCACAAAGCACAATTTGCTGTCGGCTGTTAATATAATTATGCGCACAGCCAGACAAGATAATAAAGTTACCGTCACAGCCAAAGAAATTGACATAGAACGCAGAAATAATGTTGCTACATCGTTTAAAGGTGATGTTGAGCGAGGTGTTGTTTCAGAAAGAGTCGGATTACTTATTGAGTTGGCTCGCAGTTTTGGATTGCGGTTTGAGGAAGCAAGTAAGCTTAATGCGTCCGTTGCTCTGAAACAGGCAATAACTAATAGTGAAATTAAAATCTCACTGGGTACAAAAGGTGGTCAAACACGCATCTTGCCAATAACATCTGGTGAGCAACTCGGTGTATTAAAAAAAGCGGCTACCATTCAAGGAACAGCTAAAAGCCTTATAGATCCAAACTTATCTTATAAAGAACATAAAGCCATATGCTATCGAGAAACATCTAATTTTCATTCTGAGCGTCACTTTTACGCCAATGAAAGATATTCTGCCTTAATTAAGGATATTTTGGGAATTGACATTAAAAGCCCCGTTTTGAGTGATAAGCCTTCTAAGATGAAATGGCGTGACTATATTGCGCATGAGGCAGCAAGGCAAGGAGTGAATATCACACCTGATATGGCAAGAGATTTTGACCGTGAAGCAAGGTTAAAGCTTTCTAAAGAGCTTGGGCATCATCGCGAAGATGTGGTGAGTCGATATATCGGGGGGCAACGCTAATGGACAAGTTAGAATTGCTATTTTCAAAATACAAACGCAATGGTTCCAAGAAAAATAGAACGGCACAAATGCAGAGGGTAAAAGCTGTTATGCGTCATGCTGGTGTCTTTCACCCCGAACAACTTGGCAATCAGCACGCATATAGTTTTTACAGAAGTTTAGTCATGAAGGATGCTTCAGCAAGAACAATTTACTATTATTATTTGGCTTTGTGCATTGTTTGGGAACTGATGAAAAGACCAAACAAACCGCCAAAACCGCTATGGTTTTGACGGGTATTACCAGTATTCATAAATGAACATTAGGTAATGGTGGTAAAGTTGGCATAGGCATTAAGTCTACACCTGCAACAATTAATGATTCATCGTTGTAATCAATGTCAGATACTTCACTAATCGCAGTTAGTATTGATTTGACTGATATCATCAAGATTTCATCTTCAGATAATAGATTTGTATTTCTAATTTTAGATTTAAAAGTGTTATCGCCAAAATCAAACCAAAGCTTGCCAGTCTTTATGACTTCGTAAATTTGCTCACCGTTAAATCTATCAATGATTCTTTTGTTTAAGAAAAACCCGTTTTCATTTTTCTCAAATGTTAACCAGATGCCAATGTGGTTAAAATAGGCCAGATTTTTTCCATCCTTTTTCCAAATAACGCCACCAATGCTTTCAATAACATTTTCTTCAACCTTCTTATTTATAAAAATATTTTTCATTTTATTCTCCATTGTTTTAAAAAATTAGTGACTCACCCGAATCACCAATATCTACAATAATATGGAATTAAATATATGTTTTTGCATTTAATTCAATGTTTTTTATGTTAATTAATTTATGGTTTGCAACAAACAAAAAAACAACCAACAACACTTTATATGCGGCAAGAAAATTTGTTAATTTGTTTTGGATGTTTAACGAACGAACGGGGCGTATTTATATAAATACGCCCCGTTCGTTCGTTAAAGCAAGTGTTATTGAAATTGTATCAATGATCTTGCCGTTATGATTGGTTTTTCGGATTAAATAAATAGAAATGGTTTTCCAATTCGATAACGATTTTTTGCTCTAAAAAGTGTTTTTTATGTCTATTGTATGCGGTGCGAATGGCATCTGGGGATTTTTGGTCTTTAGAAGACAATTCGTAAAATTTTTCACGCCATTGTGCATCTGTTGCCTTGCCGCTTGTGTCTATTAAGTTGGTCAGGCAGGTAAGTGCCAATGCTCTTTCCGTATTTGAGTCTTTTTTGATGGCATCATTCGAATTTATTTCTATTAAAACAGCGCCACTAATTTCATCGCCGTCTTCGTCATTAATACCCAAATCAACAGATTTTATTTCAAAAAACTTTTTATCGTTTTCTTTACTGTTTTTAGATTTTAAACAAGATAGAGTACGAATGTTTTCTTTTACGCCTATAAGATATATTTTGTCTGCTGCGCCAGTTAATGCACTGGAGCCTCGAGATTTTGTATAATCTGACTTTCCCGTATGGTGAATAACAACCACAGCCGCGTCATTAAAATATAAGCTTAAATAATTACAGTGTTTAACAAAATCCCCCATAGCATTGGTTGAGTTCTCGTCGCCGCTCATCGAGCGTGCAAGTGTATCCACAAAAATCACATCAGGGATTACGTCTGTTTGCTTTATTGCATTTATAACCTGCGTTAAACCCTCTACGCTATCAAAAGGCATGCTTGTGTTGCTAAGGAAAAATGGGCAGTCATCTACACATATCGTGTTTTCTATTTCGTATGCTCTAACTCTGTCAATAAAGCCTCGTTGTCCTTCTCCAATCACATAAAAAACATTGCTTGGTCGATTGACTTTCTCACCACGCCAATCGGTTCCGGTTGCCATGGATAATGCCATTTCAAGGGCAAGTAAACTTTTACCTGCGGCTGGTGGAGCAATAATAACGGTCAATTCGTTTTTGGCTATCCAACGTTTTATTAGCCAGTGCTCTTGCGTTACATGAGCTTTTATCTTACCGATTTGATTGAATGATATTGTATGATTGTTGTTACTTGCTTCTATCATGCCACTACTCCCATATTTTTAGGTTGCTGGGCATCAATCCAATCCATTATGTCTTGGTATCTCCAAGCGACGATGTTTTTTCCCAGAGATAAGCGTTGTGGAAATTTCCCCTCAGCTTCCCGTCTGTCGATGGTGCTACGGCTTAAAGTCGTTAATTCGATTACATCTTTTCTTCTAATTAATTTTGCTTGCATCGTTATGTTTTCCTTCTTTTTAATGCTTTCGTCTCCTTTTTTAAATTTCCATGTTGAGCACCATTGCTCATATATCTGTTCGAGACAGATGTTATTGTGACAAGACGTTAACGGTTTTGTATTTTTATATCGCACGTTTTTGGTCGATATAAAAAGTAGTTTGATGTTTAGGGCGGTTGGTAGATGTTCCCCAATACCCCTAAACAAGCTACAATCATGGCTTTGTTATACTGAACACCACTAAACCAATGAACGCTGTTGAAATCGAAGAAGCCGTATCCCAATTAGCCGCCCAGCCGTTCGATGCTGTCGAGTTCCCATACGCTTTTTTAGCCGCCTTCGGTAACAAGGAAACAACACTTAAACGCTTGCGCACTGGTGCTACCAATAAATCCGATCTGGGTGGTGTACTGCAAACCAACAACATTCATATTGCGGTATCAGGCTCAGGACAAGTAACACAGACCTTAACCGCTCTAAAAGACAGTCCAACCACTACTAAAGCAAAAGCACGCTTTATTCTCAGCACCGATGGCGAGCAATTTGAGGCGGAGGATTTAGAGACAGGCGAAACCATTGCTTGCGATTACCCAGACTTTCCCAATCATTTCGGCTTTTTCTTACCCTTGGCAGGTATTAGCACCGTTAAGCAAATCCGAGATAGCTCGTTTGATATTCGTGCGACCAGCCGACTCAACCGTTTATATGTAGAACTGTTAAAAGATAACCCAACTTGGGCAGCAGCGAATCAACGCCATGAAATGAACCATTTTATGGCTCGTCTGATCTTCTGTTTCTTTGCCGAAGATACAGGTATTTTTAACGGCAATGGCGTGTTTAGCCAAACCGTTGAGCAGATGAGCGACCGAGATTCCACCAATACGCATACGGTCATTAGTGAAATCTTCCGTGCGATGAACACCAAAATCACCGACCGAGCTGATGCTAAATTACCACGTTGGGCTGATGGCTTCCCTTATGTAAACGGTGGTTTGTTTTCTGGTAGTGTCGAAGTGCCACGCTTTAGCAAAATTGCTCGTTCTTATTTGTTGCACATCGGTAGTTTGGACTGGACAAAGATTAACCCCGATATTTTCGGTTCGATGATTCAGGCAGTCGCCGATGATGAAGAACGGGGTGAGTTGGGAATGCACTACACCAGTGTTCCTAATATCCTAAAGGTGCTTGATCCGCTGTTTTTAGATGATTTACGTGAGAAGTTAGCCGAAGCTGGCGACAATCCGCGTATGTTACTCAACCTGCGTAAACGCCTTGCCCGTATTCGGGTATTTGACCCAGCCTGTGGTTCGGGTAACTTTTTGGTGATTGCTTACAAGCAAATGCGCGAGATTGAAAACACCATTAATGAGCGACGGGGTGAGCAGGGCAGACGCAGTGAGATACCTGTTACCAATTTTAGAGGGATCGAGCTAAGAGACTTTTCCGCTGAAATTGCCCGACTTGCGTTGATTATTGCTGAGTACCAATGCGATGTGCAGTACCTTGGGCAACGAGAGGCCTTAGCCGAGTTTTTACCGCTCAATGCTCAAAACTGGATTACCTGCGGTAATGCCTTGCGTCTGGATTGGTTGAGCATTTGCCCACCTACAGGTACAGGCGTGAAGATGGTGTCGGAAGACCTGTTTGAAACGCCTTTAGATCAGGCAGAGATTGATTTTGAGAATGAAGGTGGTGAGAC
>JAEMQD010000114.1 GCA_022759035.1 Thiotrichales bacterium
GCTACGCTTCAGGGGTAATGGTATTATTGGCTACTAAATTAGATTGCTCTCGTATACGACAGCAAGGAGCGGTGATATGCTCAAGCTCAACAAAGCACCAAGATGTGTCAATATGATTGAAAAAATTAAACCGACAAAGAATGATATCTAACCAATCTGACTTTTCTGCAAAGTAAAAAGTTTTGGCATAAATGAAAAAAACAGAAAGCATAAATTTTTCTTGTGCAAAGACCTCTAGAATGTGCGCTTAGAATAGACTATCATTTAACTAAATTGTTTGCACATATAGAGACCAACAATGCCCACCACTTCTACCAAACCTAACAGTTCACCTTTTCCTGTATTCCTCTATTTATCTGACGAAATTGAAATGGATTGCATCCCTAGAAATATACGCATTTAAATGATGATTACACAAAATATTTTAAATAAAATTTCTTTTTTTTTCGAAGAAAAAATTCCCACTTTTAAAGCTGCCTTGAAGGCTGCTATTTTTTTAGCCGCTTCAATGTTAATTGTTGAGCATTATGGGTATCTTAATTGGCTTGATGCTTTGATGTTACGTATGGCGCCTATTGAGAGTAACGTTAGTAAAAATCCAGAGTCACCATATACCGTTGCACTGATTAATGAATATCTGTACGAAACAACCTTTAAACAGTCATCGCCACTCGATAGAAATGAATTACATAAAATAGTCAGAAATATTGCCACTAATAATCCTAAGTTGATTATATTAGATATTGATCCGTCTCCTGTTTTTTTTCCTGTATCGGAAGAGCAAAAACTATTAGATGTTCTGTTTCAATCATATCCAAATACTTTTATTTTGCCAGAGCCAAAAGAAACAATCGTATGGAAAAAAGATATTTCTGCATGGAAAGAAGAGATGATGCAACATGGTGTATCATTTGCTGATGTTAATTTAGAAAGTAGGCAAGGAGTCGTATTAAGGTACACACTTTCTGAAGGCTCTATTGCTGCGGCAGTAAATCAAAAAATAAATCCTCATGCTCCAGAGCATTCACATAGTGAACATGCTGAGTCTTTGCCAATTAACTATGCGACAAAAATCCGGTTTGTTTTTGCGGATTTCCTTAAGCGTAATGATATTGAAAACAAGGTGGTTTTTTTAGGTGGTCAGTACAATAATCAGGATAAGTTTTTGACGCCAATAGGTGCGTTAGATGGTGTGGCTGTCCATGCCTACATTGTAGCTTCTGACTTAAAAAATGCTTCTCATTGGATTGCAATTTTGCTGGATATTGTTGTCGGTTCAATAATAGGTGTTATTTTGGCTTTCTTATGGAAAAAATACGATACAGAAGGCTTTAATTGGATTTTTGATAGCTATAAATCAGTTGTTTTTCTAGCAATACTATCTTTTGTTATCGCGCTAATTTTTTTGTCTATTTATTTAATGCCAGTGATCATGTCCAGTGGTATATGGTTGAATCCAGGTCCTATGATACTAGGTATGTTTATTCATGCCTTTTTGGTGAGAATTGATATCCTGGAAGAAAAAATAGAACAATTATCTCATTCAAAAAAAAATAAGGAGGAAGAGAAAGCATCAAGCATTAAGTTCTTTTTATACAAGAAGTTTACGATTGGTTACATGGTTTTCTATATTGTAATTATATGTGCAATTGTTTTATTGTTTTCAGCTCATTAATGGAGTCCATTATGAAGTTCAGTTTTTATGCTTTTTTTATGACGATGGGGTTCGCTAGTTCCGTATTGTCTGCTAATTGTTTAGTTTACCCAGATAAGTCATCAGGTGTTGTTTCGTACAATGGAGAAGAGGTTAAAGATATACCTAAGGCTGTTGATGACTGCTCTTTAATATCGGTTAAGTCAGGTTCTGTGCTTGTAAATTATATGACTGATAACGGCGTTTCAAGTGTTATGGTTCTTAGAGATGGTGATGTTTTTTCTCAGCCTGCTAAAAAATCTAACTCCTTAACGCAACTAGCTGCTTATTTAAAGGGCGATGTTCGCAAGGTTGAAGGTGTTAGTCGACTAATAGATCCGTCTAAGAGAGTTGCAAATATGCCATATGGTATTATTTATCCATATAAAGATCAAATGAAGCTCAATACCTCGCGCGTAGCCAATATTAAATATCCAGCAGTACTGGAATTCTATGATGATGGTAACGCTAAAGTGTCAAGTGTTAAAATATCAAACGCTAAGCAATCCTATTTGTTTCCTCTAGATAAACTAAAGGCGGGGGAATCCTATTCATGGTCTTTGTTTTCATCAGATAAGTCACGTATGGATGGCGACTTTACAATGGCATCTATCGAAGAAGCATCATATGTTTCAGATTATATTAAAGAGCTAGAGCACAAGTATCCTATGCAAAGTGTTGAGTACAATTTAGCTCTTATTTCGCTATTTAATGATTACACTTTTGAGTTTAATCGAGATTTACTTATACCTGAGCTTTCAGAAGGGCTAAGAAAATGAAAAAAACCACTGTTGTAATATTATCAGCTTTTTTTCTTACTCTTTCAGGTTGCAATCAGATAGTTGAATCTGTATCAGGCTTATCTAACTTATTAAAAACAGCAGACGATAAAACGGGAACAATTCGCAATCAAGATGTTATGTGCGAAAGCTTTTCTGAGAGTTATACGCCTTTAAATGCAATTGAATCCATTGCTAAAGTTAGCGTATTATTACTGGCTGTAAGTAAAATGCCACCTGAGTATGGCGGTAAACCTGAAATGTTTAGTCCTGAAATTATGAAGCTCTATGCTTCTGAGCAGATATGGATACCGACCCAACTTGAAGAGTGGATAGCTGAAAGTAAACATGATGAACTTCTTGCTGCAGGAGAAGTTCTAGAAAAAGATAACTCAAGAAAGTCGACTGAGCGCTATCGTGTTCTAGAACAAATGTTATCATCGGTGAAACAAGCTATTCCAGTAGAATATCCTTTTCCTATTAATGCGTTTGTTTTGAATTCTGGAAGTGAAATTTATGCAACCTCTGCTGGATATATTTATGTTGGTGCAGAGTACCTTAATAACAAAAGAATGAGAGATAAGGGAATCGTCTCTTTAGCGCATGAAGTTACACATATTGTAAAGCGTCATAAATCTAAAGAAATCCAGATGATGTTAATTGACTCAGCCAGGGTTGCGATCCCGGTTTTACAAGGTATTGCGAGAGGACAAGTTAGTCCATTAGCTTTGGTTAGCTTGAGAGATGGTTTGAATAAACATTTCGAAGATTATAGCGCCCAACAAGAAACTGAAGCGGATACTTGTGCAGTTCGTGTGGCTAATACGTTACCATCCATAGAAAACCCAGAATTAGCAGTTGCTGCTTATAAGAGACTGCTAAAAGATAAAGGCCAAGGAAATATCGGAAAAACTGACGCACACGGTTCCCTAATTGACCGATACGCAAGCTTAGATAAGGCATTTCAGTTCCATTCGCCAAAACGTGCTTTTTACATGCAAAATTATCAAGATGTAACTGCTAAAAAGGTTGAAACGGTTCAGAATTGATGATGTTTTTTAGATGTTATTTCGTGTTTTTGTATCAATATAATCCTATCTTTATCTAAAGGAGTTTATTATGGAAAATAAGACATTTGCTGCAACTCCAGTGGAGATGATCTAGAGTATCCGAGAAAACTTCAAGCAAGAAAAATCTGTAGTAGTAATGCCTACAATCACAGTAAAGTATTGCATGCTGGTTCTTATCAACACCCCTGACTCCGCTATCGTGCTGCGCTGCGGGCGCTATGGCGTCCTCGCTGGCACTTCGCTCGTCAGGTGCGATAAATGAGGAATACTTTGGGTAATAAAAAATTAAGTGTAATTGTATAGTGTAGATGTGACTATCATGTCGGTATCAGTGCTCCGATGGTCGGACGGACTGGACAATCCTAAAGGATTGTGTCCTGTCCGTCCGTAACCATCATCGCTATGCACTCGGTTATTGGTCGTCCTCCTTAATAAGCTCAATAAGTGTTACAGTGTCATCTGCTATTGAGATAACCTCTTGTTCTAACAGGCTATCTCTTGCACGTTTGAATGCCTTTCTATTGGCTTCATCTGTGCCGCCATAAAGCTTGTCAAACTCCTTGCGCCAAACATCGACCGTACAACTACCACCGCTGTTTTTAAGCGCCTCCATAGCCTTCTGAGAGCCTTTATTGAATGGTTTATTTGATGAAGTAGCAACCTGATTAGTGGGAGATAATACAACACTAGATAAAGGCTTATTTTCATCATCAATCCACCCTGTTAAAGAAACTAACTCTAATGCATAAACAGTTGGCTCTACTGGTTCTGAATCTTTCGATTTGTCACAGGTTAGCGTTCTGACTTGATTAGATACATCTAGCCGATAACTGGTATCTACTGCTGCTTTGAGGCTACTGCTGCCTCTGGGTCTCCCAGTACTGCCATGACCACTATGATGAACCAGTAGTACAGAACAATTAAACTGCTGACGTAGTTGGTCTAAGTTGCGAATTAAAGCTCCCATATTAGATGATGAATTTTCATCACCATTGAAGTGCCGATGCAGAGTGTCAACGACAATTAAACCAATTGGTTTAGCTAAGGCATCTAACGCTTCTGTTGTTGCTGACAAGCCTGCCTCGGTATCTAAATCAACACCACCACCAGAGACGAATAGGCTGTCTGCAGGAGGTGTTGTCTGGTGCTTTAACTCCCATGCCTTAAGGCGTTTGGTGATGCCGTTGTGACCTTCTCCTGCGAGTATGACAACATTGCTCTGTTGGACTTTACTACCGTTCCAATCCTTCCCACTGGCAAGAGAAGAAGCCCAATCAATAGCAATTAGGCTTTTCCCTGCAGCTGGTTCAGCATAGAGCAATATAGTGCTATTGGCTTCTAAATAATCTTTAACTAAATAGTTAGATGTTGATGGCTGTTGCGCTGTCAGCAGGTGTGCCGATGTTAGCGTCAACGTAGGTTTGTTAGTGCTCATAGCTCTGCCCCCAAATTATTAAATCCAATTAAGGTATAGGTGGTTTCTTTTCCTCTTCCTTTACCCTTGGTTTCAATGATCCAGCCGTCCTTTCGTAACTCTGCGATACGCTGCGCTACGTTATTGATGTCATATTTGCCACAAGCCGTTACAGTAAGTGTTCCATGACGTTTTAACGCGTCTATTAAACGCTCCTTCATGGTGCTAACATCATGATACTTAATAGTTTGTGCTATAATGTAATTGCTTAAGTTACGATTAACACCTGAAATAGCTCCTGCTTGAGTAGGGTGATTCATATTAAATCTCCCCCTCTACATTAGCTGACTGCGCATTTAACCATGCTTCTATGGTTTCTACGCGCCAAGCGTTAAGGCGTTCACCTAGCTTAAAGGGTTT
>JAEMQD010000057.1 GCA_022759035.1 Thiotrichales bacterium
TGCGATGAAATTGTTGTATGTCATATTAGAGCAAATTAGCCTGAACTTTGATTCTAAGGATCCATGGTCAAACTCAATTGATCCGTTTGGTTATGTTGTAGGAGCAGCATTGGCTGCAAATGAATCCGATGACGAAGATTTAGAGACTTATGCGAATAAAGAAAAGTTTCGTCAGAAAGAAAAAAGTACATCAAATTCTATAGGCTATTTTCATCAAGGGCTGTTGAGAATAGCTTTTGGTGATCCTAGACCAATTGAATATCTATTTGATAACTCTGTGAAAAACTCCTTTGATGTTATTTCAAGCTGTAAGATGTTTGGTTTGGAGGTTAAGTCAAAATGGAATACGACGAAAGGAAATAGTAGAAAAGACTTATACAAAGATTTGGAAGATGCGAAAGGCTTAAATGCTAATGGGAAGAGATATTTTGTCGAAATTATTGATAAGCCAGGGCGAAATCAATGTAGCAATACATATCCAGTTACTATTTCTAATACTAGCATTAATATTAATTTGTGCAATGGCTCTTACATCTATAAAAAGGCAGCAGAAAGGTTCGCTGTATCAGAACCAGAGATGGTTTTTAGGAAGATTATCGAATCATTTCCTGCCATGTTATGGCTGTTTTCTAAATATTATTTAGAGGTTTTGTATCCTAGTTCAGTAAATGAAATAAAAGCATCATTGACAAATCTGAACACACAATTAAATGCAAAGTATGCAGCTAATTCTCTTGGTAAATTGATGCTTGCGTTTCTGAACTGTTATCCCATATCATTACAGATGGAAGAGGATAAGATGGGTCATTTGTTAAAAGAAATTAGTGCAAAGAGACCTCAAGGGACTTTAAAAGCTCTAAGAGATTCATTACTTTCTAATGTCGAGGCTTTAAATAAAGTTCGCAAACTTTATCGTTTGTGTTACGAGCTGGAGCATGGTATTACAAAAGCGTTTCGTGACGACAAAAATATATCATTTTTTGTAGATAAATTGGTCGGGCATCTATTCAATTAAGCCTATGTAAACAGGCTTTGTTGTTTAACGGTTTCGACCTGATGATCAGAAAGAGTGATCATGTCGTCTTCCTTGATATTTGAAAGCATTGAAAAAATACATCTTCCAATGTGATAACCCAAATTCACTGGTACTGCGTTGCCTATTTGTTTGTATTGAGCACCTACAGACCCTTCAAAAATCCAATCGTCTGGAAATGTTTGTATTCGCGCATATTCCCTTACAGAAAGCGGCCTTGTTTCACTAGGGTGGCAACGCTCAGTTTGTTTCTGTGCGGGAGAACATGTGAGTGTTAAAGAGGGCTCATCCCATGATAGCCTTCTTGCCATACCTGTTTTCCCTCCGCCTAGATGATAGCTCCCCGCGAGGTATTCCTTTTGGATCTCGTCTGGCAGATCACGCCAATAGCCGCCAGGTGGAACCATATCTAAAATTTCCTTTTTTCTTGGTGAATAACTTTGATATGGTGACTCGGGAACATCTTTAAGAGCTTCTTTTAACGAGATTGTGTAGTCTCTTTCTTTTGGAAAGAATATTGGAAGATTTAGATCCTTTCTGACGGCAACAATGACGAGTCGCTCGCGCTTTTGTGGTACGTCTAAATACTGAGATCTAAGAACTTTGTACGCAACGTTATAACCAAGTTCATCCAAGATTGTTAGCATGCTTTTGAGCGTTCTACCATTATCATGAGAAACCAGACCTTTGACGTTCTCGCCAATGGCAATTTTGGGCTGGGTTTCTTTGATGCAACGTGCTAATTCAAAAAACAGAGTGCCTCTGGCATCCTCAAAACCTAATTGCTTTCCTGCATAGCTAAATGATTGGCATGGAAAGCCACCCGAGACAAGATCGACTTTTCCTCTATATGGTGTGTAATCAATATTCGCAGCATTTTCTGTGAGAACATTCCAGTTGGGTCTATTTTTTTTAAGTGTATTAGCCGCATGTTTATCGATTTCAACTAATAAGCTATGCTGTATTCCTGCATTCTCTAAACCAAGCGCCAAACCACCAGCGCCTGCAAAAAGCTCTATTGATTTTACAACTTGCGGTGCTTCACTGTGAAGTATTTTGTAGTTGTTCTCATGCTCACCGCCAATAAATTTTACGTAAGCTCTATCAAGCTCATTTCGATCAAAAATGCGAACATTTCTACTGTTTCGATGCCCTTTAATTAGCCCCTTTTTTTCCCATCGTCTGATAGTGTCTATTGAAACACCAAGTGTATGAGCAGCCTCAGAAATCGAAACATTTAAAGACATAATACCAACACCATAAATAACCATTGCATATGCAAAGGTTATCATTTTTTTATTGGTAAGGTCAACAAAAACTGGTAAATCATGTATACTGATGATAGTTTTTACATCGATAAGAGATAAAAATCTCTATGCCATCTCGACGCATTTTAAGAAATTACCGCAATGTGACGGGCTACCTTCCTTCAGAGAAGGCAGCTTACGCTGCATTTGAGTCTACGTTAGAGCGAGACTTCTACTTGATGCTCGATTTCGATGAAGATGTGCTGTCTTGGGAATCTCAGCCCTTAACGCTGGAATATAAGTTTGAGGGCAAGCTAAGGCAGTACACGCCCGATGTCTTGGCTCGGTACGATGGGCGGCAAGTGCTGTATGAGGTCAAATACCGCTCCGAATTGAAACAAAAATGGTCACAACTCAAGCCCAAATTCAAAGCTGCCATCCACTACGCCAAACAACAAACCATTCTTAACAACCCAACCACTTTTCACATCGTCACCGAATACGAAATTCGCACGCCTTACCTCAAAAATCTGCATTTTCTCCAGCGTTACCGACCAGACACTGTTCCTGATGCCGTAATTGAGAAAATACGTTTGCGTTTACTTTCTCAACCTCAAACAACCATCCAATCACTCATAAATGAAAGTGCTACTTCAATGACTGAAAAAGCCCGTTTACTGCATTGGTTGTGGTGTTTAGTTGCTCAGCATAAGGTGGTGGCGGACTTGTCGGTACCGCTTACCCAGTCAACTCTGATTTCATGGCGAGGTCATCATGAGTAATCACATCACGATTGGCAGTAAGGTTTACTATCAAGGTACCGCACATCAGGTTGTCGCCATTATTGACGTGCACACGTTGTCCATTAAGTCTGAAAATACGCACGATGTCATCCAAGTGGATGTTGAAAGCTTATCCACGACGCCACCAACTGATGAAACGCCAGAAGTACAAGACCTATCGAATATTGATGCTGCGGCATGGAAATCAGCACAAGACAAGCTCGACATGATTAAACCAGTCTTGGACGCGCCAAAACATCAACGGCGATCTCTAATCATGGACATTGCCAATAATCGTGATGATGTATCAGTACCGACACTCTATCGTTGGCTTCAACAATATGAAGCTTCTGGCAAGTTATCATCATTACTCAAAGCAACGCGCTCAGATAAAAATAAAAGCCGTCTGACTGATGAGGTTGAATCGCTGATTACAGAAAAAATAAACACCAGCTATCTTCGATCGCAAAAGCCGGGAATTACTGCCTTGTATATGGACATCAAGGGTGTGTGCGTGAAAAATGGCTGGGCAGTGCCTCATCGAAACACTATTGAAAACAGAGTTAAGTTGCTTACGGCTGCTGAAAAAGCAGCTAGGCGTGATGGTAAGAAAGGTAAACAGAAATATGAGCCTATTCAAGGTAGTTTCCCTAATGCCATTAACCCGTTGGATTATTGGCAACTCGACCACACACCATTAGATGTGATTGTGGTCAGTGAGCATACGGGTGAACCCCTCGGCAGGCCTTACATTACGACCATTATTGATGTGGCGACACGGATGGTCGCGGGTTTTTATTTATCTTTTGATCACCCGTCCAGTTATGGTACAGGAATGGCGTTAGTACATGCCATGCTGCCTAAGGAAAAGTGGTTAAAAGAAATGGGCGTGGCTGGTGAGTGGCCAATCTATGGTAAGCCCCGAACCATTTTGGTTGATAATGCGAAGGAGCTGAGGGGTAATATGCTTAGTCGTGCTGGTCAGGAGTACGGCATTACCATTGAATACCGACCAGTAGCGCGTCCACACTTTGGTGGTGCGATCGAAAGATTGTATGGCACTTTAGCAAAAGAGATTCACAAACTACCTGGCACCACCTTTTCTAACGTCAAACAGCGTGGCGAATATCGCTCAGAAGATAAGTCTGCACTGACGATCAAGGAACTGGAGGCATGGTTGACAGACTACATTGTGAATATCTATCATCAAACCGTGCATAGCGCCCTAAACACTACGCCATTAATTGCTTATGGCAAAGCCATTCTTGGCGATGAAACGCATGTGGGTGTTGGTCTACCCGAAGTGATTAAAGATGTTAATCGGTTGCGTTTAGATTTCATGCCTTATGAGACACGCACCATTCAACGCTATGGTATTGCGCTAGAAGGCGTTCACTATTATCACGACGTATTAAACCGATGGGTAAGAGAAAAGAACCCTGATAAACCAGATGAAACCAGAAAATTTACGGTGCGTTACGATCCGCGCGATATGAGCCAAGTGTTTTTCTTTGATCCAGAGGTCAATAAATATTATCCCATCCCTTACCGTAACCTGTCTCATCCTGTTGCTTCATTATGGGAAATACGAGAAGCAAGACGGTATTTGGTAGAGCAAGGCAATAATGAGCGTGAAATTACGGAAACGATGATTTTTGAGGCTTATGAGCGGTTAAACCAGCGGGTAGCAGAATCTGTTAAACGCACGAATAAGTTACGCCGAAAAGCAGCTAATAAAGACATTCATAGAGAAAGTGCTATTACCAAAGAGTTAGGAATCAAGATTCACGAAATGCGTGATGATAGCACTGCTAAGGCGCAACAAGATGAACGTCCTATTTCTCGTGCAACCATTAAACCTTTTGAGGATGTAGACGAATGAGCGATCACCTGAGCGATAAAGCGCGAGAAGCGCTGGCGTTACCTAATCGTGAACGCATTCAATACATCGAAAAGGATCGCTGGATTGGTTATCCCGCCGTCAATGAAGCTTTAGCGATCATGGAAAAGTTGTTAGACCACACCACTATTTTACGGATGCCGAATTTATTGATCACAGCCGAACAGGGTAATGGTAAAACACACGTCGCCAATCGATTTTTAGAAAAGCATCCCACGTATGAATCAGATGATGGTTCGCGCATGATACAACCCGTGTTTTATGTGCAAGCACCGCCAGA
>JAEMQD010000099.1 GCA_022759035.1 Thiotrichales bacterium
GCAACCTTATTATCGCCAGCTAGGTTTTGAAAAAGGCTATTGCCCAAATGCTGAAGCTTATTATCAAAATGCCATTTCTATTCCTTTGTATGCCAGCTTAACCGATGCGCAACAACGCGTCGTAGCAGCAACTTTCGCTCAGATATTAGGTTAACCTTTGTCTCCCTCCATAAAGGTCACGCGTTTATGGCAATCCGATTTGCATAGCGCATTTACTGATCTTGTTCACTTCGAAAATCGCTGGTATTGCGCTTTCAGAGAAGGCACAACACACATGTCGCTTGATGGCAAATTAAGGGTGCTTGTCAGTGATGATTTAGCGACGTGGCACACTTTGTCCACCATTGTTTGGCAAGGCGGCGATTTAAGGGATCCTAAGTTTTCAATCAGGCCAGATAACGTCTTAATGTTGACCGCAGGTATGCGTTGGTCAACGCCCTTAAATAGCAGAGAAACACTTTATTCGTTGGGCATGTGTTTTAATGCATTAACGCAGGCTTGGACTGAGCCAGTGATCGATGTTTATGGTAAGGCAACTTGGCGTTGGGCGGTGGCATGGCATGGTGATTCAGCCTATTCTGTTGGCTATGCAGGAAGGGATCGTGGTGGCTGTTTGTACCATTCGAAAGATGGTTTGAAGTGGCGGCCCATGATCGTGCCTTTTTTTCCTGTTAGTGATTATGCCACGAATGAAACAACGCTCGCTTTTTCTGAAGATCAAGCTTGGTGCGTTGTCCGACGTGATGCTAAACAAGGTGTTAATGGTATGTTGGGTAGTGCTCAGGCACCTTTTGAACATTGGCAATGGAAGGAATTAAGTGACCCTGTTGGCGGTCAAAAGTTATTAATATTGCGTGATGGTCGTTGTTTGCTAGGAACAAGGTCGCTCGATTATGAAACGAATGCAGCCGAAATGGTGATTCAGGAACTCTGTGTTAACACAGGCGAGTTGCGCTTATTTGCTAGCTTGCCAAGTAGTGGCGATTGCAGTTATCCTGGCATGGTTGAGCATGATAAACAGCTTGTTGTGAGCTATTATTCCTCACATGAAGATGGTGCAAGTATCTATTTGGCGCAGATTATGCTGTAAGTGCGTAACGAGTAATAAAAAAGAGGTTGCAGTGAGGGTCTGTATCATTCCTGCAAGGGGCGGTAGTAAACGAATTCCCCGTAAAAATATGAAGTCATTTTTAGGCAAACCGATGCTTGCCTATGCTGTTGATGTCGCTCGTCAGGCGGAGCTATTCGACGCGATTGTCGTTTCAACCGATGATGAGGAAATTGCTGCATTAGCTGCCTCATTAGGCGTTGATGTTGTTGCGCGACCTGCTTCTTTGGCCGATGACTTTACGCCTACGGTGCCTGTCATTGCGCATGCGATAGAAACATTGCAAACGTCAGGAAAAGCAGTCAAAACGGCTTGCTGTATTTATCCAAGCGCAGTGTTTGTGCAACCTGCCGATTTACGTCTGGCATATCAGCAACTTTTACAAGATAATCTTGCCTATGTATTTCCTGTAACCGAGTTCGCTTCAGCACCACAACGTGCTTTAATGCGTACAGAATCTGGAAAAATGCAGCCGTTATTCGCTGGCTTTGCTGGTCAACGTACGCAAGATTTGATCCCTGCTTTTTATGATGCAGGTCAGTTTTATTGGGGACAGGTTTCTGCTTGGTTAGCAGGGGATAATATTCATCAACATGGTTACGGGATGGTTATTCCTCATTGGCGTGTTGTTGATATTGATACGCCAGATGATTGGCGCCGTGCCGAGCTGTATTACCAAGTATTACAACATGAAATTACGAGATAATTATAAATAGGAAGATACGCATGACCACCACATACAAGACAGAACAAGAAGCCTTTTGGGCAGGCCAATTTGGCAATGACTATATCGCGCGCAATCAAAGTGAGCAGTTGCTTGCGGGCAACTTGGCCTTTTTTTCGAAGGTGATAGCGAAAACTGTAAAAGTTGGTAGTGTGCTTGAAATGGGTGCAAACGTCGGCATGAATTTGCGTGCCTTATCTCCGTTATTGCCGACAGCGTCTTTGCATGCGATTGAAATCAACGAACAGGCAGCTAACGTATTACGCAGCTTACCCTTTGTTAGCAGTGTGATGAATGGTTCAATGTTGGATTATGTGGTGAAAGAACAATTTGATTTTGTGTTCACCAAAGGGGTGCTGATCCACTTAGCACCAGAAATGTTGCCCATGGTTTACGACAAAATGGTTGAAGCGAGTGCACGCTACGTTATGGTGGCAGAGTATTACAACCCTAGCCCAATGGAAATACCTTATCGTGGCCATAGCAATAAAATGTTTAAGCGAGATTTCGCGGGCGAGCTGATGGCACGTCACCCCAATATGCAGCTTATTGATTATGGCTTTTTATATCGCAACGATCCCAACTGGCCACAAGATGACATTACTTGGTTTTTAATGGAAAAACACTAACGATGCGCGTTGCCTTTCGTGTTGATGCTTCCTTAGCCATCGGCTCTGGGCATGTAATGCGATGTGTGGCGCTAGCGCAAGGGCTGGCGCGTGAGCAGGTGACGGTTCATTTTATTTGTCGTGCCTTGCCAGGTAATCTGATCGACTGGATTCAATCGCAAGGTTTTTCTTGTTTTGTGTTGCCGCCGCCGCATGAAGCATTATCGTTAAAAACAACAAATAGTGATTATGCCGCATGGTTAGGTGTCGATTGGCAACAAGATGCGATGGATACACTCGCCGTGTTAACTGAGCGCGTTGACTGGTTAGTTGTTGATCATTACGCCTTAGCTGCGCCATGGCAAAAAGCAGTCAGCAAAGGCTATCATCGGCTGTTTGTTATTGATGATTTAGCCAATCGAGATCAATCTTGTGCAGATCTGTTGTTAGATCAAAACTATTCACCGCACCGTTTCCAAGCTTATGCAGCATACGTGGGCAAGCAAACAACCTGCTTGTTTGGCCCAAAATACGCCTTATTGCGCGATGAGTTTCGTCAAGTTCGCTTGCTGCAACAACCTTATTGTCCAACTTTGTCACGTATCTGTATTTTTTTGGGTGGCGTAGATGCCGACAATTTAACAGGAACGCTCGTCGAACAGCTTAGCTTGCTTAACTTAGCGATTGGTGTAGATGTCATTATTGGCGCTCAAAATCCTCATCGTGCAATGTTGACAGCGCTGTGTAGGGCACAGCGCGATGTCACCTTACATGTTGGTATCAGTAACCTTGCTGAAGTCATGTCTATGGCGCAATTGGTTATTGGCGCGGGCGGTGTGAATACTTGGGAGCGCGCTGTTTTAGGCTTGCCCACGTTAGCATTATGTATTGCAGATAATCAGCGTGCTGGTTTACTAGCAATGGCAGAACAGGGTGCGTTATGGCTATTGCAAGATAGTAAAGCGGTTGCCTTGGCGGTTAGCTTGTTGGCGAATCATCCCACTTTATTAAATGCAATGCATTTAGCTGCGCAAAAAATATGTGATGGCTTAGGCGTTGCTCGTGTTGTACAGCATCTGTTGCAGAGTGAGCTCAGGCTAGTAGCTGTTGGTATTGCTGATGCCGAGCAGTTGTTTGCCTGGCGTAATCATCCCAGTATCCGAGCGGTTAGTCGGTCTCGTGAACCGATTATTTTTGAACAACATTACGCCTGGCTGGCGCAGAGTTTAGAAAATACCAACCGTGTATTATGGTTAGCCTTGCAAGGTGAACAGGCCGTCGGCATGATTCGTTTCGACCGTGTGTCAGAAGAAGACGTTCAAGCAGAAGTATCACTTTATTTGGCGCCAGAACAGATTGGTAAAGGATTGGGACGTGCTTTATTAGCAGCAGGCGAAAGACAACTGCGTACCTACTGGCCAAGGATTCGACAAATTAAAGCGGAAGTGTTGCCGAATAATCCAGCCTCTTTGGCATTGTTTCAGCATGCAGGTTATGATGAGCAAGTTCGTGTTTTTTATAAGCAGGTAAATGAATGACGGATACTATTTTTATTGGCGAGCGGGCAGTTGGTGCCGCACATGCCCCTTTTATTATCGCTGAAATGTCGGGCAATCATAATCAATCACTAGAACGGGCTTTGGCGCTTGTCGATGCCGCAGCGGCAGCGGGTGCGCATGCGTTGAAGCTGCAAACCTACACACCAGACACCATGACCTTAAATTTGAATGCAGGCGAATTTTCAGTGCAAGACCCCAATAGTTTATGGGCAGGCGAGTCTTTGTATAACCTGTATCAAAAAGCCTTTACACCTTGGGAATGGCATCAGCCTATTTTTGAGCGCGCTAAGGCGCATGGTATGTTGGCGTTCAGTTCGCCTTTTGATGAAACGGCGGTAGACTTTTTAGAAACATTAAACGTGCCTGCCTACAAAATTGCCTCCTTTGAAAATACTGATATTCCACTCATTCAACGTGTCGCTAAAACAGGCAAGCCAATGATCATTTCTACGGGCATGGCAACAGTTGCTGAATTAGAAGAAAGTGTTAACGCAGCGAGAGCGGCGGGGTGTACGCAGCTGATCCTCTTGAAATGTACCAGTACTTACCCTGCGACACCGCAAAATAGTAATATTGCAACCATTGCCCACATGCAACAGTTGTTTGATTGTCAGGTCGGTTTATCGGATCACACCATGGGAGTGGGGGTTGCTGTTGCTGCCGTCACCTTGGGTGCAACCATTGTTGAAAAACACTTCACCTTGCGTCGTGCCGACGGTGGTGTTGATTCTGCATTCTCTCTTGAACCAGAAGAACTGGCCGCTTTGGTAATAGAAACCGAACGCGCATGGCAAGCAGTCGGGAAAGTATTTTATGGCCCAACCAGTGCAGAGAAAAAGTCGTTAGTTTTTCGTCGTTCTTTATATATCGCCGAAGACATAAAAGCTGGAGAAGCCTTTACGGCACAAAATTTGCGTGCAATACGTCCAGGGTTAGGATTGCCGCCTAAACATTTGGCGACAGTATTAGGTAAAAAAGCCACGCGTACCCTGCAAAAAGGTGAGCCTTTAAATTGGGAAATGGTAGGATAAATAAGGATTTAGACATGTTAGAATGGGTAGAGAATAGTTACGGCGAGCGGTATTTGCCAGCATATAACGAGGCATTTTCTCGGATACCGTCAAAAGCTGTATTTAAGCAGTATTTGCATGAATCTCTTGCACATCCTCATGCGCTTTATATTGTGATTGGTAGTGATTCTGGATTGCTACCCAAATATG
>JAEMQD010000146.1 GCA_022759035.1 Thiotrichales bacterium
CGCCAACTTTTGCTTGTCCTCCGCACCGAGATCAACAACTTCTTGTGCTGTTACCCAAAACAAATGGTTCGTATCTTGCTCAAAACCAGCACCGGAAGCAACATTATTTGCCAGTACGGCATCTACCCCTTTGCGCATCAATTTATCGCGCGCATGCGCAAGCATATTTTCTGTTTCCGCAGCAAATGCAATGACTTTACCTCGATTCACCTGTGCAGCAGCCCAAGCAACAATATCGGGATTTTGCACCAAGGTTAGCGTCAACCCTGTATTTGCTTGTTTTTTTAATTTTTGCGTTGCGACTTGCTCAACGCGATAATCGGCAACAGCGGCGGCGGCAATAAAATAATGACAACCTAAGAAATGACTTTGTACTGCTTCAAACATTTGTTGCGCACTACGAACGCGAACAACTGAAACACCCACGGGGTCTGGTAAAGCACTCGGACCAGAAATTAACACCACTTCCGCGCCCATATCCCGCGCTGCTTGCGCTAAGGCATAACCCATTTTTCCGCTCGACCGATTACCAATAAAACGCACAGGGTCAATATCTTCAAATGTTGGACCAGCTGTAATTAATACGCGTTTACCTGCCAATAAATGATGATCAGACAATTGAAGCTTAAGATACGCAAGGATCGCTTCTGGCTGCGGCATGCGCCCAACATCGACATCACCACAAGCTAACGCGCCAGACTCTGGTGGCATAATGTATGCCCCGCGCTGCGCAAGCAATGCCAGATTCGCTTGCGTAGCAGGATGACGCCACATAATGCCATTCATTGCAGGAGACAAGATCAACTTAGCTTGCGTCGCCAAAGCCAAGGTTGTCAGCAAATCATTCGCCATACCTTGTGCTAGTCGCGCCAAACTATCTGCTGTCGCCGGGGCAATGAGTAAAATATCTGCCCACTTTGCCAACGCAATATGGCTCATTGCTGCCTCGGCGCTTTCGTCCCACAGGCTCGTGCGCGCCGCACGACCAGTTACCGCCTGCAATGCAAGCGGCGAAACAAAATGTGTTGCCGACTCGGTCAAAACGCATTGTACTTGGGCACCAGCTTGAACTAGCTTTCGTGCCAAATCAACACTTTTATAAGCAGCAATACCGCCAGTCACCCCTAACACTATGCGAAGATTTTGTAACACAACAGCATCCGTATTTTTTAACTTATTGGATTATTATAAATACAAGCAGCAGAAAGAAGATTGTTTTTATCTATTATTAATAATTGATATTTTCAATGAGCGCCTTTAGTTTGTTTTATGTATGATTAACTTTTCTTATAAAATACAATTAGGACGGGTCACATGAAATTAACAGTAATCAGTGCACTTGGCACACTATTTTTATTCGCCACTGCCCAAGCGGCAGAGCTATTAACCATAGGCAGCACCTTGCCTAGCTTAAAACTTACCAGTCAACACGACAAACCAGCAACCATAGATGCACAGACAAGGCGTGTTATTTTTGCTGCAGACAAACAATCTTCTAGCCTAGTAACAGAATGGCTCGACAACAAACCTGCCAATTACTTAACAGACACGCATAGTGTTTATTTGGCCGACATTCATAAAATGCCTAGCTTAATTAGTAAATTTGTTGCTATTCCTCAATTGAAAGAAAAGCCTTACGACATTGTTTTGGGGCGTGAAGAGGCAGACATGGCAATGTTTCCGCGCGAAAAAGGATGTTTGACACTGTTAACAGTGAGCGCACAGAAAATTGATACAATACAATTCATTTGTAGTGAAGATGGATTAAAAAATCAAATTGCCCCTTAAAGCTTAACAGTGTTATTAAAAGGATCATTACCCCATGCAAACACAACATAAAACAGAGCACAGTCGTTTAGCACATATGCCCATATCGTTATTTGCCATAGTAATGGGCCTTGCTGGCCTAACTATTGCAACACAGAAAGCTGAGCACGTCTGGCAATTCACCCATCTTTTTAGCAATATATTGCTAGCCGTCACAGCACTTACATATGCGGTCATCTTAGGCTTTTATAGCTTAAAAATCATCAAACACAAAACCGATGTCATACAAGAATTTTATCACCCCATCCGCATGAGCTTCTTTCCCGCAAGTTCTATTGGCCTTATTTTACTTTCTATCGCAACACTACCTGTATCGCAAAATATTGCCTTGGTACTATGGACAATAGGCAGTAGTGTACAGCTAATGTTCACTCTCATCATTCTTTCTCATTGGATACATCACGACCAACTACAAATACAACACAGCACGCCTGCTTGGTTCATTCCTATCGTCGGGAATATTTTAGTACCCGTTGCTGGTGTTGAGCTTGGCATGACGGAAATTAGTTGGTTTTTTTATAGCATTGGGCTGATTATGTGGCTACCGCTTCAAGCTATTTTGTTAAACCGTTTCTTCTTTCATCCAATGATGCCCGAAAAATTACTGCCCACACTATTTATTTTGATCGCCCCGCCCGCAGTCGGATTCATTTCTTGGTTAAAACTTCACCATGGAGAACTCGATGCGCTTGCACACATGCTGTATTATTTTGCTTTGTTTATAACGCTGTTAATGGTCGTGCAATTTAAACACTTTAAAAAAGTTGGGTTTGCGTTACCTTGGTGGGCTTATTCATTCCCAGTAGCGGCGATCACCATCGCCAGCATGATCATGCTAGAAAAGATTGGTGGAGATTTTTTTAATGCAATATCGATAGTACTCTATGTCCTGCTCATCACATTACTTAGTCTACTGATTTTAAAAACACTTATCGCCATTAAAAACAAGAAAATCTGCGTTCCAGAATAGTTATTAGCGGTAATGCTGCCAAGTAGCGCAAGCATACTACTTGGCAGATAGTGTGCCGTTTACCAAGCCTTATAAGGCAAAAACTTGCCGTTCATCGTCACGACTACGCGATCACTCATCGGGTTCTTTTCTTTATCAATATGCATACTAAAATCGATTGCACTCATCATGCCATCACCAAACTTTTCGTGAATTAACGCTTTCATCGTTGAGCCATTACAGCTTTAATTGCGGTATTTGCTACAATAAGGAACACTTCAAAATAATTAGGAAGCACCAATGTCAACGATTCATCAACTCCCCGTCGATGAGCGTCCACGCGAAAAACTATTGCAACAAGGCGCCGACGCGTTAACAGATGCTGAGCTATTGGCAATATTTTTACGCGTTGGCATCCCAGGCATGAATGCCATTGAGTTAGCGCAAAATTTACTCAATCAATGTGGTGGCATGGCGAATTTACTGACGGCAACCCAAAGCGATTTTTGTCGAATGCGCGGTTTAGGCACAGCAAAATACGCGCAACTACAGGCTGTCTTAACGATGGCGCGTCGTCACCATTTAGCACAGTTAAAGCAAAACAGCGTTATCAACAATACCGCGAGTGCGGTTGCTCTATTAACCGAGCATCTGGCCCATGAAGAAAATGAGATTATTGCTGCGTTATTTTTAAACAGCAAACATCAGCTCATCGCTTTTGAACAGATTGCGCAAGGTAGTTTGCGCGAAGCACCTATCTATCCCAGAACGCTAGCCAAACAAGCCTTCAAGCACAATGCTGCGGCACTCATTTTGGCGCACAATCACCCCAGTGGCGACCCCACCCCATCGCAAGCCGATAATGATGTGACGCGGCAACTCGCCCACGCACTCAAACCACTCGACATCCGCGTCCTTGACCATATCATTATTGGACGTGGCTTGCGTTATACCTCGTTGGCAGAATTGGGTATTCTATAAAAGACTGGCGCGAATGGGACAGAAATATTATGCTAACCGCTCCTATCATCATCCGAGCCTGCCCACCATGATTGACCTACCCCCACTGAAACAGAATACCCAGCTTGGTAAATACAATCCCTTTGGTTTAGGGTTTCGTCCTTTTTTCTTACTGACAACCCTGTGGGGACTGGTCGCGATTGTTCTATGGGGTGTCATGCTGTTTAGTCATGTGCCCATTCCACACCATGCCGATGCGCTGACGTGGCACAAACACGAAATGCTGATTGGTATAGGTAGCGCATTGGCGGCAGGGTTTTTATTAACGGCAGTGCGCAATTGGACAAAAATCGATACGCCAACAGGGACACATCTGGCACTACTGGCGGCTACGTGGCTAGCGGGTCGCTTAGTTTGGACTGTGGGTGGTGATGCATTGCCTGCTTGGATGATTATGCTCGTTGATGCTGCATTTTTACCGTGGCTGGCTTACGCCATCGGCAAACCGATTTGGAAGCGCAAGCAATGGCATCAACTACCATTTCCAGCCATTTTACTGACACTCAGCTTTGCCAATGCACTGATGTATTTCTCTCTGTGGCAAGGCATCGACTTGCTCGATATCGCCAGTAAGCTAGCGGTTTATACGTTATTAGCCTTATTGGTACTGATGGGTGGGCGCATTATTCCCTTCTTCACCGAAAAAGGGTGCAACCTACGGTTCAAACCGACCCCTCGTATCGTGACACAAGGTGCGCTGATTGCCTTTGCTGTCGTTGCGTTGCTCGACATCACGAACACCCTAACGCCCATTATGGCACTGGCTGCTTTTATCGCAAGCACGCTTTTCTGGACGCAACTTGTCTACTGGCAAAGCTGGCGCACGGGCAGCAACCCCTTAGTGTGGATTTTACACTTAGGTTATGCAGGTATTGGCTTGGGTTTTATGCTCAAAGGCGCGTCAGCAATCTGGACGGAGCTTGCGCCTTTAGCCGTCCATGCTTGGATGATGATGACGATGGGCGGCATTGGGTTGGGCATGATGGCTCGGGTGTCTTTAGGGCATAGTGGCAGGACACTCACCACCTTACCTGGTATGCGTTGGGCGTTCTTAATGATTATTGCCGCAGGCATCACCCGACTTGCTGCTTTGTGGTTACCGATGGCACTAGATCTGTCTATTGTGCTCTGGTGCTTCGCATTGGGGTTGTTTTTCTGGCGTTACTTGCCTGTCTGGCTGCAAACGCGACTAGATGGTCGTCCCGATTAACAAAAAAACCATAGATAGTAAACAATGAATAACATAAAAAACAATCATGACAATCTATCAAAAATATCCGCCTTTTTACATTAAAATGGATTCTGTATTAAAACCCAGTTAAGGATTCCAACCATGAGTAAGCACAGACCGCAAACCTATCCAGGA
>JAEMQD010000120.1 GCA_022759035.1 Thiotrichales bacterium
TTCACGGTGTGAACTGAATTTAGAGGAGTTGGCAATGAAGGTTTATCAAGTCATTGATGGTGAATTGGTTGGCGTTGAGTTGTCACCATTGGCGCAACGTATGTTTTTCCACGGAAAGAAATGCACGTCAGACGGGTTTACTGATTACCGAGATGAGCAACAAAAAAAGATGCACCAATTGGCTATTTCAGTCGGTGCATTCGAGTTAGCTAATACGGTTATTTTTGGCAATATGGTGATGTCACCTGAATACTTTAGAAAGGAGTTGGTTAATTTTGTGATGAATGTTATCGAGAGTAGTACCGATGTGTTCTTTCTCCATAACTGCCACGGTACAACCGCACTTCGAACAGTTGATGAAACTTAATTCAAAATTGCAACTATTTGGTTTTTTGAAATTGAGTTCAAACTCAGTATGTCCGCATTTGGGACAAGAAGGTGATGCCATAGAAAGATTCCTTAGTAGTTTTGTAAATAAAAACAATTTTAGCTTTTTGTTCACGGTGTGAATAGTTTTTAACCAAGTGAGGGTATGTGTATGAGTCGTGATAGTTTTTTTGATGTGGGTAATTTGGCTGAAGCGCCAGTATTACGCTTTGTGAATGTGGGTACTGAAAAGCGTGCCGTGGCGGATATGCGTATTTATTGTGCCAAGTTGTTTCGTGATGCGGCAGGTGAGCTTAAAGAGCGACCTGACAGTTTTTGGATGAACGTTTCTCTGTGGGGTAGTAAAGCGGAACGTGCCGCAAAGTTGTTAACCAAAGGTGCGCGTGTTTGCGTGATTGGCGAGTTGGGTCAACAAAAATGGGTTAACCAAGAAACAGGTGAACAAAAGTCGGCATTCACGGTAACGGCCAGTGATGTTTTCTTGGATCTGTCTCGTGTGAGCAATATTCATTGGTCTGAGTCTCGTGGTCAGCACAAAGCTGGTGCTGCAAGTGATGAGCCGCCTGAAATGGATATGCCACCAGTCGATGCTTATGAGGATGCAGCAAATATGAGTAGTCAATCAGTATCAGTTGAAGCAAGTCAACCAGACATGAGTGCTGCAAGTACTTCTGAGCCAGTTGCAGCAGCACCGATTGTAGCAGGTAAGCGTAATAAGGGGATGAAAGAAGTAGCGAGTGCTACTTAAGTTGATTTGTGACAGTTCAGTGGGTTGGCACTGAGCTGTTCACAGTGTGGATTGGCGCAATCAGATTAGGTTGTCGCAATGATGAGTCCACAGTGTGAACAGTAATAAGGTTGTTATTGGCGAATATTGTGCATTTTGGAGCAACTATGAATTTGATGATTGTTGAGTCACCAAATAAGATTCAGAAAATTAAGGCGGCATTAGGTTCAGGTTGGCGTGTTGAGGCGTCAGTCGGGCATGTCCGTGATTTGGATCCTGAGCATAAGGAAGGTGATGTTGTAACAGGTGTGGGTGAAAACCTACGCCCACGTTATACACCAACTGAGAAAGGTGCAAGCGTTATCGCTAAGTTACGCAAGGCTGTTAAAGAGTGTGACAAGGTTTATCTTGCCACTGACCCAGATCGTGAAGGTGAGGGTATCTCTTGGCATCTTGCAGCCGCATTAGGGTTGAAAAAGGGCGAGTATGTTCGCGTTACTTTTAATGAGATTACGAAAACAGCGATTGCCAATGCATTGAAAAAAGAGCGCGCCATAGATGTGAAGTTGGTTGCGGCTCAGGAGGCGCGTCGGGTACTGGATCGTTTGGTGGGATTTGCGGTATCGCCGCCATTATGTAATTTGCTTGATGCAAAAGTATCCGCTGGACGGGTGCAGTCACCAGCATTGGGGTTGGTCGTTGAGCGTGAACGTGCGATTCGAGCATTTAAGCCTGTTAGTCATTATGGTGTGAAGCTAAGTTTTGATGGTGGTTGGTTTGCTGATTGGGACTATAAGCCATTATTGAAGCAATTAGGTGTTCGCAGTGCGGAAGGTCAATCTATTGAAGCAAATAGTGATGACGTTGAGGATAGTGGTGAAAGCTCATCAAGCGTCTGGCAGGACAAGTCTTTTGCTGAGCTGGTCGCGCAAACAAAATCAGTTGTTGTTCGTTCATGCGATGAGGTGACTGAGCGTCGTTCGCCATTTGGCGCATTTACAACATCGACCTTACAGCAAGCTGGCGGCAATATCTTATCATGGTCGCCCAAAAAGACGATGGATGTCGCTCAAAAGTTATTCGAAGCCGGGCTAATTACCTATCATCGTACCGATAGCCCAAACTTATCGGATGATGCCATTGTCATCATTCGTCAATTAGCACAGCAGCAAGGCTGGTCGTTGCCAGATGCGCCTCGTAAGTTCAAAGAAAAAGCAGATTCTCAAGGGGCGCATGAGGCCTGTCGTCCAACGCACTTTGAGGATCGCGTTGGCCAAGAGGCTGATGCCGACGGTCGTAAGCTTTACCAGTTGATTTGGAAACAGGCTGTCGCTTCTCAATTAGCGGATGCGCTTTACGATGCTCGCATTGCGATCATGGAAGGTGCTCAATCTGTATCGGGTAAAACTGTCATTTTTCGTGCCAAAGGTAGCAAGCTAAAAGCACCAGGTTGGCGCGTTATCTTTGATGAGTCAGTCGTTGATGAAAATGAGGGTGACGAAGCATCCAATCCTGTACCTAAGTTAGCACAAGGTCAAAATCTGACCGTTAAAAAAGCTGATTTGATTGCCAAGAAAACCAAGCCGCCACAGCGTTTTACCATGTCTAGCCTAGTTAAGAAGTTAGAGAACAGTGGCATTGGTCGTCCATCGACCTACGCGGCAATCATGGACAACATCATGACGCGAGATTACATCAAAGAGGTTAAAAAGAAACTAGAGCCAACATCACTCGGTGAACAGGTATGGGATGCACTGACTGCAGCTAAGTTTAGTTTTACTCAAATTAACTTTACACGTCAGATTGAGGAGCGCCTTGATGCGCTGGCCAATGGTAAGGATGGTTATGACCATGTGATTGGTCAGATGTGGGATACCTTAAAGAGCGAACTATCAGCAATGCCTGTGGTTGAGCGCAAACCAAAACAACCAAGAGAAGCAAAGCCAGTACCAGCTGATGCAGTGACTTGTCCTAAGTGTAAACAGGGTAAGCTGGTTAGCAGAGAGGGTCAATATGGCGCATATTGGACGTGTAACGCTTATCCAGGCTGCAAGACATCATGCAAGGATAAAGCGGGTAAGCCTGATCTGGACACAATTAAATGATGGCTGGTAAAACTAACTTTAAGGGTATGCCGCGCCCTTATGCAGAGGCTAAAGCTTTGGGCGTGATTGATGCAAGAATTGCTCCTTTAGTGGAGGCGATGAATCAAATACCGCTGATTCAGACTGTGGCCAGTTGTGAAGGGCATAGAGATTGGTTTTTCCTATATTTGCCACCTTATGTTTTGTTCAGAACTACATTAGAGATGGCGGGAGCAATTGAAAAGACATTGCGCTCTTGTGATGACGCAATCAGTAGCGTTTGCTTGAATTACTATTGGGAAGTAGCGGCCACGTTTGATGAATCTGGTAAGTTAAAGTATACATTAACCATTCCTGGTATTAGTTCACGTCATCCGATTAAAGCAACTAGAGCTAAGGTAGATCGTGATATTCAGCGCATTATTGAATTACTGCCCAAGGCGTATGAGCAACTGAATGACCATATCCCAAGTCACGACTCCTTCTCGGAACAAAACAAACATGATTGATCCAACCAAAATACCAAAAGCGATTATCCAACGCTGTCTTCTTCTTAAGCTACGATTTTTTCCAAATGGGTCAGTGGATTTACAGCCGTTGCATTCTTTAGCGGTAGGACTTAGTGGTTTTTGGCAGTCAATGCAATTAGATAATGCCATTTTTTACTCCGTTGATATTCGATTTAGTGAGAGTTTGAATTATGCCAAATAAACCTATCCTAGTGTTGGATTTGATTGCAAAGTCATTTGCATGGTTTGCAGTGTTGTTTGTGATACTGGTGTTGTTGAAGCATTTCAATATCGGTTATCTCAGTGTAAACAAGACACCCAGTATTGCAACAGGTATTTACTGGGTTATGCCCAAAGTAATGCCACGTAAAGGCGATGATGCCGTTATTGAGTACAAAGGGCAGTACTTTGAGAGGGGTGTTCACTTAGTGAAACACGTTGTTGCGATCAATGGTGATTTGATTGCTCACAATGGCAATCAAGTCATGATTAATGGTAAAGCAACAACGGCGATGATTAAGCCAGTCACCTTGCGTGGTGAGCCGTTATTACCTGGACCTGTTGGGTGTGTTCCAGACGGTGAGTTCTTTGTGTTAGGCGACCATGTCGATTCGTTTGATAGTCGATATGGGCATCTGGGTTTTGTGAAGCCAGAACAGATTATCGGTAAAGCAGTGAGGTTGCTGTGATGATTGATGATTTTGATACCCAAACCATAGAAATGTTTCCAATTGAGCGTGCTCAGGCGGTATTTCAGGAGTGGATGCGTCCATTTTCGGATGATGCCTGTTCGCAATGCGAACAGTCGAATGAACAGGGCGATTCTCATGAATAGCCGTGCCCGAGCGATTGCTTTAATCGCCATGTTCACACCTATGGTTGCGTTTTCGTCGGTCGAGACGATTGGCACAATCTACCCAATCAAAGAACAGTCATTACTTGAAGCAATACTATCCAAGTTAAACGGCATGGAAAAATCTGGCGAGTTAGCAAAGCGTCAGGACGATATGAAGCGCATTGCACTAGAACGTATTGAGCATCCGCGTGGACAGACAATTCCTAAAGCAACCAAGAGCGCGACGCACTATTACGACCCATCGATTGTTGTCACACAAGACATGTACCTGCCAAGCGGCCAACTCATGCACGCGGCAGGTACCAAAGTAAATCCACTGGCAATTAAGTCATTCAGCAAACGCATGATCTTTATCGATGCGACGGATAAGTCACAAGTGGCATGGGCAAAAAAACAGTATGAGCAATCTGGCTGGCGTGACAAGGTAATTCTAGTTAATGGCAGTTACATGGATGTGATGAAAGACTGGGGACATCGCGTGTACTTTGACCAAGTAACAGGCATGGACGGAGGACATCGCGAGACGCTGGTGATGAAGTTTGGGATTAAGGCGGTACCGAGTTTGGTGTATCAAGAAGGCGA
>JAEMQD010000115.1 GCA_022759035.1 Thiotrichales bacterium
GATGGTGAGCGTTACTGTTTGCTTGTAGACTCAGTAACAGGTTTGCCGTTGTTCTATCCTAATCTATTTGTAACTACTCAGATTAGAAATGCATCTTTGTCCTTTTCAGCTATGGAGTCGGTATTAGTCGGTGTGTCTGTTCTCATTCGTTTTTGTCAACATGCAGGTATTGATTTAGATAAACGGTTTCAGCGTAAAGAGTTTTTGGTTCGCCATGAAATTGAGGCATTAGCTGACTTTTGCCAGTTAAAGTTAAGGCAAGAACCCATATCTCAAAAAGTAATTTCTATCGCACATAAAAAAGAAAGGCTTGTTGCTAGTCAAACTACTTACGTTCGCTTGACACACATTGCTCGTTATTTGGCTTGGTTACCGTCAGTAATGTCTCCTCAACTTACTAGAGAACATAATGATAAGCTGAGAGATATGGTTCTGATGATCAAGACGAGAAGGCCCGTAAAAAAAGGAAGAAATAGTGGTGTCAGTGAAAAAGGTTTGAGTGATGGTCAGATTGAAGTGCTGTTTGAGATTTTTAGACCAGATTCAGATTTGAACCCTTTTGATCGGCGTGATGTTCGGGTTCGTAATCGTCTTATCTTTCTGATGCTATTTCACTTGGGTGTTCGGTCAGGTGAATTATTAAATATTAGGATACGTGATATTGATTTTGCGAATAATCAAATTGTGGTGGCACGCAGAGCAGATGATAAAAATGATCCAAGGCTGGATCAGCCGCTGGTAAAAACATTAGATAGGCGCTTGCCTGTAAAGGATACGCTAATTCAGGAAATACATGATTACATCGTTAACTATAGGAAATTAATTCCTAATGCGAATCGTCATGACTTCTTGTTCGTTACACACAAGCCCGGGCCTACGGTTGGACAACCAATTTCAAAAGCATCGTATAACAAGGTGATGGCCATTATTAGGGATGTGTCGCCTGATTTATACTCTTTTACAGGTCATGCATTGAGGCATAAGTGGAATGAGCGTTTTTCAGAGCTTATGGATAGTCAAGATACTCCACCAGATGAAGCGCAACAGGAGCAGTTGCGATCTTGGTTAATGGGGTGGCGTCAAGGTTCTGGTACGGCTGCTACCTACAATCAACGGTTTATTAAGCGTAAGGCTAGTGAGGCATCGATGGCTTTGCAAGAATCAAAAATAAGAGTACCAGAGTTTAAGGAGAGTTGATATGTCACCAAAAGTAAAGGCATTGGTTCTTGATAAGCAAAAGGATGTCTTTTTTAGTCGTTCAGGGTATGAAGTTAATTTCGATGATGATCTTTGGGTTTTAGATAAAGATGTATCTATTACTTTTAATAAGTTAAAAGAAAAAGTATCGGATGATCTGATTTTAACTATAAAAAAAGTATTACGTTATTATGCAATTTCAAACTCATCATCTCATTGTCATAATCTTTATAATCGGTTTTATCATTATGTTTTTTTAAATAATGGATGTGAATTAACTACTGCTTCACTTATTAGCTATCGTTCAACTTTAGATCGTGAGCATGAGTGGTACTTGGCTTCAATTAAAGGTTTCCTAAAAAAATGGCACGCATTAGGTTATGAGGGCGTTACCAAAGAAGTTGTTGATCTGCTCAATAGTTGGACACTAAAAGGCAATACCAAGGGCGATGTTGTTAAACGCCTAGATCCAGAAGAAGGTCCACTCAGTGATATTGAGTTACTGGCATTCAACGAAGGCGCGGTTCAAAGCTATGAAAAGGGCTTAATTACCATTGATGAATTAGCTATGTCTCTTATGGCTAGTGGTACAGGCAGACGAGAAATTCAAATTTCTCACATGAGACTTAAAGACGTATTGAAAGGTCAGAATCACAAAAATGAGCCCGCATATATTTTAAATATTCCCAAAGCCAAACAACGGGGCGCAACGTTTAGGTCGTCATTTAACCAACTTCAAATTACGGAAGAACTTTGGACGATTTTAGATATGCAGTCTAAGTCGGTAGTTGAACGATTTACTAAGCATTTTGGCACAACAATTCCTAGCTACCTTTTGATTGAACTGCCCTTGTTTCCTGATTATCAAAAACTGAAAGAAGTTCATGACATCAACGAGCTAGAAAAATCACTATCAATTGATGTGCTTCATATCGAATCAAAGCAGGTCACAGTCGCTGCCAGAACAATTGTAAAAATTGCGAATATATACTCAGAAAGAACGGGTGAGCTTTTAAATATGACGGCTAGACGATTTCGCTATACAACGGGCACTCGTGCGGCGAGAGAAGGTTTCGGTGTACTGGTTATTGCTGAACTTCTTGATCATTCGGATACTCAAAATGCCCATGTATATATCGAAAACATACCTGAATATGCGGCAAGAATTAATGCCAAAATGGGACATTTATTAGCACCTTATGCAAAGTCTTTTCAGGGACAGTTGGTTGACTCCGAAAGTGATGCTGTTCGTGGACTGGATAAAAATAGTCGCATTCGACTCAACCCCCATGAAAATATTGGTACTTGTGGGAGTTATGATTTTTGTGGTTCCAGAGTGCCAGTCCCATGTTACACCTGTAATCATTTCCAACCTTGGTTAGATGCACCCCATCAAAAGATTTTAGATGAGTTGATTGCTGAGCGAGATAGGATTGCAGAAGTTACAGGTGATCTTGCCATTGCTTCTGTTAATGATAGAACAATTATTGCGGTTGCAGAAGTTATCCAGCGTTGTGAAGCTCGTAGACAGGAGCTAAACCATGCATAACTTAGTTCAGTTTGTCTCTAGAGCTGAATGGGATGCCACTAAAAACCTTGAAGCGTTCATTGATCTTTGTAAAAATCAATTGACTGTTTTCGGAAGTGATCTTGATTGGGATAGTTTTCAGTGGGAGGGTTACTTAAATTTCACAAAAGTTGGAGTTAAGTCTAAAGGTTTTTCGGAAAAGGATCATTTTGCAGATGAGTTTATGGATTTTGCAAAAGCATATTTCAGATATCAACAAGGATTTAATCCAACAGGCACTAAAAATGAATCAAAAGCTTTGAGGTGTATTGAAAAAGCTTTGTTGCAACGCACAGGAAAAGCATTTATTAATGAGCTATCGCTGACAGATTTAGATGCTGCCGCTGTTGTAGCACGAGCGTTTTATGCCAAAGGCTCTGCCTATCATGCAGGGCGTGAAATCGAGCGCTTGGCAAAGTTTGTTTCAGCAAATAGACTCATTCCGAATGATCTGTCCTTATGGAAAAATCCGATTAATCGTGCTGCCGACACAATTCAAACAGGTGCAAAAGCCAAAGAGCAACGCGAGAAAAAACTACCATCTTCCGATGTGTTAAATGCAATGGCAGAGATTTTTGCTAATAATCCAGATGATCCTAAAGATATTTTTACTTCCAGCGTTTTTGCTATGTTGATGTGTGCTCCATCTCGCATTAGTGAAGTGTTTAATTTGCCTGTTGATTGTGAGGTTGAAATTCCAGATAAAAATGGTGTCGTTCAATATGGTTGGCGTTTTTGGTCTGGTAAGGGCTTTGGTGGCGATATTAAGTGGATTCCTAGTGTTATGGTTCCAATTGCTAAAGAAGCTATTTCGAGAATTAAAGCGATAACTGATCCAGCACGAAAATTGGCTAAATGGATTGAGGAAAATCCACGCAAGTTTTACCGTCATCCAGACTGCCCAGATGTGACAGCAGAGCAAAAATTAACAGCAATTGAAGCTGCTTCGGCTTTGGGTTTGGGTTTGGTATCCGATAATACGTCCACCGCACAGCGTTTATTATCAGTAATGGATTTAAAGACATACAACAAAGCCTATACCCTCGATGATCTGTGGAATAGCCATGTTATTCCGAGACAACCTGAAAACTTCCCATTTTTATCAAAAGAGAAAGGGATTAAGTACAGTAATGCATTGTTTTGCATGACTAAAAACCTACTTTTTGTGCAAATACGAACTTCGCCAGTTATCCTTTGGGCTCCTAATGTAAATGTCTTTAACAACGACCTGTCTCCCAGAGAGTCCTTGAACTCCGATAGTCATAAAAGCATTTTTGACCGTTATGGCTACAAAGATGCTCAAGGAAACCGATTAAAAGTCACATCACACCAAATCCGTCACTTGCTGAGTACACTTGCCGAGCGTGGTGGTATGGCTCAGGATGAGCTTGCTAAATGGGCTGGTAGAGCGGATGCCAAGCATAATCGTGTTTACAATCAAATGTCTGAATATGAAATGGTTGTTAGAGCTGAGCTATTTGATCCCAGTAAGTCATTATTTGGTCCTGTTGGTGAAGCAAGAAAACACATACCTATAACCATTCAGGAGTTCAACACCCTAGAAAAAGGGGCTGCGCATGTTACTGAGTTTGGTTATTGCGTGCATGACTACACCATCTCACCTTGCGACAAGTACCGTGATTGTTTGAATTGCAAAGAACAAGTTTGCATTAAGGGCGAAGCCGAAAAACTAGAGCGAATCAAATTCCAATTAGCTGAGGTAGAGCAACAATTCAGTGCGGCAGAGAAAGCATGGAGAGAGGGATATGCGGGTGCTGATCGTTGGTATGAGTACCATCAACACACCTTGGTACATTTAAGGCAGTTGGTTGAAATCTTAGAGGATGACTCACTGCCAGACGGTTCGCAAATTAAGCTGGTCAACGATAAGTCGTTTTCTCACATCAATCGAGTGCTGTCAAAAGAAAAGCTCAAGAACGATGCATTAAACAGCGATGCTCAACAACAGTTAATTTCTGACTTGTCTGATTTGTTAGGAGGTGGTCTTGGCTAAACATTTAACAAAACAAGATATCGAAGCGATTGTTAATCTTATTCTTGGTTGGTCTGATGAAAAACTCTCTTGGGATGCGATTTGTGAGGCATCTGAAGCTCTTGTGGGTAAAAAGCCCACTCGTCAGTCGCTTAACAACAATCAAGCCATTAAAGACGCTTTTACGGCTAGGAAGTCAGGGATTAGGCAAGTAGGTATTCATAAACCTAAACCAAGTAATCTTAATGTTGCAGCAGATCGTATTTTTCACCTGCAAGCCGAAAATGATATGTTGAAAAAAAAGAACGCGGCCTTGTTGGAACAGTTCGTGAAGTGGCAGTACAATGCCTATAAACACGGCATGACTGAAGCAAAGTTGAATGAG
>JAEMQD010000101.1 GCA_022759035.1 Thiotrichales bacterium
GTACAAAACAAACGACAGAATCGCAAAAAATAAAGGCTGAAAAACAAAATCACCATCCTTGCCAATTAACTTTCCTCCTAGCAAGATATAAGCGGTGTATCCGAAAGTGTAAGCAGCAATCGCGCTGTATTCCGACGAACCATCTTTTGATGACGTGAGTAGTTTCACCACAACAAATACCGCAAAACAAACAACCGATCCGTAGATTAATTCTTTCATGACATGCTCCCTTTTTTCTCCAGATATTCAGCGATTTTTTTCTGGCGCAATTCAGCAAATCGCATACTCCTTTTTGCTGATGTTGCTTCACGTAACATTTGTCGTAAGCGCCGTGCCTTCTCTTCAAACTCAATCGTAACATCTCTCTCCCAGTCGGCCGATTCGTTACTTAATATTCTTATATCATAGCCGTCAGATTTACCTTTATTGATTCCGATGAGTAACGGTTTCATTGTTCCGTTCTTTTTCTTGGTAGGCACTATTTTTCGCCATTCGATTGAGAATCCGCTATCACGAATTCTTACGTGCATTGCAATCTTAGACAGTGGTGTTGTACCCGTCATATTTGATGCATCAACCTTAGCCAAGACGTATTCCATTTTTAACCGTTGCACCTCATCCTTCAATTTTTCGATGAGTATATTGATATTCTCTAAACTATCCATAGCGATTTATCACTCCTTTTTTAGTAATTTCCCCAATAACTATCTATTGGGAAAGTTAGTCCAATTTCCCCAATATATAATGGTCATTTTACTATAATGGTCATTTTACTATAATGGTCATATTCAGTAATGGTCATATTACAATAATGCACATATTACAATAATGCACATATTACACTATTGGGGAACTATTATGGTCAGTTTTAACACACATGATCGTGGTGTCAATCAAATTAGTGAAATATATTCAAGGTTTAATTTTTGAAAGGTTGCGACTATTCCATACGATTCGACCAAAAGACTTAACTGGGCAGAGATATTTCATCTGACTAGAAGTCAACTCAAGACGAACCTTTTTGGTGTTTGATTTGATGATTAGAGAGTTCTTAAGCTTATTGATTGTGCGGATCGTAGGTACATTCTGCAAGTCGATAATGTGAAAACCGCTTTCATCAATACAACCGGACTTGCTCATTTGAACAACGATAGTTTCTCCAATCAAGCAAGGATCATCATGCATTCTTTCATCAACTTCAAAAGCAACGAGAGACGAAGCATCGCTACAGAAATTTCTCACTTCTGACATTGAAAAGAACAGAGATTCTGCCTTTTCTCCAAATACGTGACCATCATTGATCCAAGCATTTTTGTAAACGATGACTTCAATTGATGTATTAGCGTTTTGATCAATAGAATAAGATTCAGCACGTTTACTACCACTCATCGTAAGCAACCAGTCAACAGTCACATTAGCCCACTTAGCGATAGAAAATAAGGTTGGTATGGCGGGTATTTGACCATGAACATAGCGTGAAATTTGAGAAGGTGATATCCCCAAATCATCGTACAGTTTCTGAGGTCCGCCCATCTCTTCTAAGATTTCTACAAACGCTCTTCTGAAGGTATTTTCCACCTCATTAGAAAAATGTTTGGTCAATTTTCTCTGGTAAGTCATCATCAATGCGCCTATATGTTAACAATTCCTATTCTATATCATGGCATAATTTTTTTCACTGTATTTGTGAGTAAAAACGTTTCTTTTTGGTTGACCTGAAAATCAAAAATAGTAGAATAAATTGCAAGTTGATTTTGTCTAGGAGGTTAAGTGAAGGTTCTATGGAGCATTATGTTGTAACCATTTTGAAGCGACGAGGAATGACTCTTACGCAGATAGGTAAGAAGTGGGGTTATAGCAAAGCTTCTATGTCTAAGGCACTAAGAGTTCCACATCAAGCGATAGAGACCATTCTTGCAAAAGAAACTGGTTTAAGTCTAGATGAGCTTTTCCCTGGTCGGTATATTGATGGGTTTCCTGTTTACCTAAAAAAGGAGCATGACGGTGAGTGATTCAAGTGAAAATAGTTTTACAAAATTAACCCGTGAGTTGATTTTGTCGATGCGAGACATGTCAAAAAATGACCCCATACAAGCGTCAATTGTGTATGGAATTAGCACTGAAGAAGCTAAGTTAATTGCGACATTTTCTATGGATGATATGCTGCGTGCCGCTTCAAAACTAAATGTATTCATGTTTAGACCCAGAGTTCCGATAAGCGAGCTGATCTATGGTGATGATGAGTTAGTTAAGTCATCCATTTTAGAAAGTGTTCGTTATTAATAGGTGAGAATTCATGTCAAATAAAGCACAATTAGAAGCCATGTCATCTGCCACTGCCGCAAAAGATTTGATTAAAAAAGAACACGCCTTCCAACCAATCTGGTGCGGAAGCTCCTGACATCACACCTACTGCAAACAATGCAGCATAAGCGAGATGATACTCTACCGGAACAGCGCTTAACGTAATCGAGCCGTTAACCATTAATATGGCAGAGGCAATTGCAAATGCGCCAGCGGTTAAGCGATGACCCGTTTTAGTCAACTGATACTCCCTCGTTCAGAGAAGGTGTGCGTTTCCAGAATTGAGATGGCACACCACGAGCTTTCCAACGTTTGTAAACCGAATTGATAGCGGTTACGTGACAACCAATTTTTTTCGATATCTGCTCACCGATATTTTTTAACGTTTTTCGATTAGCAAGCTTATGTTCTACAGCAAGCATGTCATAGACTGTCGTATCAACACCAAAAGGACTCGTGCCAGGAGCGTAAACGATCGGATGTTTGATGGCTAACAAATCATCCAACAACTGGTTAAGTTTCAGTAACTCTTGAACATCATAAGGAACCACACTCTCTTTAGGAGAAAGCGTAAACATATAAGCCGTGTTAACAGAACTAAACTTTCCTGCCAGCATGTCTACAAATTGCTTTGGCCACAAATTGAACCGATACTGAAGCGTCCAAGATTTAGTGAAAACCTGATCAAGTACACCATCGATCCAACGCACGATAGAACTACTTGAGGCAGAGATGAGTGAGAAAAACGCCGCTTGCGAAAAAGTTGGTACCTCAGATCCAGACTCATACTCCTTCAAACGTTTAATAGAGTCACCAGACAAAGTTGAAAGCACGGCAAATGGCTCTACACGAATCGCATGCTTTGATACATGCGCTAGCGCCTGTTTAAAAGACTGGGTGCGATAGGATTCAATACCAACCATCATGCGACAAAAGGTTACGCAAGCTTGGTCCACTGATTGGCGAGACGCTACCCCAGTACCATGAATGTCTATATCTTCCAGAGGAATACCTGATACCAGCACCGACTTGGCTAACTTAAGAACTGGTGGACTGATATTCGTGCGAAATGCCAATTCATCGAATAGTGTTTCATCAGCAATAACACCAGGGCGATAACCACAGATAAACTGTTCACCTACCTGAATTTGATGCTCAAGTTCTTTCTGCGAAAGTGTACTCACCATTAAGGGAAACAAAATTCGCTTATTCTTCTGCAGGCTTGCCAATTGGTTAAATTGTCGAAGGCCTAGTAGTTTAGCGGCACGCATTGGCGCCAGTAATCGACCACTCTCATACTCTGATAGTGCGTGATTGAGGCGCTCAATGCTAATTCCATGAGCCATGTTATCAGAAGATGATTCGTTCTGGCTTGTCTGCATATTTACCCCCTAGAACCACCTCAGTGGAACCTGAAACCTTATCTAAATACTCGCCATGACGGGGGTAGTTAGGCACAAAAACCTCTGCGCTTAACCAATCCGTCAACATAGCGGAGACATACGTTTTCAATAGCTTGACCGGATCATCTTGACCCAATTCAATCGTCCCTTCTTTGCCATTTACCAAAATTCGATACTGCATCGTGCGCCACCGTTTGTAATATCCACCTAATTAGGTTATCACAATTCCTAAATTCGTCAATAATTAAACACTGTACTAGTTAACTTGATGCCGCTCCCAAAAACATACTCATACTTACTTATAGCTAACTATTTTGGCATGATATGTTTGTCAGTCTATCCGTAGATAAGCTGCTCGCCACCTGAACAGTTGTAGATGGCTCAGTGGGTTTTACCCCAGTTATCGGATGATGCCAGAAGAACGTTTACGCTGTTCTTCTTCACGCCTTTTCAAGCACCGATAACCCTCATCACGAGGCCGTTTTAGTTTCGTGTTAATCTTGCTCCACAAGCACCATACATGCTTATCACGATTCCTTTCAGGTAGTGTTAAGGTGACATGATGCCCATCACGAAGCACATAGGTAATTTTACCGTGTACATAGATTACAGGATTTTCACAAAAGTTCATTGCTCGTCTGCCAATCGCCATAGCGGCTGACAGATGACCACTAATCCCTAATCGCTTGGCATTGTTCACGTTGCCAATTAAGGACGTGTAAGCGGGATTAATGGTGATGACTTCAACACCCGCTCTAAAAGCAGATGATGAGATCATTTGATGTATTTGGTTGTAAGCAAGACTGGATAGCATTCTGTTGTATCGTTTGTCTTCACTGTCATTTAATGATGCTTTCTTTTTCTTAAAGTCGAGTTTTTCAAGTGCAATCGGTTTTTGTACTTTAAATGCCCATTGTGCAAGGGATTTAGCTACTTCGCCGATGATTGCTTGTCTCTGACCGCTAGACTTGTTTTCTAAGTGTAGGTCATAGCGCTTAAAAGCGATCAGATTACCGAAGCGATCTAGCTCGCTGACAGCTAAGTGGTCGGCATTAAGATCAACACCAATGACACCCAGTTGCTTTTCGGCCTTCATTTCATTGCTAACAGGGACAGTGATTAATACACGCCAGCCTTTAGCGTCTTTATTAAAGCGATAAGTGAGTGCAACGCCTGTACGTTTTTTACCGTTAATTTCATTACCATCAGCATCGGTCTTTTTATGCGTTTCAACACGACTGGCTTTAAGGGCAGTAATAATCTGTTCTCTTCCATAACCAAGGCGGATGTTTGTTACAAAAACCTTACCGAACTTAGCGTGTAACGCATTAGGTAGTCTGATTGTT
>JAEMQD010000105.1 GCA_022759035.1 Thiotrichales bacterium
CTTATTCATTTATTATTCCTAGCCCGGGTGATTTGAGTGGCGCTTATGTGAGCACTAAGAACAATCTGCTAGCGTTTAGTTCGAGTTCAAATTTAACATTTTCAATTAATGGAAATAGTTATAAAGGTTCGGTTTTTGGAGACACTTTGACTTTGGCGGCTGGTACTTATTCAGGTAGTTTGACGGGTAATATTGCCGCTGGAGAGAAGGGCATATTTGGTGCTAGCTATGTTTCCGCTGTATCAGAAACGGCTCAATTTGCTTTGTTATTGGCAGGTCTAGCAGCGGTTGGTTTTGTCGCTTCGCGTCGTCGATCATCAGAACCCAGTGTAATGGCTTAATGTCTATTATTGGTGTTAGGTGAAATACTGAAAAAAACGAGCTTCGGCTCGTTTTTTTATTTAAAATTTTAGCTAAAATCACCTGAAATAAGGTACACTAAAATCAGATACGAATAATTAAGTTGACTTACGTAAAGGAGTCTGTTTATGTCGGTTAAGTTTGCCGTTATTCCCGCCGCTGGGCTAGGTACACGTTTTTTACCTGCCACTAAAGCCATTCCGAAAGAGTTGATTCCGTTAGTCGATAAGCCCCTGATTCAATATGTGGTGGAAGAAGCGGTGGCTGCGGGTATTGAAACCATTGTGTTGGTAACCCATGCCTCCAAAAGTGCGCTTGAAAACCATTTCGATAGCCAGTACGAATTAGAAGCTGAGCTGGAAGCACGTGGTAAGCAAGCTTTGTTGGAAGTGGCGCGCTCTACTTTACCTGCAGGCGTGAAGATTGTTTCGGTTCGTCAGGGTAAGGCCTTGGGGTTGGGACATGCAGTCGCTTGTGCAGCGCCGATTGTGCAAGATAATCCGTTTGTGGTTTTGTTGCCCGACGTGATTTGTTATGCACAAGGCGATAATGCCACAGCGCAGTTGGTTAAAGATTATGAAATGTACGGACAGAGCGTTATTTCTTTATTGCCAGTTCCAATGACGGAGGTGCATAAATATGGTATTGCTGGTGTGACTGAGCAACAAGCCATTACCACCTTGGTTGAAAAGCCAGCAGCAGAGGTTGCGCCTTCTAACCTATCGGTATTGGGTCGTTATTTATTCAATGCGTCTATTTTTGCCGAATTGGCCAAAACGCAACGGGGTGTGGGTGGTGAAATTCAATTAACCGATGCCATGCATGCCATTTTAGCGAAAGAAACCATGCGTGGTGTGGCTTTCGACGGCGAAGTGCACGATTGTGGCGATAAATTAGGCTATTTAAATGCCACCTTAACCTTCGCAGCGCGTCATGCCAGCTTAGGCGCAGACTTTAAAACACTTTTGGCTCAACACGCTCAAGCCTGAAAACAGATAAGAGGCTTTTTATGGACAAATTAACCAACAGCCCCGCGTGGCAAGACTTGGCTGAACATGCCAATATGCTTCGCTGTATGCACTTAAGCGACATTGTTAAACGAGATGAAGCCCGAGGTCAGCGCGACTATCTGAATGCGGTGAGTTTGTCTGTTAATTTTGCGCGTCAACGCATGTTACCCGAAACTTGGCAATTGCTTTATGCGTTGGCCGATCAGCAAGGATTGGCTAAGTCGATAGAAGCTATGTTTACGGGGGAAGCGATTAACCATACCGAGGGGCGAGCAGCGTTGCACACCGCCTTACGTGCTGAGCTGGATGAAGGACTGGTACAAGACAATGCACCTGTTTACGCCCAAGTACGTGAGCAGTTGGCACGTATGGAAGTGATGGTGGCTAAAATTCGGGCGAAGCAATGGCGTGGTTTTAGTGGCCTACCCATTACCGATGTGGTGAATTTAGGTGTTGGTGGGTCGGATTTAGGTCCTAATTTAGCGGTGAGTGCGTTAAAAGAAGGTGATGAGTTGATTCGCACTCATTATCTATCTAGTATGGATGGCGCAAAAACGGCTGCGTTATTGTCTCAGCTAGACCCTCATACCACCTTATTTGTCTTTGCCAGTAAAACATTCAGTACCATCGATACTTTGGCGAATGCGAAGACTGCTTTAGAGTGGTTGGTCTGTGGTGGTGCAACTAAGGCACTTGCGTATAAGCAGCATTTTATTGGTGTGTCTGCCAATGCAAAAAAAATGACTGAATGGGGCATTCATCCCGATAACCAGTTATTCTTTTGGGATTGGGTCGGTGGTCGTTACTCTATGTGGTCAACCATTGGATTGACGATTGCCATCGCGCTGGGTATGGATAAGTTTCGCGCCATGTTGCGTGGTGCATCGGATATGGATCAGCATTTCAGAAGCAGTGTTTGGTCGGAAAATATTCCCGTTCGCATGGCCTTAGCCACTGTGTGGAATCGCAACTTTTTGCACATTCATGGTAAAGCCATTTTGCCTTACGATGCGCGCCTAGCCTTACTACCAGCTTACCTAACACAACTGATTATGGAATCAAATGGTAAAAGTGTCGATATTGAGGGTAACCGCATTGAATACCGTACTTGCCCCATTGTGTGGGGAGAAGTCGGGCCGAATGCGCAACATGCTTTTTATCAGTTGCTACACCAAGGCACCGAAGTCGTGACTTGCGACTTTATTGCGCCCGTTCATCGTCCTGATATTGAGGCCGAACCTGATGTGCCGACGCGTCGTGCTTTGGCTTTTCAGCATCAGCTCGCTATGGCTAATTTGCTGGCTCAGTCAACTGTGTTGATGTTAGGTAATGATGCCTTGAAAAAAGCGCCCGAAGAGGCTTACCGCTATTATGCGGGTAATCAACCCAGTAATACCATTTTGCTGAAGCAGTTAGATCCTTATTGTTTGGGTGCGTTGATTGCTATGTATGAACATCAAACCTTTGCTGAGGCCATGATTTGGAAAATTAATCCCTTTGACCAGTGGGGTGTCGAATTGGGTAAACAAATTGCTGTTACCACGATGAATGCGTTAGATTCAGGTGACTTGTCTGGTTTGGATATCACGACACAGGCGATTATTGCGCAATGGAGTCAGTTATGAATATTGTGGTTTACGGTCACGACTATCCTGCCATGGTGACTGCCAGTAGTTTGGCTGCCAATGGTAACAATGTGACATTAGTACCTATGGATGCGCCAAGTGATTGGCAATGGCATGAGATTGCACATCGACATAACGGTTTGCTTGTGTTGATGAGCGAACAGTTATCGGCTAAAACCCTAACTTGGGGGCAAGCGAATGATGTGAGTCTTTATGCGAATGCCAATGTGCACATTATGAGCTTAATGTCGGCACAAGTGGCTAGTTGCGATGCTTTAGTTCAAAGTTTAGCCTCGATGATTGAGCGCCCAGCGTTGATTGTTTTGCAAACATTGCATGGTGTCGGTAAAGCCAAGGCTTATCAAGCGGTTTTGAAAAATGCCATGTCGCCAGCAGCGGTTGTGGTGTGGCCAAGTTTTATGTCGGAAGGGGTTGCTGTTGGTCAGTTTCAGCGCCCAGAAAGAATTATTATTGGTGCTGAGCCTTCTTGGGCCGTGCAAATGATGCGAGAGTTGGTTCGACCTTTTAACCGTGTACAAGATATGCTGTTGGTGGTTAGTCCTACCGCGGCGGAGCTAACAAAGTATGCGATTAATACCCTGTTAGCACTACGTGTTTCTGCGATGAATGAATTTGCTAATTTGGCAGAAACCTTGGATGTGGACATTGAGCAGGTACGACAAGGCATAGGAACTGATCCACGCATTGGTTTTAATTATCTCTATCCTGGCGCTGGTTTTGGTGGTGCGAATTTTATGGCCGATTTGCACACAACAATGGATACCTTTACGCTGCATGGTGTGCAGCCGAGATTGTTATCAGCGGCTATGGCGGTGAATGAACGTCAGCAAGAAGTGCTTTTTTCTAAGCTTTGGCAGTATTATCAAGGCGATTTGGTCGGTAAAACTTTCGCTTTATGGGGCGTGGCTTATAAGCCCAATGCCACCAGTATTGATTCTGCCTCTAGCTTGCCGCTGATAGACGCATTACTATCTCAGGGTGCGAGTTTGCGCATTCATGATCCCAAAGCCATGCCAGCATTGGCTAAGCGATATCCCAATCATCCACACATTGTGTTGTGCCAAGATCCTTACTTGGCCTGTGATGCCAGTCATGCGTTATTGCTGATGACTGAATGGAAGCAATACTGGACTCCTGATTTTGAGCGCATGAAAACATTGCTGTTGGAAGCGATTATTTTTGATGGTCGTAACATTTATGATCCAGAAAGTTTGCATTCACACGGCTTTACTTATTTTGGTGTTGGGCGCAAGGGTTAGGGAAGGTCTGCAGATTATCTTAGGCTTTCTCTTTCCACTGACACGGGGTTTTAGCCACGCATTCTCCACATTTGGGTGAACGCGCTGTGCAGACATAGCGCCCGTATAAAATGAGTAGATGGTGCGCGTTTTTTAGGTGCTGTTTGGGCGTGATGTGCATCAATTTTTTTTCAACATCTAAAGGAGTTTTACCGACTGCTAATCCAGTGCGGTTGCCTAATCGAAATAGATGGGTGTCTACGGCAATAGTGTGATGTCCCCATAATGTATTCAATAACACATTGGCTGTTTTACGACCGACACCAGGTAGTGATTCTAACTCCTCACGTGTTTGTGGCACTTCGCCGTTAAACCGATCTACCAGTAGATGACAGGTTTTCAAGCAAATGCTTGGCTTTACTGTTAAAAAGACCAATGGTCTTAATCTGTTCTTTAATACCTTCTAATCCCAGTTCAATCATTGCTTGTGGTGTATTCGCCGCTGAAAATAAGCCTATTGTGGCTTTATTAACGCCAACATCGGTTGCCTGTGCAGATAAGAGAACAGCCGTCAGTAATTCAAAAGGGCTAGTAAAGTTGAGTTCGGTGGTCGGGTTGGGAATAGACTCAGCGAGTGCA
>JAEMQD010000020.1 GCA_022759035.1 Thiotrichales bacterium
TTTAACGAACGAACGGGGCGTATTTATAATAAATACGCCCCGTTCGTTCGTTAAAGCAAGAGTTGTTGAAATTGGATCAGTATCTTTCCGTTACAATTGGTTTGACGGCTTAGATAGATAGTAGTAGTTTTCCAATTCGATAACGATGTTTTGCTCTAAAAAGTGTTTTTTATGTCTATTGTATGCGGTGCGAATGGCGTCTGGGGACTTTTGATCTTTAGACAATTCGTAAAATTTTTCACGCCATTGTGCATCTGTTGCCTTGCCGCTTGTGTCTATTAAGTTGGTCAGGCAGGTAAGTGCCAATGCTCTTTCCGTATTTGAGTCTTTTTTGATGGCATCATTCGAATTTATTTCTATTAAAACAGCGCCACTAATTTCATCGCCGTCTTCGTCAGTAATGCCCAGTCCTACAGATTTTATCTCAAAAAACTTTGGATCATTCTCAGCGCTGTTTTTAGACTTTGTGCATGATAATATTCTTTGATTTTCTTTAACGGTGAGCAGATAGTTTTTATCAACTGCGCCTATTAGTGCGCTTGAGCCTCTTGATCTTGTTTTATCGCTGTTGCCGCTGTGATGGATTACAACAACGGCCGCGTTATTAAAGTATAAGCTCAAACAATTGCAGTTTTTTACAAAATCTCCCATATTGCTCGCAGAGTTTTCGTCACCGTTGAAAGATCTGGCGAGCGTATCTATAAAAATGACATCAGGAGTGGTTTTTGTTTGTTCAATGGCATTTATTATTTGTGTTAATCCTTCAACTGTGTCAAATCCAATGCTGGTGTTGCTCAGGTAAAAAGGGCAATTATCAACACTAATATTATTCTCAATTTCGTAAGCACTTACGCGATCTATAAAACCTTTTTGTCCTTCACCGATGACATAGAAAATATTGCTAACACGATGTATTTTTTCTCCGCGCCAATCTTTTCCTGTTGCCATTGCTAAAGCCATTTCAAGTGCCAACAGGCTTTTACCTGCTGCTGGTTGCGCAATAATCGAAATTAGCTCTCCCTTGGCTATCCAGTGTTTTATAAGCCATGTTTCAGGTGTGTTGTTTGCTTTAAGTTCAGCTAATGACTTGAACAATATACTTGTATAGTTGGTTAATTGCATATTCATGCCAACACCCCCAAACATTTTGGTTGTTGCGCATCAATCCACGCTATTATCTCTTCAAAACGCCAAGCTACAATATTTTTACCCAGTGCTATGCGAGCAGGGAACAGGCCTTCGGCTTCTCTTCTGTCAATTGTGCTGCGACTCAAACTGGTCATTTCAATCACTTCTTTTCTTCTTATCAATTTTTTTTCATAATTTGGTATCCTTATTTGTATGTTTTGTCTCCTTTCATAAATGTCCTAATTAGAGCGTCATTGCCCATATATCTTGCTATCTTCATGAGACAGATGTCATTTTGACAAGACGTTAACGGTTTTGTATTTTTATATCGCACGTTTTTGGTCGATATAAAAAGTGAAGCTGTTTTCTAAGTCTTGGCAGTCTTCATGGATCGTGGTATATTCTTAAACATCATGTTAGTTAGCATCGGTTTTTCTGTCTTCTTTCGCCTTCACAATGGGCGTGTCATGCCTAACTATTCTTATTGGGCAGACAATACTGGATTGTGTTCAGTTTCTGAATTCACTGTTAATGAGCAGTTGCAATACCTTAAGCGTATTAATAGAGGCTCGCTTTCTTTTGATAGATTACAGATTGATGACGTGCTATCCGTAAATGGTTTTGCTTTACTTGTCATAAAATCATTAAATAACGAATCATTGCTTGATTCTCAGATCAATCAGCTACTTGAGCATCCTTTGTTGCCCAAAGTTTTGGCAGGACAGAAGCTGATGACTAATATCGTTAACAGTAAAATTAATGATGTAAAACAGCTTATCTCTGTTCATAACCAACTGAAACTTAAACTATTTGAACATCAATCAGTTTTTCCTCAACCACAATTAGCACTCGCTTACGATGAAGATGATCGCTCAACAAAATTAATACAATTGGCAACAGGTCTATTTTGTGACGCGCAACATTTGCATCGTGATCAATTAAGCAGTCGTGGATTGTGGGCTTATTTGGTTGGTCGTCAAATTAATCGTGTTTTTGCCCAGATTGGCATTGATTCAGATGATCATTGTGACGTTAATTTAGTGCAAGACCGTAAAGGGTACATTCAGCGAGTTGAGATTATGCGTTGTGTCAACCAATTAGATGATAAAAAAATAGCAGCTATCGAGCAAAGTATTGTTGCATTATCACCATTGCCAACAATGAGCGAAGTTGATTACTTATCTGAGATCATGCTTATTGGTAAGGCCGAAAAGCTTAGTAAGCAAAACCTTGTTCCTGCTATTAAGCAATATTCAATAGAAGTCTCCGCGGATGTTTACCAAAGTTTAATTGAATTGAAGGGTGCAGATGAAACGCATACAGCAGTTATTGATAGGCTTGTTAAAAACTATTATGAAACAACGAGATATCGTTGGCAACAGCTGTATGAAAATCTTCGTTCATCAGTGTCTGTAGGTGAAGATGCTGCTACTGATCAGATTAATGAAGTTAAACGTCCTTTTAACAATATTTATGCGATTGATTCTAATAAAAGCAACGCTGTTTTGTTGGGTTTGGCATGTGGTGATGCGTTAGGCACTACTCTGGAGTTTTCTAAACGAGATTCTCAGCCCAAGATAACACAATTGCAGGGTGGTGGACCTTTCAATTTGCCTGTTGGTGCATGGACTGACGATACAAGTATGGCACTGTGTTTGGCTAAGAGTCTGATTGATTGCTGGGGGTTTGATGTCAATCACCAATTAAGCTACTACCTTCGCTGGTATCATCAAGGTTTTTGTTCCAGCACAGGTCGCTGTTTCGATATTGGTCATACTACTGAAAAAGCATTGCTTCATTTTGAAGAAACAGGTGAGATGATGAAGTGCTATGGTGAATTCAATGCAGGAAATGGCTCTTTAATGAGACTTGCGCCGATTGTTATGTTTTACAGTCAGGACTATGATGCCGCTCTATATTTTGCTGGAGAAAGTAGCAAAACAACACACGCTCATCCTGCTTGCGTTGAATCCTGTTGGATTTTGGCATCTATCCTGTGGGATGCCATGCAAGGTATCAGTGACAAAGAAACGCTGCTAAGTGCTTATCGTGGTGATGTTATTACAACGCTTGAACTGTTGCCGATTGTCGATATGGGCTATCGACATAAATCCCGTGATCAAATCAAAAGTACGGGTTATGTTGTTGATAGTTTAGAAGCGGCTTTATGGTCTTTTTGGATAACGGATAGCTTTGAAGATGCTATTGTGATGGCGGCTAATTTAGCAGGTGATAGTGATACTATTGCTGCAATATGTGGACAGGTTGCTGGTGCTTACTACGGAGAGCAAGCCATTCCAAGAGAGTGGAAAGATAAGCTTTATCAAAGGGATGAGATTGCGCTTATTGCACAAGAACTTACACTTCTTAAGTAAATTAGTAAATATTAGTAAAATAAGTTTATTTTTAGTCTTGTTGCATGTTAAGCTATGTCCAGTAGGAAGAGGATATGGCAGATGGTCACGATTGAAATTAGCGAAGAGCTTTATCAAAGGCTGGGTAAACAAGTCCAGGGGTTTGAGACTCCCGCACAAGTGATTGAACGATTACTGGGTTATGTTGAGCAGATTGCTCAGCAGAAGACATTTATTCCTGATGAGCTGGAAGAAATTTCACGGGTGAAACGTAAAGTTCCCAAGTGGTTTAAAAATCAGCATCAAATATGTTCGCAAATACTCATCACCTTCTTGGCGTTAAGTAAAGCACGACAGCAAACATCAATTTCTGTGGAAAGCTTAAAAGAACATTGTTTGGCCAAAGGTATAAACGAGTTTCAGATAAACTTTCGTCAAATGTGTCGAATTTATGCCAAAAATCATGCCAAAGTCTTTGAAGAGCAGGATGGCATGGTCAGCCTGTGGGAGCCTGTTCGGGCATTCATATTGAAGATGAATACTGAGTCTTGGAGAGAGATTGATGGATAATACTGAGCAGATTAAGATTGGTAGCTTTGTCAGGACTCATTTAGGAAAGATATCAGATTTAGCAAAAGCAGACATTCGTATTTTGAATAACTTGACCGATAAAGATAGTTCAAAAATAATTTTCAACCTTGATTATCCATTTTTCGAGCTGGAACAAGTAGCGCGAACAGAAATGAGACGCAGATATTGGCAAAATGAATGTTTCTCGATATTTGGTCATGACTATTTGGTATGCAACCATTGGTTTGAGAGGCATTTTGAACCCTTTAACGATTTTTTGAGGATGTACGGGTTAGATACGAAGCCTGTTGAGGATTTTAGGGGGGATTGAAAATGCAACAAAGGTTTAAGCAATATCTGATTGATCAAGGATACAAAGAGTACACACCAAAAGGACATTCCAGTACAGTTTATGCATATATTCGTGCGGTGGATCGAGTTTGTAAGAGGGAAGGTTTAACTTGGACTCAATTGGCAGAAAATATATCCAATATTATTAAGAGCTATGATGTTGGTGGACAGAATGAGGTTTTTGGTAAAAAGTCTAACCGCACTGTCATTAGTGCTTTGAAAAAATATGAAGCGTTTTTAGGAGTAGTAGGATGAAGGTTTTGTTGGGTGTTGTGTTGCTTGGTTTGTCTTTTTCAGTTTTGGCAGAGCAAGCAAGGGTTGCTTGTGCCAATACGTTCGGTCAAGTCGTTGTGCGTAATGGACAGTGCATGTATGGTGAAGAAATGGTTAAAGTGATGGGTAGTCAAGGTG
>JAEMQD010000011.1 GCA_022759035.1 Thiotrichales bacterium
ATTGTAACTTAATCAGTCGTTGCAAAGCACTTACTAAATCAGTAACATGCTAAATAATGAATAATTAATTGTCTTTTTTCTTTAAGGGTAATCATACGCTATCATGGCTCAATATATCTATACGATGCACCGTGTGGGCAAGGTCGTTCCACCAAAAAAACACATTCTTAAAGACATTTCACTTTCTTTTTTTCCCGGCGCTAAAATTGGGGTTCTTGGCTTAAATGGTTCAGGAAAATCAACGTTGCTTAAAATCATGGCTGGGCTAGATACCAACATTGAGGGTGAAGCGCGCCCAATGCCTGGCATTAAAGTCGGCTACTTACCTCAAGAGCCACAGTTAGATCCAAACAAAACCGTTCGTGGTAACGTAGAAGAAGCTCTTTCTCACATTAGCAATGCCCAAGCCGAGCTTGATGCTGTTTATGCCGCTTATGCAGAGCCAGATGCAGATTTCGACGCCCTAGCTATCCGCCAAGCAGAATTAGAAAACATTCTGCAAGCCAGCGATGGTCACAACTTAGAAAACCAACTGGAAATTGCTGCAGATGCACTACGCCTACCGCCATGGGATGCTGATGTGACCAAACTATCTGGTGGTGAACGTCGTCGTGTTGCTTTATGTAAGCTGCTTTTATCTCGCCCAGACATGCTATTACTCGATGAACCAACCAACCACTTAGATGCCGAATCGATTGCTTGGCTAGAGCAATTCTTGCACAACTATACGGGCACTGTTGTTGCTGTTACCCATGACCGCTATTTCCTAGACAATGTCGCTGGTTGGATTCTAGAGTTAGACAGAGGGATGGGCATTCCTTATGAAGGCAATTACTCTACTTGGTTAGAAGCGAAAGAGCGACGATTAGAACAAGAAGCTAAATCTGAACAAGCCCATATTAAAAGCATGAAACAAGAATTGGAATGGGTAAGAACCAATCCTAAAGGTCGTCACGCAAAATCAAAAGCACGTATGGCGCGCTTTGAAGAATTGTCTAGCGTCGAATACCAAAAGCGCAATGAAACAAATGAAATTTTTATTCCTGTCGGTGAGCGTTTGGGGAATAAAGTTATTGACTTTACAGGGGTTAGTAAAGGATTTGGTGAGCGCTTACTTATCGACAATTTCACTGCCAGCATTCCCGCTGGCGCCATTGTTGGCATCATTGGCCCGAATGGCGCAGGTAAATCTACCTTCTTTAAAATGATAACGGGAGTAGATCAACCAGACACTGGTACAGTCAGCATTGGCGAAACAGTTAATCTGTCTTACGTTGATCAAAGCCGTGACGCACTGTCTGACAATAAAACCGTATTTGAAGAAATTTCTGATGGCTCGGACATTATTACTGTCGGCAAGTTTGAAATCCCTTCTCGCTCGTACTGCGGTCGTTTTAACTTTAAGGGTGGTGACCAAGGCAAGTTTGTTAAAGACTTATCTGGTGGTGAACGCAATCGCGTACATTTAGCAAAAACACTTCGTAAAGGCGGTAACGTTTTATTACTTGACGAACCAACCAACGACTTAGACGTGGAAACATTGCGTGCGCTTGAAGAAGCCTTGTTAGAATACCCAGGTACAGCACTGGTTATTTCACACGACCGCTGGTTTTTAGACCGTATTGCAACACATATTATTGCCTTCGAGGGCGATAGCCATGTCGAATTCTTCCCTGGAAACTACTCTGACTATGAAGAAGACTACAAACGTCGTAAGGGTGATGGTGCAGGGCCGGTGCGCATCAAGTACAAACCAGTTACACGCTAATCGTCGCTTTATGTTGCGCACTATCCAAAACACCACAGGCGCTGTTAAACAACAGCGCCCTTTTATTGTTGGCTTAACCGGTGGCATTGCCAGCGGTAAAAGCACGGTCAGTCAAGAATTTGCTGCACTAGGCGTGACGGTTATTGATGCCGATATCGTTGCACGATCAATCGTTAGCGCACCGTCAGACACATTGGATAAAATCGTAGCGCACTTTGGTTCAGAAGTACGTTTAGCCAATGGCGAGTTAAATCGGGCGCAATTGCGAAATTATATTTTTAGTGACCCTGACGCTCGCGCTTGGTTAAATGCGCTAATGCATCCGCAAATCGAAGCCGTAATCGAACAACAAATAGCGGTGCACAGCAATGAACCCTATCTGTTGCTTGTTATTCCGCTCTTAGCTGAATCTGGCAAATACACGATGATCGATTTCACGCTCGTTGTCGACTGTCGTCCAGAATGCCAAAAAGAAAGACTCATACAGCGCGATCATATTGACGCCACACTTGCGCAACAAATGATTGATGCGCAGGCAACACGAGCGCAACGCCTTGCCATTGCTGATGGCATTATTAGTACAGAAGCTACGCTAGCGCAAACCCTGCACCAAGTTGCGTCATGGCATCAACAATTCAGCAAACGACAAAGCATTATTGCTTAGCTAACAACGCCTTAACATCAGCAACACGACGAATCCAAGGGCTAACGCCCAAATCTTGTTTCACACGATCTGCCGCTTGTTTTGCTTCTTCTCTTGTCGAAAAACCACCATAAGCCAACACATAGCGTGTACTGCCATTTGCTTTAACCGCTAATACATGTGCCATTTCTGGATGATGGCGGATTTTCTTACCCATATTTTCTAAGCCGTCCGCCTTGATATTACTTCCCAACTGTAAAACAAGGGATTCAGCAGGTAAAGCAAACAGCCATGCGCTATCACCTGTAGCGTCATTATCGGCTACTGGCGCAGCGGCACTAGGTTGCATTTCTACCGCCTGTGGCGCAGTAGGCATAGGTATGACAGGTTGTGCCGTCGTAGCAATTGTGGGCGCTTGGGTTTGTGCAATGGGCAAGGGTTGTACGCTTGCCACTTTGGCGCCAGCTGTTTTATTATCAATATGCTCAAGTAACGCTTTAAATCGCGCATCTAACATATTTTCTAACTGCTGCGTTTGCTCAGTTTCTGTAGCCGATGCGCTTTTATTTTCTGACGCACCAGCTGTTCCCGCATTGTCATCTTGCTTACTCACACTATGTTGCGTTGCCGCTGCCTGTTTCAGTTCTGCAATTGTCGTTTCGAGTGTTGTCACATGCGCCGACATGGCTTTCGCTTCTTTTTCGAGTTGTGCTACTTGCGCTAAGAGTTGCGTGTAAGCAAAACCACCGCCACCAGCAAGGGCAATGAGTAAAGTACCAATCAGTAAAATGCCGATTATTTGACTGCTTGAACGTCTTGCTTCTGGTGCGCTAGCCATAGACATCGGCTTTACTGTTGGTTTTCTTATTTCTGGCATAACTTCCTCCGCTGCATTGAGCCAATCACTCAGACGATGTTGATCCGAGCCTCTCGCCATCGATAAATTTTTTGCCTGTTCTTCAATCGCTTCTAAAATGCGATGTCGATCATCATCTTCAAAGAAGTGCTCGTCTCTTACTTGCACAGTAAATCACCTCTACGCCCGCATTAATATAACTGACTTGGTCGATAATTTCATATAATAACGTAAATTAATACAATTATGCAGACAAGGGGACAGATATGGAACAAATATGGCATGCATTAGGCTTAACTGCCCTCTTTACTATCGGCTCTGTCTCTGTTGTTGGTTTCTTAATGTGGTTACTTTATCTTTATTTTAATCGTTATTTACCTAAGAAAGAGGAAGAACAACAATGAACAATCTTTGGTACAACCTGCTTTCAACACAAGCGGCAGTGTTCAATGACGACCAACAAACCATTGCACACTTTGGCATGCCAGAGATTGAGCGCCACTGCATGAAACACGGCGCGGTTATGAGCAGTTTGGCGCATATGGGACTTATTCGCTTTAGTGGCGAAGACGCTAAAACCTTTTTACAAGGACAATTAACGCAAGACATTCATTTAGTGAGCAACAATCAAGCACAGCTTGCTGCCTATTGTGACCCTCAAGGTAACGTATTGGGGCTAGGCATACTATTTTTATATCACGATGCTTACTACTGGCAAGTGCCACGCGACACGGTGTTGCCGCTATTAAAACGTCTAAAAATGTTTGTTATGCGTAGCAAAGTCGATTGCGAAGACTTTTCCGATTTGTTACCACGCTTTGGTTACGCTGGCATACATGCCACACAAGACATTGTGGTTATGCTAAATGAAAAACTACCAGAAACCGCCTACGCGCAAACCTACTTGCAAGACCCCGCATTGAGCGATATTGCAATGATACGCCTGCCTACCACGCACACCTGCGCTTTTTTCATTGGCCCGATGCCCGCGTTGGCACATTTGTGGGACAAACTGGAAACAAATGCCATTAAAGTCGGCACAAACGATTGGCAACTGATGGACTTAGCCTATGGCATGCCTCAGCTATCTTCTCAGCTGACGGGTAAGTTTACTGCCCATATGTTGAACCTAGACAGAATCTCGGCCATTAACTTTAAAAAAGGCTGTTATCCTGGTCAGGAAGTCATTGCACGCACCCATTATCGTGGCAAGCCAAGCAAACGCATGATGCGTTTTCACACACCTGCCGTTATTTCCTTACAACCTAGCGATGAACTGAAGGTTCATTACGGTGACGATAGAGAACAAACACTTAGCATTATCGCCAGCGGACCAGACTTAAATGAAGGCACCCTATTGCTTGCTGTTGCCAGCATTAAAGGCGTAGAAGATGCCAATGGCGTTTTCCACTTAGCCAGTGGTGACGAACTGGTTGTCGAGCCAATGGGGTATCGGTTAGTAGATTTAGGAAAACAATAACACCCCGCTGCGCACTTTTTTAAGGGTTCACAAAAAGTTAATATTATTGCGTTAAT
>JAEMQD010000154.1 GCA_022759035.1 Thiotrichales bacterium
GGAAATGTTAAAGATGTTAATTCGCACATCGTGAGCAAAGCCTACGGGTTGCTGGTCAACCGCTGCCCCTGTTTGATCATAGTTATCACCCGTAATAATCAGCGGGGGCTGTTGAGCAAACTCAGCGATACCCTTGAATACATATTTGGCGGTATTGGGGGTAAAGTCGCTAATCAGTTTGTTGTAAATGGTTAGGTTTGGCGCGAGTACGAAGAAATTGTTAATACCATGCGCTAAATGCAAATAGGCAATGAATGCACCCATGAGCCTTGTTTTACCCACCCCAGTTGCCAAGGCAAAACATAGCGACGGAAAGTCACGTTCAAAGGCTTCTAGTGTAGAAAACTGACCTTTGAGCGTTTCTAAAATCGCATTTACATCGCGGTCATCGTGCTTTAATAATTCGGGGGCTGCCTGAATGGCTTGTACAAGTTTAGCTAAAGATTCGCCTTGTGGCGCTCTTAACGACAAACGCCCGTTAATATGATGCTGTACACGTTGGCTCATGCTGCATTTTCCTTGCGCAACTCTTCTGCTGACACTCGAATAATTTGTTCGTCTTTTACAATGACAATTGCTGTATCCGTTTGAATGGCTGTTTTTCTTGCGGAGTATGCAGCTCGCTTCATCGCTTCTAACGATAGACGCAAATCGGGATCGTTTGCTTTAACCAATTCTTGTTGTGTCATTTAGTTTTCTCCCCCAAACAAATCCGCTGTTGCCGTATCTGCTTTTTTCGCTTTCTTGGTTGTTACCGTTGGTTCGGTTGGCGCGTCTGGTGTGGCGATGGGCAAGTTAGCAACATTGAGGCTGTAGTCATCATGTCCCCACTCGCAACGAGAAAGTACCATTTTCGGAATTTTCTTGAGTGTCAGGTTTGGCCAACGGTTAGCGGCTTGATCCGCACTAATACCATGAAAAGCGGCACAACAAATCAATAGACTATTGTCCAAACCCACATCATCGGCTAGTGCTTGCAGTTGATCGGCAGATAAGTTTTGTGTGGTCACGAGAATAAAGTCCTGCTCGCTGGAATAGCCTTGTTGCCACCAGTGTATTTCAGAAGGTGCATAGGTAAAGCCTTCTAGTTTACACAAAGCTTCCGACAGCATGGCGGCATTGTATTCGGGATTAATGACAGGATTTCCCCAACGGTCATTCACAATCAGGCTTGGGGCAAGTTTGTAGTAGCGGAAACCGCCACCGCCTTGCCAATTAACTGCTTTAGAAATACCGCCTTGATCTGTGCCATCAATGACTTTTTGTAAACGCGGGATAATGTGAGTGTGACAGTGTTCACCCAACTCAACCATAATCCAACGTCGTCCCATTTTATGCGCCACTGCACCTGTTGTGCCAGAACCACCGAAGGAATCGAGAACAAGATCATTAGGGTTAGTTGCAATGTGTAAAACTCGATTTAACAACCTTTCTGGCTTTGGCGTAGCAAATAAATCATTACTTTCAGGAAATAGTTTTCTGAGTTCTCCTTTAGCTTCAATATTGTGACCTGCATCAGAATGAAGCCATAATGTCAAAGGAACCGTACCTTGCTGAACTTCGGACAGAAATGTTTTTTTATAAGGTCTTGTATCACCTTTGGCGCCAAACCAAATTCTATTATCTGCCAATAATTCCTCGTACTTTTCACGAGAAACTACCCAACATCTAGTTGGCGGTGGATAAAACTCATTTCCAGTCGGTCCAATAATTGGATAATAATTTTTCTCGCTAAAAGTTTTGACTGACAAGTTTGTAGAGTTCCACGAACCTCTAGGGTCATTATCAGGGTTTGAATACTTGGAATTCAGCTCTTCAGATCTTTCTAATAAATTAGGTCTCCATACCAGTTTATTTTTTGCATAAACTAACAGGTGATCATGCACATCGGACAAGTACCTTGAATCATTTGTTCCCGCATACTTCTTTTGCCAAACTACATTAGCAACAAAATTAACTCTTCCAAAAATTTCATCACACATTACCTTTAAGTAATGCGCTTCGTTATCATCAATCGTAATCCAAAGCGAACCATCATCTGCCAATAGGTTGCGGATAATTTCTAAACGGTCACGCATTAACCCTAACCAAATGGAATGCTCCAGCCCATCATCATAATGGGTAAATGCACTACCTGTATTGTAGGGTGGGTCGATAAACACGCACTTTACCTTGCCTGTAAATTCTTGTTCTAAGGCTTTAAGTGCGAGTAGGTTGTCACCAAAAATCAAACGATTATCGAAAATGTCATTATCCGAAACACGTTGTTTGGCATGGTAAGACTTGCTTGGGTCTTCGAGTAAAATGCGCGGTTCTAGCTTGGGGCGTTTGTCTTTACCAATCCACGTTAATTCGAGTTTTTGTTTTTTTGCTGTCATATTTGTTCAGTTCCCACTTGTGATAACTTCCCAGCTAGAAAATTGGATAAAGCATTATTAGACGCATCATGATCCACACTAATAGTCTTTAAACTCAACACGTTAGGATCATCTGACATGTTTTCAATTCTTATATCAATATTCTGCATTAATTTAGCAGTATCACCAATACGTTTAAAGAATGAATGAGTTGCACTCCCCATTCTCAAACGTAGGAACTCATCATAAACCTCTTGACGCAAAGTATCAAATGACATACTTAGGAGCTGACCTAATCTCTCATCCGAAATAAGACTATCTGATTCAATTAGCTTTTTAAAACGCTTCATAACTAGGCTTGCTAATGGATAAAGACAGTGACGATAAACAATCTTTTCGGGACTAGAAGAGGACTTTTCTTGAGCAAGTAATAATGATTGAATTTTTGTAAATATTATTACAGAATTTATTGCGTTAGTACCCGATAAACTTGCCGTAAATATTGATCTGTAGCTATCCGATTCAAAATCTACAAATTGACTTGGCTCTGTTTTTAATCTGGCAGGATAACGATTATCTCTGTATAGGCAGGCTAGTGCTTTTGATAGAGTTGAAATATCAAAATAGTTGATCGTGCCACTAGTAACTTGCTGTGGGCGATAATGATATTCATAACCAAACACAGCAATTTCTTTTCGTAGACGTTCCTGTAAATCATCTAGGGCGGCAAAATGTACCAAGTCTACAGGATTTTGCAGGTTTCGAGCGCGTGTAATTTTTTTATCAAAACCGTCACCATTTGATTGTATGAGCGTAATTGCTACTTTTGCTTGCGCAATATCAGTTCCGGGATTTTCATTCACGAACTGTGCAACAGAAGAAATTGTCTGAGCACCATTAACAACTGATAAGCCAAGAGCTTTATATTTTTTGGTTTTTTTACTGCCGCTAATACTTTTCCCGGGACCAATGCTATCAGCAATCATTGTCACGCCGTTATTCAAGTAGGAAAAGTTTTCTGGCTCACGCACCAAGGTCTCCTTAATTGCAGAGTTAACTCCTCTACGACCAGCACCTAAAAAATAACGTATATTTTTTTCAAATAGGGCTTTCCCATGTGTATTATAAATACTTACAAAGTCGTTTAACGCAACCAATCCATATACAACCTTTCTTGGCTGCTCAACCACTCTAAACTGCTCAATAACTAGGTTTTCATTCACCTTTTTTAAAGCGTGTACTTCGGTCAAATAACTTTTAATATCTTCTGGTTTTACTTCGATAATTTCATTTTTTAGGAGCTCTTCATCATTATCGATTTCAGACTGAATACCATCTAACAAAGCTTGTTTAGCATGAAGCGTAATATCATCGCCAGTATAAGCGACGATAAGCTTTACAGCTTCACACTCATCCAGCCACTGCTCTATAGCTTGCTTTTGATCTTTAAAATTTTTGTTAAAGCTATCAAAATCTTTGCACAATAACTTCTTTACGCCAACCAAAAAACTTTGAGCATCATCTTTATCAAAAGCATCTGACTCTTTTAACTTTGATTGAATTAAATAAAGCACTTTCTCACTAGGTTCATAATAAAAAGCATCAATGCCGTCATCATCATAGTCATCAACAACAAGTTGCGTTGCCTCTTTTATACTGTTAACATTAAATTTTTTATGGATAACAAAACCACTAAATGCACGAGAAATTTGTTTCTTTCTTCGATCCTCAGGGCTACCTTGGCAACCCAATAAGGGACGTAGGTAAGGCACAAAATTCTCTTCTAAAATTTTTTTAAGCTCAGTCATCAATGATTTATTTAACGCTGCCAATTCAATAATCCTTTTTATAATCCTAGAATTTCTTTCTGCAAATCTTCTGTTGGATATGAATCATACCGCTCTCGAAGTTTATCTCTTAATCGAAATAATCTTGCCTCGGCAGTTGCGATTAAACTGGAAAAGGTAACTGCGACGACTTTACCAATTTCTGCATTATCATCAGATACACTTTTAGTTGTTGATGTTTTTGATTTTATTGCATGACCAACAACAAACGCATTCACTTTGATTGGCTCATATTTGCCAACCGATATTGTCAATATATTTTGATTATCGCTCTTCCATGTATCGAGAATATATTCATCCGCAAAACAAAACAGAGCATGCCGACCAATACCATTTTTTCCAAACGCTTTTCTTGAATAGTTTTCTTTCTCAATTGGAAACTCTACTTTTTCGCCTTGATGAAGAAGTCGGTTGTAACGCAACTTTAACCATCGATCATTAATATCTTGCTGCGTCATTCCGATACCATTATCTTCAACAACTAACGCACCTTCATAGTCTGACGGTACAGTTATATCAACACGACTCGAACCCGCATCATAGGCATTTGCAACTAATTCAGTTAATGCA
>JAEMQD010000076.1 GCA_022759035.1 Thiotrichales bacterium
TGAATCGATCAGAGTTTAATGAGCGATCAATATAAAACTCATGAAAAGGTTCAATTTCGATTGATTTTTGATAGACTTGTCCAATGAGTTGCAACAACTCATACTTAGAAATCGGATCACTTGAAACATGATATAAACCAGATAAAGACTCATTAGGAATCACATATTGCGTAATAATATTAACAAGTTCGATTGTTGGAAATCCAGAATAAATCGCATTTGTATAACCTTTTACAGATACCTGTTGACTCATAAACCAATCTACCAAGCTAAACTCTGTTTTTAGCTCATGCCCGATAATTGATGTTCTTAGCGTCACGCAATGCGGGTAATCAACTTCCCCTAGGAATTTAGATCGACCATACAAATCTGTCGCATCAGAAGTATCAGATTCTACATAATTACCTTTCTCACCATTAAAAACGCAGTCCGTACTGATATGAATCAATCTAGCATTCGCAGTTCGAGCCAACATCGACAAACGATGAGGTAACTGTGCATTTACCGTAATCGCCGTTAATGGATCATTAGCTATTGGTAACTGTTTTATAATTCCGATACAGTTAATGATAATATCTGGCTGCACTGCCGCTGTTGTACGGATAATCGTGTCGAAATTATCTGCATCAACATTATCACGAATACGTAGCAATTCTTCTTGAGTAAAAAAACTGTCTAATCCTGACTTACTTCTCGTTGTGCCAAAAACATCAAACTCATCACTTTTGAACATTTCTTTAAATAAAGTATGTCCCAACATGCCTGTAACACCAAAAATCAACACCTTTTTTTTACTTATCACTATATTGCTCATTAGTAAGCCTTCCAAACAGTTCGACGGGTATAATCTATATAGCTGACAATAATTCTTACCACTTTTTGCGATACGTTATCCACATCATAATCTGGCACAACGCGTACTACATCATTATTTTCAGCCCATTGACCAGTTACAATTTCAATCGCATTCAACACCTCTTTGGCTTGTAACCCAGACATAATCAGCGTACCCTCATCCATACCTTCTGGGCGCTCATGCGCTTGACGAATTGTAATCGCAGGAAAGCCAAGTATTGAAGACTCTTCTGTAATCGTTCCACTATCGGAAATAGCACAAAAAGCGGCTTGTTGAAGTGCAATGTAATCGAAAAAACCAAGCGGCTTCATAAATTCAATTAAAGTATGGAACTGCTTACCTTGCATTGTTTCCAATTTCTTTCTCGTTCTTGGATGTGTTGAAACAATTACACGCTTTTTATACGTCTCAGCAATAATGTTCAAACTATCCAGTAAATCATTAAAGTTTTGCTTGGAATCAACATTCTCTTCTCTGTGAATACTAACAATGAAAAAGTCCTTAAATACTAAACCAAGTCGTTGCAATACATCAGAAGCTTCAATTTTTTCTCGATAATGAAATAACACCTCTTTCATTGAAGAGCCAGTCTTAATAATCGTTTCTGGTCTAACACCTTCAGCAATCAAATAACGACGCGCATGCTCCGTTAAGGTCATATTAATATCACTGAGCTGATCAACGATTTTACGATTAATTTCTTCTGGCACGCGTTGATCGAAACATCGATTACCCGCTTCCATATGAAATACAGGAATTTTTCTGCGCTTGGCAGCAATGACCGATAAGCAACTATTCGTGTCGCCATAAAGCAACACGGCATCTGGCTTTAGTTTTGCCATTAATTCATCAGACTTAGCGATAACATTACCAATTGTCACGGCAGGCAACTCAGCAGCCGCATTCAAAAAATAATCAGGCTTCTTGATTTCCATTTCCTGAAAAAAAACTTCGTTTAGCTCATAGTCATAATTTTGACCTGTATGTACTAGAATATGCTCAGTATATTTCTCCAACTCTACAATCACTCTACTCAACTTAATAATTTCAGGGCGAGTGCCGACTATCGTCATTACTTTTTTCATGTTAAAGAACCCCAAAAGTCTTCAAGTCATATTGTATTTCTAATAAGCCCAATAACATGTTTTTAAGCTCTTGCTCATTTAATTGATGCGTGTTATGTGAATGATACTCATGTGCTTGCGTAACGACTTGCTCACCCTCTTCAAAGTATTTAGTATAATTTAGATCGCGCGTATCAGCGGGGATACGGTAGTAATCGCCCATATCCTCTGCATGAACCATCTCCTCTTTCGTCAACAAAGTCTCATAAAGTTTTTCGCCATGCCGCGTACCAATAATCCTAATAGGATGTTGTGGACACTTTAATAATCTTGTTAGTGTTTTCGCCAACAATTCAATGGTAGCTGCTGGCGCTTTTTGTACAAAAATATCACCATTCCGACCATGTTCAAATGCAAACAAAACCAATTCAACCGCTTGATCCAAACTCATCATAAAGCGAGTCATACTAGGATCTGTTACTGTAATTTCTTTACCCGCCCTAATTTGTTCAATAAAAAGCGGAATGACAGACCCTCTTGACGCCATCACGTTTCCATAGCGCGTACACGCAATCATAATTTCGTTATCAGACAGATTTCGTGATTTGGCAACAGCGACACGCTCCATCATTGCTTTAGATATACCCATAGCATTAATGGGGTAAACCGCTTTATCTGTGCTTAAAACAATAACCTTCTTAACCCCCATACGAATGGCACAGTTTAATACATTTTCTGTACCAATTACATTCGTTTGAACTGCCTGCATTGGATAAAACTCACAAGATGGTACTTGCTTTAGTGCTGCAGCATGAAATACATAGTCCACTCCACGCATAGCATCAATAATCGAGTTTTCATCTCGAACATCGCCTAAATAAAACTTCAATTTCGCATTATCATATTGCTTCCGCATGTCATCTTGCTTTTTTTCATCACGAGAGAAAATACGAATTTCTTTAATTTCTGTCGCAAGAAAACGACGTAATACAGCGTTACCGAAAGAGCCAGTACCGCCGGTGATGAGAAGTGTTTTATTGTTAAACATTATTTAGCCTTTTTAAACCTATCTAGTGCAAACTGAAATAAAGCCATGTTGTCTGCAATATCCTGCTCATTATTAATTTTTGAAACTGAATTCAAGGCAACCTGCTGACGCCAAACAATACGAGCGTGCGAATCCATTTGAGCAACTTCTTCAATTTTTGCTACAAATGAATCCATTTCTAATGACAAATCCCAACCCAAGTTATCCCTAGCCAAATCTTGCCAAGGTGTTTGATCACTTAACAACACTGGCGTACCAGCAGCGAGAGATTCAGCAATGACATGACCATAATTTTCTCCACGTGTTGGGAAAAAAAACAGATCATAACTGGAAAACACATCGACTACCTGATCGGACGTAACAGATCCACAATAATTAACTTGTATATTGCTAGGCAATTGTTTAATGAGTTTTAAACAGGCTTGCCAGTACTCATCATCTTCAATCGGCCCGTAAATATCAAAAAACACATGCGCCTGCACTTTTTTCAGAACCTCTAAAGCAAAATCAAGATTTTTTATTGGGGATATCCGTGATAAAAAAATAACCTTGCATGTTTCATTTGCATTTAAAGTAGGTGTAACTGTGCTTACAGAAAGTTTTGGTGGTAAGTCTTTAGCAATAAACACGGTAGAGGGGGGGACTTTAAGTCTTTGTATGATATCCTGCTTTTCAAATTCACTAGATGCCTGCCAAATAATATTGTCGTAAAGACCTAACAAAGAAGCGAACTTGATGAATAACTTTTTTTTGAACGATTTAATTGCCAATGCACCAGGTGAAAACTCGCCACGCGGAGCCAAAACAATCGGACAAACTTTTATTAAGCCTAACTTGCGAGCTATCAAAGGTTTGATGGTAAAAATAGGATCGAAAAAACTATTTAAATAAAGTACATCAAATTGTTCTTTTTGAATCGTTTCAGCGATGTACTTGACCGACAACTTATCTTGTGTGGCATACAAAACCACAGCACCTTCAACCTGTTGCCAATGATTAAATTCAATACCTTTAAAAGGTTGAGCGTCACCTAAGTCTCTGTCTCGCGTAAAAACCGAAAATTTTAGGGATTTAAGCTGATCAACCATATTCGCTATGGTTTTAACTGGCCCACCAGCTTTAAATGAAGGCTTGTAGAAGCTTATTAGTGTTAGAATTTTAGGCTTATTAATAGCTGACATTAATATATAGCCTTTTTTATAATGTATTTAATTTTTTCTAAAGCAATAGCATATAAAAAAAATAGGTTACATAAGAAACTATTTGAGCATGATATTGCTTTAAATTCATTGATGACAACTATCCGATTGTTATCACTCACACCACCGCCAATTACTTTTGCAAAAACCACGGGCAAATACTTAATATAATGTCCGTGGGTATACACATCATAAAAAAACTGAAAATCCGCAGCATATTTTAAAGTAATTTTATACTTTATTTTTTTATGCGTTTTGGTTGCAATAAAAGCTGCTTGATGACTAAATTGAGAACCCTTCCATAAATTTTCTAGACTACCTGGCACTCGTATTGTAGTCTTATTGCGAGTATTGGTCACTTCTATATTACCGTATATCACATCGACACCTGAACAGTAGTTAAAACCAACATCTGCGAGCGTTTCATTTTTATAAAAAAAATCCCCCGCATTCATAAAATTAATCCACTCACCCGTTGCGAGGTCAATCCCCTTATTCATCGCATCATAAATCCCCTTATCC
>JAEMQD010000106.1 GCA_022759035.1 Thiotrichales bacterium
CATGTGGGCGCGGCCCGACAATCGACATGTCGCCCTTGAGCACATTAAAAAACTGCGGCAGCTCATCCAAGCTCGTACGGCGTAAAAAAGCACCAAAAGGCGTAATACGCGCATCACCCTCTGTTGCTTGCGTCACTTGCCCATTATCCTCTGTATGTACCACCATACTTCGAAACTTCAACATCTCAAATGCTTCGCCATTCCAGCCGTGTCTTTGCTGGCGATAAAACACTGGCCCTGATGAAGACACCTTAACGCCGAATGCCAATACTAGCATGAACGGGCTAATCAACAGCAAAATCATCGCTGCTAACACTCTATCTTCTAATCCCTTTAAGAGACGTTGAAATGGCTCTGCCATGGGTGACACGCGCAAATCTAATACGGGCAAACCAATCAAATATCGAGGTTCTTGCCATACTGAAAACAACTTAGAATTATCAGGTAACCAACGAATGTTTACGGTAGATTGACTTAAACGCTCTAAAATTGCATCAATCAATTGCGCCTCCTGAAAAGAAAGCAACAACCAAAGTTCTTCAAACCCAACCACCGATTGAAACAGCGCATCAAGCTGATGTGTTTCTAACTGCCCTTCGACAACAAAACCTGTCGATGGAAAAGCCGCTAACTGAGCAACCACATAATCAATCGACGACTGAGAGCCAAACAACAACACACGTTTACGATTGGCGCCACTTTGTCTAAAGCGACCTAATGCCACATAAACGCTCACACGCGTTAAGATCATGAGCAGCAAGACACTAACCCACCACGAAATCAACCAGAGTCGAGACACATCTTCTGCTGACTTACTCAAAAACAAACCCGCAATCACCACCAAGGTAATCACTGACCAAGCAATAAAAATCTTGCCCAATAAGTTAATCAGGCTACCACCCCGCCAAGAGTGATAAATACCAAAAGAAGGCATCACAAACAAGGAAACAAGCGCCGCCAATAACACAATAGCCGCATACACAAGCACAGTATGATCACCGATATCTGATGGTGACAGCCACCATCCTGTCGCGGCAATCAGCACCACATCAATGATGCGTGCGGCAACAATAGAGACCATCGCTGAAGCTTTCATCATGCCTTAGCACCCTTTAACAACGCATCCAACTGCTGCTTAAAACGAAGCAATACAGACGATTTAGAAAAAGCACTTTCTACATAATGCCGTGCCTGATTACCCATGTCATGGGAAAAGCTTTTACGCTCAATCATCTTTTCAAGATATTGAATAGCCGCATCGATATCGTCAACATAACACCCTGCTTGTGCTGCCTCTAATATTCTTTTCACTTCAGAGTCCTGATGACCACTGATTAACGAAGGCTTCGCACTCGCCATCATGCCTAAAATTTTAGACGGCATGACAGAATCGAGCACATCAACCTTTTGTAGCAGAATATGCACATCCGCACCACACAGCAAATCATTCAACTCAGCATAAGGCACAGGATCATAAAAGCTCACAATGGTGCTGTCTATTAGTTGCGTTTGCAACCAAGCCTTCTTAGCGCCCTCGCCCACAATAATAAATTCAATATCTTGTCTATGTTGAAAATGCTTAACCAAAACGACAAAACTATCCCAATCTTGCTTTTCGCCAATATTGCCTGAATAAAGCACCTTAAAACGTTCGCTCTGCAGATATGGATGACCTGAGCAACTGTTCGGGTTAATATTCGACACATCTACCCAATTGGGAAAGTAAAAAGCTGGTGTTCTGGTTTTGCTTTGCAGTTTTTGCATCATTGCCGAACTGATGGTACTGACTTGATCCGCACGATTCAATAAAAAGCGCTCTAAAGCAAACACAACACGCCCAATGATTCGCCCTTTTAAAGACCGTGACGACAAAATACCCGCATCAAATACAGCATCAAATTCGAAATCTTGCACATGCACCCACAGTTTCGCGCCCTTAACTTTTGCAAGCAACCAACCCAGCAAGATACTTGATGTAAAAGGAACCACACAAATTACTAGGTCTGCCTGTTTTACTTTAAACAGGTTCACAATACTTCCTAGTGTGAAGGTTAGCAGTGACCAGACTCTACCCACAAAACTTGGCTTTTCAGGAACATATTGTTTATAGCGTAATACGCGAACACCGTGATAATCTTCCGACAACCAGCGTGACTTATCTTGATAATCTGCCCTAATTTTCCACTGGGGATAATAAGGAAAACCCGTCACAACGGTAACCTCACATCCCGCATCTGAGAGATATTGCGCCCATTGGCTAGTATATAAGCCGATTGCCGTGTCTTCTGGAAAGAAATTGACACCGATTAAGGTGATGTTAGGTTGCTGCATTTCTATCCTTAACAACACGAGCCGGTGAACCTAAGCATACCTTTCTTGCAGGCAAATCTGAAAACACATTACTACGCGCGCCCACAACACACCCTGACGCTATCGTAACACCAGGCGCAACAAACACATCTGCCGCTAACCAGACCTCATCACCAATCGTAATGCCAGCGTTAGCGATCATCGGAAAATCAACCTGAGTGTAATCATGCGAACCAGCACATAAATATCCTTTCTGTGAGATGACCGTATTGGATCCGATTACAATATCAGACAGCGTATATAAGACAACATCATCACCAATCCACGCATGATCACCGATTGTCAGTTTCCACGGATAGGTTACCGTGACACTTGGACGAATCAAAACATCTTTACCCACGCGCGCGCCAAAAACGCGCAACAAAAATCGTCTCCAACCGTACATGAACTGTGGTGATGGCTTAAATAGCGTTGCTTGAACAAGCCACCACAACTGTACAAACCATGCAGGGCGACCACGAAAACCATCTGGCAATTTAAAACGTTGCAAATCTTGAACCATCTACAACTTAATCCCGTATTCTTTTTCTAGCAATGCTTTAGGTGAGTCATACTTACTCAGCTTAGCCTCAAATTCATAACACTTTATATCCACCAACAAACGATACCAAAATCCTTGCAGCGCGTGCCATGCAAAGCCTTTAAATCCATCCAAAAATCCAAGACGAAACAGATACCGATATATAAAATACAACAAGGGTCTGACACCTAAAGGAAGTTTATTATAGACAGACTCTTTAAACCAACGTTTATATTTAGCTTGTTGGTTTTGATCTGTCGAAAAGGCATTTTTCTCTTCAAAAAAATGATATTTTCGATTCATAACATCTATCATCTCACGTGTCGCATAACGATTGTGCTTATCTGTCCACCAACTCATGCTGTTCAAGTTATGATCAATCAAATGCCCCGATTCAAATACCACTCCTCGCCCTTGTGAGAGTACTAGGTGTTCATCCATCCAGCGCTGCTCCACGTAAGCATGACCTTTACGCCATACCCTTAGCAAAACTTGAGGATAGGATCCACCATAACGCATCCAGCGATCTAAGAAAAACACTTTGCGCTTCACATAAACACCAGACAAGTCATCCGATGCGACACCAAGAAAAGCAGGCAAGGCAGATGAAAAAGCATCATCTACATACTCATCGGCATCCATTTTTAACACCCAATCGGTCTGAATGTCACAATGATCTAACGCCCACTGAAACTGAACCGCTTGGTTCACAAATGGATTTTGATACACCCTAGCACCAAAGTCTTGTGCAATGGTAACGGTTGCATCCGTGGAAAACGAATCAACCACAATGATATTAACAACAAATGGACGAATAGATGCCATGCAACGCGCTAAGTGCATCTCTTCATTGTAGGTAAGAATAACCGCCGTTATTAGGGGCGCTACATCACTCACGAGATCAGCCCTTGATATAGTCGATGGAAAGCCTGCGCAACTTGGCTGATCTGAAATTGTTGTTCAAACATCTCGTAGGCATTAAACACCAAACGCTGTGCGAGTGCATCATCATTGCTTAGGGTTTGAATGGCATCAAGCAATGCATCAACATCGGTATTAATCACCAAACCAGCCTGATGTTGCAACACCTCCTCTGCTAAGCCCACCTTATTGGAGATGATCATCGGCACTTTGTACTTTGCTGCTTCAATCACTGTCATACCAAAATTTTCGGAATAGGAAGGCAACACAAACATGTCTGCGGCATTGAAGGCTGCGACTTTATCTGCGCCTGATAACATACCTGTAAAGACAACACGCTCTTTTGCTCTCGCGCTCAATAACGGCTCGATTTGTTGACGATAATCATCATCGTCTGGACCGACACATAACAGCTTATAGGATGCATCTTTATCGACCAGCTTTGAAAATGCTGAAAAAAGGATATCCAACCCTTTTTTCCAATTTAACCGTCCAATAAATAAAATTGTCTTACCATTTTTAACCGCGGGGGCACTCCCTGCTGGTTCATAAACATCGACCGGTAAGCCATAAGGAATAATGCTTGTCGAGAGCTTAAGCTTTGTAAACGCAATCAAGCTATTTCGTTCATGTTGCGTTGTACAATGAATGACACTTGCCTTACTTAAATTTCTACGCAACAAGCCAAAATAATGAATCCTTTTAACCCAAAGATTACCTTGATAATAGAGTTCTGGATACAAAGCGCCATGCAAGGTCATCACATATGGTACACCAAACCAACGTGCGATAATTGGTCCCCATATAACAGGGAAATTCCAAACCCCCGAAAAATGTACCACATCATAGGCTTGGATATGGCGAACTAGAAA
>JAEMQD010000084.1 GCA_022759035.1 Thiotrichales bacterium
AGTTTCGCTCGTAGCCTACAATGTCAGTCGATACGATCCCTTTTCCAGGTTTATAAAGATGATTGCCAATAATTGAAATGCGACCATTAGTCGGATCAGTGTTATCGAAATAATAAACAACGCCCCACTCCTTTACACGTCTCTCGCCAACAGGCACGCCAAAGAAACTCATGTTAATTACTCCTTACCATCATATGAAATTACGCTATTTGATAGCGAAAAAGTGAAATCTGCTTTAAAGCCTGTTTTTTCGTTGTGGTAACCCTTGGCATTTGTAAGTACTGGCACACCTGCTAGGCTATAGATCATGCTTTTATGTGTATGACCATGACACCAAACAGCCACTTTGTGCTTTCTCTCATTCAGCCAGTCATACAGGTTCGTTGCATAAGCGCACTGAATGCGATCGTCAAATGGTCCTATATCTTCATCTGTGACCGTGCCAAAGCTCGGCGCATGATGGGTGATAATGACGACTGGCTTAGTCGCAGACTCGATCACCCGTTCAAAGCACGCCAGCGACTGCTTGTGTATGGCAATCGTATCATTAGGGTGTAATAGACGCTTATCTTCAGGCGTACCGATATTAATGCATTTATAGTCGTTCATGTATTTACCACATATTACAATCGCTTCTGGATCATAGTCACCAATATCAGTCCACAGGGTCGCACCGACGATCACACAATCATCCAACTCTAAGCTGTCATTTTCTAAATAATGAAGATTATCGTGCTCTTTAAATCGTTGACGTGTATGACGTTGCATCAAGGCAACTTCTTGTCCGTAATATTCATGATTCCCCGCAACATAAACAATATGTGCAAACTGCTCTTTAATATCGATCATCCAGCTTGTAGCTTGCTTCCATGTACCAATATCACCAGCTAAAATGAGCACTGTTTCTTTATCTTCTGGCAAAGTAGGAATCCGCACAAAGTTTTTGCGCGTCAGCTCCATGTGCGTGTCAGATAACAGTCTAAATCGTGTCATATTTTGCCTTTTTTCAACATATGTATTCTATTGAGAACAATTCTAACTTGAGTCAGTGTCAAATCATGATACGCACATGACATAGTGATTAATCATGTATACAGAAAGAAGCCATTAGTCACCTTTCAAGCGGCACAGTAAAGAACAGTGGGGCGCACGGGGTTAGCCCTGCGTAGTGAACATCATCAGATGTCAGCAACAGGAACCAGCTCAGTATGTGCTTAACCGCGCATGCCAGAGGAATCCTCGCCTTTAGGGCGGTGAGGATGTCAATGATTTAGTGGCGGACGTCAATTATTTCTTCGTTCGATATGATCCTTCAAAATGCAATTTACCGTTGCTGTCCATATATGCTGAATGGACAGTACTAAACTCACTTTGATCATGATCTTTATCGCACTGCACGACCCACCATCCGACACTGCCGCCGCCAAAAACTTGTGTATGACCATCATCACCACAAAACTCGCAAGTATGGTTCAACGCAACGATCGCCGCTGGTCCAAAACGTGTGTAATAAGGTACTTGGTGCGCACGGTTCACAATGGGCAACCACTGCCTATTATCACCAAACAATTGGATTAAATAAGCATTCATTGAGACATTGTCGGTTCTAATGTCAACACGGTTGACTCGACCAAACTCCACTCTTAACCTGAAATGAAGCGCATCTTTTAACCAATCTGGATGATCGACATACATCTGTTCAAATATTTTACGCAACGCTATCATCCAAGGAATGGAGACATTCTCTGGAATAATGTCGATGTGTTTGAGGATGGTTGCCTTGCTTTCGCTTGCTTCTACACGCAGTCTTTGGTTCATGAATAGTTGACCTCCTTAATCTGACAATGCCCGTTATCATCAATAACCAACAGCTGATTTTTCTCATAGCCTGCACATTCACCATTGAATCCATAAGGATTGCTCACTACCAGCGTATTGCCGATCACGACTTGATGGGCGGTGTGCGTATGACCATAAGCCCAAAACGCTGCACCACTGGTTTTAATCAAGTCATCTAAATTTGTGTTGTAAGCATGCGTTAACTCGTCTTCTAAATAATCCTGCTTTGTTATGCATTGCCAAGTTGGCGCATGGTGAGTAAGCACTATTGTTGGCAAATCCGTTGCCTTCTTTAAGGCATTTTCAATGAACCTGACGCTTTCTCGATGCTTGTTTTGCAACTCTATCGGTGTAATCCTTCTCGTCAAATCTTCATCGCTGTCAATGAGGTCATAATCAGTCATATTGACCTGTGCTGTTCGCATAATAAGCGAATTATCAAGGAAGTCAGACCACAGGGTGGCGCCGATAATCCGTACACCATCCAACTCGATGACTTGGTTTTCAAGCAAGTGAAGATTGTTAATAGCTGCTAACCGTGATCGCCAAAACGCAAGCTTTTCGTTGTAGGTATCATTTTCCACGCCATATTCCTTGCTGAAGTTGTAATACTCGTCGTGGTTGTAGTAATCATGATTACCTAGTCAGCACTGAAAAAACATTCAGCGCAGTAGCTTAAATGAAGCTTTTGCAATATCTTCTTCTAAGATTTTTACTAATTCTGGATTACTCTGTACGGGCAAAGATTTCTCTCTTTCATTTTTGGTCATAGGGAGACCTCAAAAAAATTTACAAATCTATCAGTCTTTATATGAAACCCATGTGTCGCGATGGTTGGTCGTTGTGCAATGGCAATTTTGAAACCTTGTTCGATCTCATCTTGTGTTGCGTGGCTCATCATAATGGAGAGCGCATCGTCGGCCATTTTCCAGTTGCTATCAGCGATGTTAATCAATGCCTGTGCAATCATGATGGGTTTACCAACAGCCATTGTTGTCAACGATAATGGCGTTACAATGTACTGAGTCGGCATAAGTGGTTCGATTGATTCTTGCATGATTTTTATCATCACTGGTTCTTTTCCATTAAGGCGAACCAAGCACTTAATGGCATGCTGTTCAACACAACTAATGCTGATATTTAAATCGTGACAACTAAAAAACTCGCCAATTCCGTTTTGATGAACACGCTGTTTGAGGTGCGTTAGCGACACTATGGAAGCGGAAAACTCTATGTACTCAACTTGCACTGAGGCATCAAATACTAGCGCGACCAACGCATTGCCAGACAGGTAGCAATCAGCACGATTGAGCAATTCAGTATTGATGCATTTCAGAACAGCCAACAACTCATTCTGCGGTATATTGCGCTTATGATTGCCAACAAGTTCAAGAATAAGTTGCAGCTCAAACTCTGACGGTTGAACCATTTGGGCATAATCTTGATGCTTAAAGTATAGGGTTCTAGCCGTTTCTAAGTCGACTTGTGTTGCATCGGGTGATGACCACAATAGAAACTTCAGGAGCGGGGTATTCTCGTCAACCTTGATCATGCGTTAGCCAACTTTCGGTGGTGCATCCGACATATCTGTTCGCCAAACAATCACCGCATCAGATTTCTGACGCAAGGCTTGCTCTCGTGTGGATTCCTTGTTTTCGATGATGGCGAGGGTGCGCTTATTTTGTTTGTCGCTAATCCAAAAGTCGGGCAGGTTTGGTTCTGAGCCTAACACGCGTGTAAATGGCAATGATTCTTCCATGAGCTGATACATCCAAGTTGCTTCGTCGAATGAATAGCAGGGTAAAAAGTTGTCTAGCACGGGCATCATGGCGGCTTGGTAAGCCATGAGCACTTGTTTTGGTTTGCCGTCCACTTCACGCATACTTCGACCCACTAAAAATAAGCCGATCATGGTCGGGGGTTGGTCGCTGATGTCGTGCCACCAGTTGATGGTTTTTGTGCGCTCTTTTTGTAATTGTGCAATGGCTCTTTCCGAAAGCGTTAAACGCATGGGGATATGTTGTAATCCCATGAGTGACCATTCAGCCACTTTTTTACCTGCGAGCAAATCGGGCATGGCTTCCTTATCGAGCATGATCGGTGCGATTAATAATCCTAAGGCACCTGGTGTTGGCTGGATGGTTAGGGTGTCGTACCAAGACCAAAAATCGGCATGACGCTCGTTGGTTTGAAGCGCTTGCTCGACGGCTTTAGGGACAAACAAACGATCCGCTAAAGGTACACCGTTCATTTCAGACTCTTGCGCCACCTTTAACAGAAAGTGACGCACACGATTCCAGTCACGTTCATGATTAGGGAAGTAGCGATGGTTGCCCGATAATCGCCATAAGCGTTGTAATACGCCCGTCATTGTCAGGTGCGCTTGTTTGCGTTCATCTTTGCTGGGTGCGATACCCAAACTCGCTAAGAGCGCATTGGCCGCATCAAGGTTCAAAGAAAATCCAGTGGGAATGGATTGCAGGGCAGGGGACTCACCGTCTTCGTGGTCGCTATGAAACGGACACCAGTGCGCGTGATCCTTGCCCGTATTGGGCATCCGTGACAAGCTGAGTTTGTCGTGTCGATGACTGACATACAATTCAGGAAACTGCGTTGGGTCATCACCTTTTTTACTGCGACACAAACAATGCACACGCTCACCCGAATCAAAAACCGTTTGTAGTTGCGTTTGTTCGGTCGATGCGTGTTCCGTCAGCCAATCGAGCGAGTAGCGTTTTCCATTGGGAAAATAAAGCCAAGGCGTTTTATTCGTCATGGGGTTTCCTTTAGTTAACCGTTGCCAACCGCTTCACCCACAATTCGAGTGTCCGATCTGGAATAA
>JAEMQD010000070.1 GCA_022759035.1 Thiotrichales bacterium
CTCCAAATATTACTTATTTGTTTATCAAAACAAAGCGCGACATCTCAAACAACAGGCACCGTTAAATACGAACATAGTAGCATAAACCCACCACGCGCTAAACTGCTAAAATCCAAAGCATGTCAACAATACGGTTAGCACAACAAGCACTATGGTGATTTTGCTGAAGCGGGCAAGCCAAATACTCGGTCAAACAGCCAAGTAAAAACAATAGAATAAACAAAAAATACCAATAATAGGCTCGCATCGGTAATGAATGCAACCCACCAACCAACCGACAACCACCAAGCAATCAGGGGCACAAAAAACAGCGCCAAGCCACCTTCAAAACCAACACTATGAACCAAACGGCGTTGCCAATTACGCCCTTTCACCACTTGTTTCGATTCCCACGCCTCAAACAGCGAATTAAAACCGTAACTCCAAGCCACTGCGATTGTCGACATGACAACCGAAAGCCAAAAACTCGACGCCAAATCGTGATCGAACGCCCAAACAACCAGCGGCGTTACCAAGATAACCGCCCCGATTTCATAAAGCACAGCTTGCCAAATTTTTCTCTGTCTCGTCGTCATAAGCGTTACGATAACAATGCCTTAGCATCACGAACCATATCGGCATGGTCAAACGCTAACGCAACCTCACCCGATAAAACCGCATTTAAATCGAACCAACACGCCTCGGCAGCATCATCCCCCGCCAACACCTCGGGCATGTGAGTGACAACATATAAAAACGTTTGCGTTACCACGCGCTGATTCCCTTCCGCACGCGGATCGCGACCAAAGGCATCATACGTCCCAATCAAACGAAAATCGGCTGGATTCGCCACAATGGCCGTTTCTTCATACAACTCGCGCACCGCAGCTTCCAAATGGGTTTCCGCAAAAACAAACGCCATACCTTGCGGTGTTTTACTGTTTACAAAGCCCCCAGGCAAAGCCCAACACCCCTTAAATGGCTCATGTTTACGACGAATCAGTAATAACTGCTTAGTTGGATGCTGATTCAGCAATACCACAATATCGGAGGTAAAATTGTCACCCAGATGCCAAAGTGCCACTTATATCACTCCGTTTACACATTTGCCTGATAGTAAAGCCACCAAAATAACCAACCTAATACACTAATAACGAACATGCCATAAGCCAAGTTCAGGACCGACCCCAATAACAAGGTCACAACAAAAGCAGCAATAAAAGCGTTACTTGTTGTCTGCGCAAAGCCTTGCAAGGCCGAAACCATGCCTTTACGATGTGGGAATAAATCCATAGCCAACAGACCGATTGGCGTCATTGCCAGCGACATCCCCATCGCATATAAAGCCACTGGTGCAATAACCCATATCGGATGCATTGCCTCTTGTAACCACCACGCCTGTAACACATTGATTACCGCTGCTAAGCTCATTAAGCCCATCCCTACCCAAACGCTTTTTCTTGCCGACCATTTATGGGCAACATAACCCGAAAGCTGACTGCCTAAAACAATGCCTGATACAGCAGGAATAAATAAACGCCAAAAATCGGCTACCCCATAACCCAGCAAATCGTACATTAAATGCGGTGCCGCAGCGATATACAAAAATAACCCGCCAAAATTGATACCAAACAACATCACCAAACTCAAAAATTGCCGATGCATCAGCATACTGACATAAGCACGTGAAATAGACCCAGGGTGAATACTTTGACGGTGTTCAGCATGCAGCGTTTCTGGCAGCAACCACAACACCAATAACAACAACACAAACCCCAAGGCAGATAAAAACCAAAAAACAGCGCGCCATCCGGCAAGGGCGTCTAACCAACCACCGACAATTGGGGCAACCGCAGGCGCAATGGCAAATACCAACATAACACGCGCCATCACTTGCTGTGCATTCGGGCCAGAAAACAAATCGCGAACAACCGCACGCCCAATAACCATGCCTGCACCAGCAGCCATCCCTTGTGCGGCACGCATCCAAATTAATCCCTCTATCGACTGAGCCATCGCACAAGCAGCAGAAGCCAAGCTATAACCAAGCAACGCCACTAATACAACGCGTTTGCGCCCTAATGCATCCGATAACGGACCATAAATCAGCATCATCAAACCAAAAGCCAACAAATAGTCACTTAAGGTACGCTGCATTTGTGCATCCGTCGCTAATAAATCACGACTAATATCGGGGAAAGAAGGTAAGTAAGTATCCAAGGTAAAAGGAGCCAACATCGCCAACAAAGCGACCAAGACAGCAATAGTAGAACGATTCACCGACGAACTATGCACATTAATTCCTCAACAATAGGGTGATTAGCGCTAACATCATAACGAAAAAATGCTAACTTGTCAGATACAGGCAACCCATTTACACTAGCTTCCAACTAAAACCAAGGGGGCGCAGTATGCACAAAACTTACACACTTTATGGCATTACCAATTGCGATACGGTCAAAAAAGCCAGAAAGTGGCTTGGCGAACACCATATTGATTATGTCTTTCATGACTTTAAAAGCGCTGGCACGCCAAGCGAACTGGCGGAGTGGGTTGCCACGCTAGGCTGGGAAGCGGTGCTTAAAAAAACAGGCACCACTTGGCGCAACTTACCCGAAACAGATAAGCAAAACTTAGACAACAACAAGGCATTACACTTAATGCAACAACACTATAACCTGATTAAGCGCCCGCTACTAGTCAATGCCGATAAAAAAGTACTGCTTACCGGCTTCAAAGAAAACGAATGGCAAAGCACCTTAGCCTAAAAAACTAAAGCGTCTTGCCAACGCAAGGCGCTAACAGCTCGATTAGATACGCGTAATCACCTGAGATGCTGAAAACCGCGACTTAGGCAAGCTGGCATTGACATCAGCATCACTTCGGTAACCTAGTGCCACCACAACGGTACTACTCAACCCCTGCTCACGCAGTCCTAATGCTTCATCCAACAGCGCATTATCAAACCCTTCAATCGGGCAAGCGTCAATGCCCATAGTCGCAACACCCAACAACAACGTTCCCAGTGCTAAATACACTTGTTTATCGGCCCAATGTTGCACATCTCGGTTTTGAAAGCGATGTAAATTTAAAAAGAACGAACGCCCTTTGTAATTGGCAGCTTTTGCCGCTTCATTAGCAATACGACCATCGGCATATTCTTGGTCAACGACACGTTGCAGGTGTGCGCCATCAATATCCATGCGTGTACACAACACCACCACATGCGAGGCATTCAATACTTTGGGGGCATTGCTGGCATATGCGCCTTCTGTGCCTTTCGCGACTAAGGCTTTCCCTTCTGGCGTGCTGGCAATCACAAAATGCCACGGCTGAGCATTAATCGACGATGGCGACAAGCGCAGCAGTTCTTCAATTTGCGCCATATCGGCATCGCTGATGCGCTTATTAGCATCGAATGCTTTGGTGGTATAACGTTGTTGTGCTGCTGTTAAGATACTGGTCATTCGCCTACTCCCTAATTTAGCGTTCCCGACTTTATTTTTTGGCTGAAGGAAGTTATTTTATCAATGCGTTACATGTTATTTTTCGCACCCCCTTCCTTCACACTTTAGTGCTGCGTAAGCAGAAACTTCCTACCCATTGGGTTTTTAGAGGTGCCCTTATATTTATTTACTGCATTGAAGCCAATCCTAATATTTTAGCAATGCGCTCTGCGATTGTCATGCCGTCTTGCTGTTGTGAGGCTACATTCAAATGCTCAATAGCATGATCAGCACCAGGCAGCACCGTTAAAAAATAATGCCCACCTGCATTTTCAAAGCGCGATTTAGCTTCTGTCTGTGCGGTATAGTTAATGTTAGTCACGCCTTTTGTACCAAAACCGCCTGCAATAGGTACATTTTGATCATCAGCACCGTGATAATTATAAATAGTATGCCCATGAGCCGCTGGGCAAGTGGACAACCCGCTCATTAGCGTGCCTGCTAACGTAGCCACTTTAGTAAATAAGTTGGTTTGACATGCCATGGTTTGCATCATCATAGCACCGTTAGAATGACCCGCACCAAAAATACGTTCAGACGAAACACCATACTTATTTTGTAAGTAAGTGACAGCATTAGAGATATAACCCACATCATCAACGTTATCGGTGTAAGGTTTGCCACAGCACCCAGAACCAGCATTCCAAGCTTTAAGCTGACGTCCACCTATCGTCGAGGCAGCAGAACCATTCAAATAAGCAACGATAAAGTGATTCTGCTCAGCGACACCGTCTATTTTCAAATGCTCACGCATAAAATTGGCATTACCGCCACCGCCATGCAAAACAACCAGTAATGCACGTTGGCCTTTCTCTGGTAAAACAGAGGGAACATAAACGAGCATATCGCGACCAGCAAAAACATCTGGTTGCATGTTTTCATCTTTAGCGCCTAAAGATGTCTCACTAACAACCGCTTCTTTATTCTCTCGCTGCGTTTCTCGAATTTCTTTTAAACGCTGCCAATGCGCACCAAAGCCATCACCTATTTGTCCATATACTGGCGGCAAAACAAACAAAGAAATAAGAAAGTAAAATACACGATATCGCTTCATACACCATCTCCTACGAATAAACTTAATGCATTATACCCAAACGGTTTTTACTTCCTTACTGGCATACGCCTGCCGTAGGCAGTCCCGTAGACTG
>JAEMQD010000124.1 GCA_022759035.1 Thiotrichales bacterium
TAAACATTCAGCCATAATCAATTATGGCTGAATGTCGATATTATATTCTTATCTCTAAACATCCAGATTACGGACACCCATAGCATTGGTTTCAATAAATGCGCGGCGGGGTTCCACTTGATCCCCCATCAAAGTGACAAAAATTTCGTCTGCATTTATTGCATCTTCAATTTGTACACGCATTAGACGACGGACTTTAGGATCCATGGTTGTTTCCCATAACTGACTTGGGTTCATCTCACCCAGACCTTTGTATCGTTGTATAGACAGTCCACGCTTTACATCGTTGAGCAACCACTCTAGCGCGTCTTTAAATGAACTTACTGGTTGTGATTTCTCACCACGTTGCGCACGCGCACCTGCACTTAACAGTCCTTGCAGTACCTGACTGGTATCTCTGATTTGAATGTAGTCTACACTTTGAACAAAGCCGCTATCCAGACGGGTAACTTGCGTATTGCCATGATACTGACGCAATATTTTTAATGAATAACTTTCCTGTGCTTCATTATACTCAACTTCTATACTAAGATTTTTATCATGAATAGCAGCGTCAATAATAGCTTTAGCATGCTCAGCCTGAGCTTGTGTATCCAGTGATATTGGCTCAATATCCATCAGCGTGTGCATTACAGCACCGTCAATAACCCGGCTCATACGCTGAATGATGGCCTCAGCAAGCAGATAGGACTGAGCGATATTTTCTAGTGCAACACCACTGATTTCACTACCATTCTCTGCGCCAGTTATTAACTTGGCATCTTTGGTGGCTTCTGTGAGCAGGTAAGCCTTGAACTCATGCTCATCTTTGAGATAACGCTCGGATTTACCATATTTCACTTTGTACAATGGTGGCTGAGCGATATAGATGTGCCCACGCTCTACCAATTCTGGCATTTGACGATAAAAGAAAGTCAGTAGCAGAGTACGGATGTGCGAACCATCGACGTCCGCGTCAGTCATGATAATGATGCGGTGATAACGCAGTTTATCAGCGTTATATTCGTCTTTGCCTATCCCTGTGCCTAGCGCAGTGATTAAGGTAACAATTTCCTGGCTGGAAACCAGCTTGTCAAAACGGGCTTTTTCTACGTTTAAAATCTTACCCTTGAGTGGCAAAATCGCCTGAAACTTGCGATCACGCCCTTGTTTTGCCGAGCCACCCGCGGAATCACCCTCGACCAGGTAAATTTCGGAAAGAGCTGGATCTTTTTCCTGACAATCAGCCAGTTTGCCTGGCAAACCTACGCCATCTAAAACGCCTTTACGTCGTGTCATTTCTCTTGCTTTACGTGCAGCATCACGCGCCCTGGCAGCGTCGATGATTTTATTGACGATGATCTTGGCGTCGTTAGGATTTTCTAACAAAAATTCACTGAGCTTTTGGCTAACAACTTCCGATACGACAGGCTGAACTTCAGACGAAACCAGTTTATCTTTGGTTTGTGATGAGAATTTTGGTTCTGGCACTTTCACTGATAACACGCACGTTAATCCCTCACGCATGTCATCACCAGTGGTGTCTATTTTTGCTTTCTTGGCATATTCATTTTGCTCAATATATTGATTGAGCGTACGCGTCATCGCTGTACGTAAGCCTGTTAAATGGCTACCACCATCGCGCTGTGGAATATTATTGGTAAAGCATTGCACAGTTTCTGCATAGGAATCATTCCATTGCATAGCAACTTCTACCGTCATGCCATCTTTTTCACCAATAGCATAAAATGCATGAGGGTGCAGGGCGGTCTTTGCACGATTCATATATTGTACGAAACCTGCGACACCACCAGAAAGCGCAAAGTTTTCGCTTTTTCCATCACGCTGATCGATTAACTCTATTTTTACGCCATTGTTAAGAAATGAAAGTTCACGTATACGCTTAGCTAAAATGTCATAGTGATATTCAACCAATCCAAATGTCTCTTTTGACGCATAAAAATGCACTTCCGTACCATGTCGATCTGATTTACCTGTTTCAACTAATGGAGAAACTGCGACACCCTGTCTAAATTCCATTTGATGGCTATGCCCATTGCGCCAAATTTTTAATTTGAGCCAATCAGACAACGCATTGACCACAGATACGCCTACGCCGTGCAAACCACCAGAAACTTTATATGAGTTTTGATCGAACTTTCCACCAGCGTGCAGCTCGGTCATTACAATTTCTGCAGCAGAACGCTTAAATTCATCATCTTGCTTAATATCTACAGGAATTCCACGACCATTATCTGCTACAGAAACCGAGTTATCTGCATGAATAATAACCTTAATATCATCGCAATGACCACCTAATGCTTCGTCAATTGCGTTATCTAACACCTCAAATACCATATGGTGTAAGCCCGTGCCGTCCGAAGTATCGCCTATATACATACCTGGGCGTTTGCGCACTGCATCCAAGCCTTTTAATATACGGATGCTATTTGAATCATATTCTTTATTCATGTTTTATACTCGACTCTTAGTGTTTCACGTGAAACAAATTAACTTAACTATGCCATACCTAATCAAGGGTTTTTCTTCAAATAAAAAAATCCTGATTAAGCAAAACTTGATAGATATCAGATGCGCATAGGCATAATGACATATTTATAGTTTTCATAATCTGGAATAGTCATAAGCATGCTGCTGTTAGCATCACCAAAATGACATAATATTTTTTCAGAACTCAAATGATTAAGTGCATCTAACAAATATGACACGTTAAAACCAATGTCAAGCGGGTCACCTTGATAATCAACTTCTATTTCTTCTTGCGCATCTTCTTGTTCATTGTTATTACATACAATTTTTAGTTCATTTTGAGACAAAACCAGCCTAACACCTCTAAATTTCTCATTTGATAATATTGAAGCACGTTGTAAAGATTGCTGTAATAACATCCTATTAGCAGTAAGTATATTCTTATGGGTTGTTGGAATAACTCGGTTGTAATCAGGAAATTTACCATCAATAATTTTAGAAATAAGTTGGGTATTACCCAGTTCAAATTTAATTTGATTTTTGTAAAGTGTCAGCGTGACGAATTCATCTGTATCCGCAAGTAGCTTTGTCAATTCCAATATAGTTTTTCTAGGAATAATAACTTCTTGCTTATTTACCGATTCGGTTAAATTATCAGCAGCTAGACATAAACGATGACCATCAGTTGCAACAACTGTGATAGCAGTGTCTTCCAGAACTAACAACATACCATTCAAGTAATAACGTATATCTTGCTGAGCCATTGCGTACTGAACCATGGCTATTAGGTTTTTTAATATTCTCTGTTCTACTTTTATATGATTACTGGCTTCAGAACTGTTGTCTACGGTTGGAAAATCCTTAGCAGGTAGCGTTTGCACATTAAATCTGCTCTTGCCTGATTTAATTTGTAATTGATTATCTGTTGCTTCTAAACGTATTATTGCATTTGAATTAAATGCCCGACATATGTCCACCATTTTTTTTGCAGCAACTGTAATGGCAAAATCACCTGTAGTTGTAGGAGTTGTTATTTCAGTATCAATTTTAATTTGTATTTCCAAATCGGTGGTCAAAATGGACAAATGGTTACCTGTTTTTTCAATCAAGACATTAGAAAGAATAGGTAAGGTGTGCCGTTTTTCCACAACACCCATTACAGTTTGTAAGGGTGTTAGTAATGTATCTCGATTAGTTTCTAGTAATAACATATATAACCTTAATAACAATAATAATTGTGCTGAATTTAATTAATATCTTACTATATCGTTAATAATCAATTAGTTAAAATATCTCTATGTAGACCACTCTATAATTAGTTAAAACTTGTTTAAGTAATGTTTAACTGGTTAACACTTGTAACAATAAAGCATATTCACGATTAATATTTGAATCTTCTTCTTTTAATTCAACTACTTTACGACAAGCATGTATCACTGTTGTATGATCTCTGCCACCAAATGAAGCGCCAATATCAGGTAAACTCATGTTGGTTAACTCTTTAGCTAAAGACATGGCAATTTGTCGTGGTCTTACTAATACCCGTGTTCTTTTTTTAGAGTGTAAGTCTATGATTTTTATTTTATAAAAATCGGCCACTGTTTTTTGTATATTTTCTATTGACACCTGACGACTTTGAACTGCAAGCAAATCTTTCAATGCTTCCTTTGCAGATTCCAATGTAATTGGTTTGTTAGAAAACCTTGAATAAGCAAATACACGTTTTAAAGCACCTTCAAGTTCACGTACATTAGAGCGAACTTGTTTAGCTATAAAAAAAGCAATATTTTCTTCTAAATGCATTTTTTCAGCTTGGGCTTTCTTTAATAAGATAGCTACTCGCATTTCGAGTTCAGGCGGATCAATGGAAACAGTCAATCCCCAACTAAATCTTGATTTCAGCCTGTCTTCCATTCCGGCAATTTCTTTAGGGTAGGTGTCACAGGTAATGATTAATTGTTTTTTCGCTTCGATCAACGCATTAAATGCATAAAAAAACTCTTCTTGCGTACGATTTTTACCACTAAAAAATTGAATATCATCAATTAAAAGTACATCCAGAGAATGA
>JAEMQD010000167.1 GCA_022759035.1 Thiotrichales bacterium
ACTCTTAACACTTCAGCCAGCGTAGTATTACCTGCTAAAGCTTGCTCGAAGCCGTTATCACGCAAACTCTTCATGCCCATACTGCGTACATAGGCTTCCATTGCTTGTTCACTATCGCCTGAATGAATGAGGTGGCGCAAATTCTCATCGACGCTAATCCACTCATAAATTGCCATACGCCCTGCAAAACCCGACGGACAATCAGGGCTAGACCCCGCTTCATACAAAGACAAAGGCACTTCGACAGGACGCGAGAGTAAACGACATTCGGCTTCATCGGCAACGCGTGTGACCTTAATATGAGGACACAGCCGACGCACCAGACGTTGTGCTAAAATACCAATTAAAGACGAAGCCAGTAAAAAAGGTTCAACACCCATATCACGCAAGCGGGTAATGGCACCAATGGCCGTATTGGTATGCAAGGTGGACAACACCAAATGCCCCGTTAATGAAGCCTGAACGGCAATTTGCGCCGTTTCACCATCACGAATCTCACCCACCATCACCACATCAGGGTCTTGACGCAAAATAGCACGCAACCCACGCGCGAAGGTCATATCGGTTTTTAAGTTGACTTGGGTTTGACTGATGCCGTTGAGTTCGTATTCTACTGGGTCTTCTACGGTCATGATGTTACGTTCCACCGCATTCAAATGGGACAGTGCCGCATAAAGCGTGGTGGTTTTTCCCGAACCTGTAGGGCCTGTCACCAAAATAATACCGTGGGCTTTTGCAAGGTTGCTTTCAATACCCGAAAGCACTTGTTCGGGCATACCTAATTGCGACAAAGCCAACAGTCCAGCGCTCTTATCAAGCAATCGTAACACCACCCGTTCGCCATATTGCGACGGCAGTGTTGAAACCCGTAAATCGACCATACGCGAGCCTAGCTGCAAAGCAATACGACCATCTTGCGGCAAGCGTTTTTCGGCAATATCCAAACGCGCCATCACCTTTAAGCGCGAAATGAGCAAGGGCGCAAAGGTGGCTTTCGGCTCTAATACCGTTTGTAGCATCCCGTCCATGCGAAAGCGCACACGCAGGGTGTCTTCAAAGGGCTCTAAATGAATATCGGAAGCTTTACGTTTGATTGCTTCGGCTAGCGTGGCATTAAGAAAACGAATCACGGGGGCTTCATCATTAGAGGCGAGCAAATCCTCTTTTTGCACACGCATTAAATCAAACGCATCGCTCATGTCTAACGCATCGAGCATGCTTTCACTGCCCGACAATTCACCACCATCGGCATAAACGCGCGATACCGCCACTTCATACTGAGCCTCTGTTACCCTCAGTAATTCTGGCTTAACTGTATGACTGGCTCGCAAGCCTTCTTGAATGGCTTCGATAGCAGCATTGGGGCGAATCAGTAAGCGCCAACCCTCTAATTCGTGTACCAACAACACCCCTTGTCCTTGCACAAAATGGTAAGGGAAACGCAGGCTACTCATTCAGCAACACTCATGGGCGTAATGGCTCGCTGGTCATGTTTAAACGATCCTCAACGGGGGCTGGCGTGGCACGCTTGGCAATAACAACATCTTCTGCCAACAACTCACTGGCATTTAGTGGCAGCCGTGGCGAAACCAGTTCACGGCTGTTGGTCTGCTTACGCTGAATCAACCCTTCCGATTGTTGCTGTAACTTATTGTATTTGGAGGCCGCATAGGCCACCGCAAGCTGGTCGTCACGCACAATACGGGGACGCAAAAACACCATGAGGTTTTTACGCGCAATTTTATTTTCCTTATAAGAAAATAATGACCCCAATACAGGAATATCACCCAACCCAGGTACTTTAGATAAAGACTCACTTTCCGATTCATCAATCAAACCGCCCAGTACCACCAAATTACCATCAGAAACCAACACATTGGTTTTAATTTCACGCTTAGAAGTGACTAAATCGACTGAACCTAAGGTCGTTTTAGAGTTAGGCACTAAACTAGAAACTGACTGTTCAATTTCTAAACGAATGCTGTCACCTTCATTAATTTGCGGCTTCACCTTCAATTTTAAGCCGACATCTTGACGCTTAATGGTCTGGAAAGGACTTCCAATCGTACCCACACCGCCACCCACCCCAGTACTGGCATAGCTACCTGTACTAAAAGGCACTTCCTGCCCAACAATCATACTGGCTTCTTCATTATCCATCGTTACTAAGGAAGGTGTTGATAAAATGTTGTTATCGGTATTGGAACGCAAAGCGCGTAATAAAGCCCCCCAACCTTGGTCATTGCCGTAACTTTCGCCCGCAATGGCTGTCACGCCCGCACCACTAACCGATCCTAGGGCACCCGCTGTGCCGCCCGTTGCCGTACCTGTGGCAATATTTTTTAGACTATCGTCTAAACTAAACACCCCAGCACCGTTTGGACCTACCGCTACCCAACTTGCGCCCAATTGCTGACGTTGCTCTTCCGAAACTTCGGCAATAATGGCTTCAATAATCACCTGCGCACGACGCACGTCTAGCCGACGAATCACCTCACGCAAGGTCGAAATGAGCTGTGGCGGAGCGCTAATCACCAAGGCATTCATGCGCTCATCCGCTTCGATACTGATGTCGCTATCCGAACCACCTGCCTTTTTCTTACTGACTTTACTCGCACCTGCAACAGCAATCTGCTTCAGTCCACCGTCACCGATATTCGGCTCTGCTCCCTCAGCCGCTTGCTGCTCGGCCGCTGCTAGGGTTGAACCTGCACCTGCAATATTTTGCAAAATTGGTGCTAAATCCGTCGCTTTAGCATACTGTAAGTAAATGACTTGCACTCGTCCCTGTTGCTGCACGGGTGAGTCAATTTGCGCCAGTAAAGCGCGTGCTGCTATACGTTGCGCTTCACCGCCCGATAAAATCAGTCGGTTGGCACGCAAATCGGGGGCAACCACTAAGGCAAGCTCTTTATCCATGCCCGTATTGAGCGTTTTAATGAGGCTAGTCGCTTCTTCCGCCGACAGATAATTCAACTGTACCACTTCGTAACTGTGCTGAAACGGCACATCAACACGCGACACCACTTCCTTAATGCGGGTAATATTGCCCGAACGGTCGGTAACAATCAGCTTATTTGAATCGGGATTCGCCACCAAATGCCCTTCGTTCGCCACTAAAGGACGTAACAAAGCAACAAGCTTATTTGCCGACACATACTTGAGGCTAATCACTTGCGTTACCCAATCATCTTCATCAAGACTGTCACCAACGCGCTGCGCCCTATCACGCACCACACTCACAGGGACAATTTCGACCAAATCGCCATTTTCGAGCGCAGCAAAACCATGTACTTTCAGAAAAGACAGAAAGGTTTGATACAGCTTGTTCGGTTGCAATCCCGTATTGGTGGTAAAACTTACCTTGGCTTTCACACGCGGATCGATAACAAAATTTTTACCCGTCACCTGTGCTACCGCTTCGGCCACTTGGGCAATTTCAACCTCTTTTAGGTTAATGACCATTGCCGCTTCTTTTGAACTGGGCGTAGTAGGCGCGGCATGAGCCGTTGTCCATAAACATCCCACCAACAAACTGAGCCTTAAGGCTTGCTTTATTACCATGTTAGCGACCATTCCTGTTCTTTTCCTGCTCGTAATACTTTCACGCTCGCACCTGCGCCATCTAACACGCTCGGCAAGCTGGCTAATTTATTCATCCATTCGGCCATCGATTGACCGTTAAGCGCAATAAGTTGGTCACCTACCATAAAACCCAACTGCTTAAAAATCGCTTCTTGTCCTGCTTTAGGTTGTACCAACACACTCACCAAACGACCATTATCGAATTGGGGTTGAATATTGAGCCACTGCATGGCACTGGTAGGGTTTTGTTTGGCTTGCGCACGTAATTCAGACAAATTCACCACATTAGCCGTCGGTGTCGTTACTGAAACCGCAGGGCTAACTGGGATTGCCTTAGATAAGCTGAGTGTCTTAATGCCCTGTCTGGTAAGCAACATAACCTGTTGCGGTTCAATGCGCTCTACTTTTACCCCTTGCGCGGTAAGTTGTTGCTCTTGCAACCACAATAACGCGCCGCCATTACCTTGTTGTACTAACGCGAGTTTTGTCGGCTCGTCGACCAGTACGCCCAGCAACTGCCAACCATTCAGCATACTGGCATCAGCCAATACATCGCTAGATGAAGTAGCGCTAACCGCGCTCAAGGTTGGAAATAGATGTCGCCATTGATAAGATATAGGGCTAGCAGGCACTTGAGAAGCTGTTACCACTGGCACAGCGTCAATAGGAGTAACTATCCACCAGAGCAAACGCGCGCTCTGCCAAGCCAACAAAGTCAGTAACAAGACAGAGACACCCCAACACACCCAAGTGCGATTAAGCAGAGCCAAGAATTTGACGTGCGAGGAAATAGGGTTTCCTAAAAGTAAAAGAGATTTCATTGGGCATTATTATAAAGGTTTTAGTGACAGAAATAATCAACTTTACGCTTTTATTAAAGCACCAAAGGTTGATGGGTATCTTTCATCCAAAGGCGACGTAT
>JAEMQD010000077.1 GCA_022759035.1 Thiotrichales bacterium
GGTACGTTGTTCTTGTGTCCAGTGTTTGCCATTACTGGCATCAATCGCAATGCGCACGTCAACAGCGCGAGATGCCGATTTTTCAGAAGAAATAGCGTGGCCTTTGAAATATCCACTGTTCACCGCTAACGTCTCGAGTCTCGTGCTCACTCTACCGATCCAAGTGGGTTTACTCGGCACATTCATCGCGTTGGCGGTGGAAAGCATTTTATGCTCAATCTCTTTGGCTGATTGTGTGGTAATGGCAAGATCTGTCATTTTTGTTTTGGTATGTCGGTTATAGCTGTGCAATTCTCTCTGCTCAATTACACCCTGTTCACGCATACCATTCATGACTGAATGGAGTTGATCTTTACTAATCGCTGCACCTTCACCAGCGTTAATGTGCTTGTAAATCGAAAAGTAACTAACAACCGCATCTTTTTCAGTAAACACTTTAATACTATGCTCAACACGTTCAGCCACATTAGTTTTAGAAATTTCGTCTTGTTTTTCTTGACCCATTACAGGTATTTGAGGTGTCCAGTCCAACTGTCGGGCTTGTTGTTGCCACATATCACGCAAAGCGTTTCTGTTTTGGTGTGTTGGTTTATCGGCTCTGGTTTTTAGCGTTGCTTGCTGGCGTTGTTCGGCAGTTGAATCCGAACGACTGAGGCCATGTTTAGCCAACTCTTCTTCAACCTGCCCACAGCGTGTAGAAAAAGTATCACGCACCAGCTCAGGCACCGAACTGATCTCAAATTGCCCTTTTTCATCACGAGTAGTTTGATAGCCTAGTTGATTAAGCCGTGCCTCCAATTCTATTTTATAAATACCGTCTAACTCGTGTTGTAGACGATATAAAGACTCACTGCCAACGCTTCTAAAATCACCATCTTTACCCTGTGTAATATTTAGCACTAACGCATGGCTATGAAGCTGTGGATCTAACGCACGACTAGTCTCATGCCGAAAAGTTGCAGCGGTCAGTGAATTGGTCAATTGTTTTTCAATTTTGCCATCGACACGAGCGCGTGTCACAACATGTCGTTCATAATGCTCTAATGCGATTTTAACGGCAGCATCATGAGCCGTTAAAATACGCTCATCACCCGCAACTAATGCCTGTACTGAAACAGACTTAGGTGCACTGAATGTAGCATCCCATCCTGGGTGGTGTTCACCAACACGACCCACTTGCTGTCCATCGGGCAGCTCTCCAGTGAGGAGCTTCGTAAGCTCTTCACTGGTAACAGCTTTATCGGTTAATCCTAAAGCTTCAGCACCTTTACCAACATATTGGCTAGATGCTTGCCCAGATTCAAGGTAATAATTGTCCTGTGTTAGATACTCAGCCGCACCAGCGGCTGAGGTTAATGATGTGACATTAAACATGATCAAATGTCCCATTGTTGATTGGGTTTCACATGATCCATATCACCATCAAGACTTTCAGAATCAACATCGAGCAAGTCATCACCCAGCAATGCCATCTCTACAGGCAACCAAGGCGTATTTAATGCGTTTAATTGCTTATATTCAATTTGTATAGTGGCTGAATTTAAAAATCCTTTTGCAGAAAAAACACCTTGCAGATCGGGTAAATGCATCAAAGTTGTTTCAGAGACAACCGCTCGTTCAACAATTGACTCACTTTGACCCTGAGAAACATTGGATGACTTACCGCGCGAGTGCGATTGATTTAAGCTCATTTCACGACGCATCTGCTTTCCTAAACGCTCACAGATGTACCCAGCTGTTGTTGGATCTGAACTGCGCAGACCGACCATATTGATACACAATCCCAATAATGCATTAGCACCATCAACACCATAAGTTGCTCGCAACTGAGAGACGTTTTGTATACCCAATACACTTGCCACACCATAACCACGCCCTTGCTGCAACAATCGGGTTAAGACTGGCATTTTTGGTAAAGATGGTAATTCATCGATAATAAACCAAATACGACGATTCAAATTGGTTGGCTTAGACAGAATATGCGTCGCAAGCAACTCAATTTGAGCAGCGATGATCGGAGATGCGACAGCCTTCACTGACTCTGGCATAGGTAAAAACAACCAACCCGATGAACCCATATTAAGTTGTTGATCCAGCCAGTCGCGTAAAGAAAATCCCTCGCCGTCAACTTCAGGCAAATAACGCAAACTCCGCGCTTCGGTTTTAAGTTGCGTAATCACGCTAGCAGCCGTCTTTTCGTTTTCCATATCCGCTTCTACAGCAGTACCTTTAAGCCAAGCTTTTAACTCTGATAGACTGCTAATCATCAAACGATCAAATGTTGCTTTTATCGATAATTTACTTCGCTTTCCGCGAGATAAGCCTTCGACTAATAACATTCTGGCTGCGTTTGACCAAAATGGATCCTTTGGGCTTTCTTTAATAACTGCTTCCGCGAACGTCTCTGCATCAAGCCGGGTTTTAACATCTGCCCAAATATCCCAATATTGCGATCTTTTATCAAAAGGGCTGAGTAACACATCTTTTTTGGTATCATAAAAATCACGGACAAAGTCTTGCTTTGTATCGTAAATGATCGCCAAATCACCACGCTCACGAATCTGCAATAACAATTGAGATAGCAACTGACTTTTACCTGTGCCAGGATCGCCAGCAAGTAAGAAATTTTGCAACTCTGCATTATTGACTGTTGGCACATCAGCCAACATTAAATTTCCAGCTTGCTTACCAAGCTGCTTCTTAAACTGTTTAGGAGAGAGTAATTGTGCACCATCAACAATGTCATGATCTGTTTGGTTATTGCCCATGCTAAATAAATACCATACAATTGCGATCCAAACAGTACTGCCGATTAATACTGGGTATGTCCACAACTCAAGAAAACCATCATGCAAACGCGACACATACTGATTTAATGAATGCCACTGAACAATGGATCCAGCATCAGCAACACGCCAAGCACCATCACTAAAATATCTAATATCAATAATTGGCAATCCAAGCCATACAGCCAAATGTGCTTTTAACCATAACCACCAATATGATTGATCAACAGCATCTAAAGTTTCCCACCATTGATAGGACCAACCAATAAAGGCTAATAATGCAATAACTCCTAACAATAATACTTGCACCAACAAATCATTCCACAAATGACGTGCACGTGTTAGACCTTGAGATAGCACTCCCAAACCATCATTTCTTAAAATAGCCATGATTACACCTCCGCCAACGCTAATTGACGAATACGTGACGCTGCCCACTCTTGTGATTGAGATCGCAAATTGGCATAACTTTCATCGCCTATTGGCTTGACTAATCCATGCGACAACATCACACGCAATATTAAATTAGACAAGTACAATTGCTCTTGCAGAGCTGGCGAAATATTGGTCGCATTATCATGATGAGATGAGTTTGAATCTGACTTGTGCAGCAATCCCATTTCAATTAACTCTGAAATAATTGCTGACACAGACAGACCTGACGAATGGGCAAGGATTTTAATTTGCCCTTCTGTTTCAGGAGTTAGGTAAGTACGAACCATAGTTTTCATGGCAAAAATCTCCTTTATTGCCGAATTTAAACCGCTGTTTAACCAGCGACACAGCTCAACGCCGCAGGCCGTGCATGGTGTGTACCCGCAGGCAGCGAAGCGTCGAACCTAAATTCAGCTTAAAAGAAATTGTTGTTTGACAGATAGGTTGTCCAATTGGACAAACCTATAAAAAATAAAACAAAAAAACTCAGTAACTTATTTTATTTCATAGAGTTATAACGGACAAAATTTAGTATTTTGATTCATAGTACTGTAATAGCAATTTTCCAAACAGATATGACTTCTTGTCATAAGAATATACCGAATTTTCTTGTACCCATTGGCGGTACATTCCTAAAGATCTATACTGAGGGTTGACCTGACATTTTTCAAAACATTCTGAGTTTTCAAAAGACTTTATTACGTTAGCGATGGGAAATAATACCTCTCGCATTTCTGGATCAAAAATATCATCTATATCTTTTAAAGTTGATCTTAATGATTCATTGCTTTGATTCAGCAGCTTTTTTTCAGACTCCATCTTATTAATTCTATTAGTCAAGTCATCAATCAATTGTTGTTTTTCATCATTAACATCCTCCGATTCATAACCACTAGACCCATATTTTTGCAACTCTGATAATAACCACTGACTGTAACCCTCTGCATTTTGTAAGCGCTGTTGCAATGATTGATAATCATCACAAAAACTCACCACATCTGAATAAAGCATATACAAACTATCTAAACTCAAACTCACAACTTCAGGTGCTGTGTAACGAGTTTTAAGCGAAGAAGATATTAATTCAACCAACTCACAATGATAAGTATCAAAAAAAGTATTACCCGATGGTTCCATATCGATAACGCTCTGAGGAATCTCAACCTCTATGGAGTCAGATAAAAAGCTATCATGAATCTCTGCAAAACCGACTCGATCTT
>JAEMQD010000026.1 GCA_022759035.1 Thiotrichales bacterium
GCAGGCGTTAAAAATGTTATCTGGTGTATTCGTACGACTAATTTAGCGGCTGATGCTAAATTAACAAGGTTTATCAGAAGAACAAATGCACTTTTATCTTATATCATTCCTTCTCGTATTGTTTGTGTTTCGGAATCAGCTAAAAGTAAACACACTTCGCTGGGATATAAAAGTAAAAATATGATTGTTATTCCTAATGGTTACTCAGCAGATGCTTTTATCAATGTAAACGCTAATTTTAGATCTCTTTTTCGCAGTAATTTTAATATTGCTAATGAGCTTGTTATTGGTTCTGTTGGTCGGTTTAACTTTGTTAAAGGGCAGGATATTTTCGTTAAATCAGCTATTCAGGTATTAGAGCGTTATCCTAATATTAAATTTTTGCTAGTTGGTCGAGATAATAATTGGCAGAATAGAACATTAAATACCTTAATTCAGAATTCTGGTTTTACCGACTCTTTTATTCTTTTAGATGAACGAGATGATGTCCCACAATGCCTTTCAGTGATGGATATTTATTGTTTGCCCTCTCGTACCGAAGCGTTTCCTAATGCTCTAGTTGAAGCTATGTTGTCTGGGTTGCCTTGTGTTGCTACCGACGTTGGAGATACAAAAATTATTGCTAATAATCTTTGTACAATTGTCCCATCAGAAAATTCAGATGCCTTGGCTAATGCATTAATAAATATGATAGAGATGCCAGAGTCACAAAGAAAGTTGTTAGGCGAAAAAGGAAAAGAACACATCCAAAAAGAGTACTCGATAGATAAAATGGTTCGACGTTACGAAGATATTTATAGCGAATTACTATGGGTTGAGAAATAATTTATGTGTGGCATTGCTGGATTTATAGGCACGTTTGAACAACCAAATCGAACATTAGAAAAAATGGTTAGTGTTATCCACCACCGTGGTCCAGATGATCATGGTGTTTTTTTTGATGAAAATACAGATGTTGGTTTAGCACATGCTCGTTTATCGATTTTAGATTTAAGTCCAGCGGGTCATCAGCCCATGACTTCTAATTCTGGGCGTTATCTGATCGTCTTTAATGGTGAAATATATAACCATTTAATTATTAGAAATGAATTAGAAAAATTAGCTAATCAACACTGGCGCGGTCATTCAGATACTGAAACCCTTTTAGCAGCGATTGACGAGTGGGGTTTTTTTGATACATTAAAGCGTTTAGTCGGTATGTTTGCTATTGCACTCTATGACCGAAAATCGAGTAAAGTTTACTTAGCAAGAGATAGAATGGGAGAAAAGCCCTTATATTATGGCTTTGTTGATCATCACAAGTTTGTATTTGCGTCTGAGTTAAAATCGATTAAAGTTTTGCCTAATATTGAATTAGCCATTAACCGTGATGCTTTAGCTTTATTTTTAAGACACAATTATATTCCTGCGCCTTATTCAATTTACCAAGGTATTTCAAAGTTAGAACCAGGTCAGTATTTAACTTTTTCTGTTGGCTCATCGTCCATTGAGATTGAACGTTATTGGTCTATGAGTGATATTGCTACGCAGGGCATGTCAACGCCCTTTGTGGGAAAAGAACAAGAGGCCATCGCAGGGCTTGACCGCGTATTAAAATCTAGCATTTCTCAACAAATGTTGGCAGATGTGCCACTGGGTGCTTTTTTGTCTGGTGGGGTTGATTCATCAACGGTTGTTGCGTTAATGCAAAATATGTCATCTCGACCAATAAAAACATTTACCATTGGTTTTGATGATAAACGTTTTAACGAGGCGGAAAACGCCAAAGCTGTAGCCGCGCATTTAGGGACAGAGCATACTGAATTGTATATGACTGCTAAGGATGCGTTGAATGTTGTCCCTTTGTTGCCAACTATTTATGATGAGCCTTTTTCAGACTCCTCGCAAATACCTACCTATTTAGTCAGTAAACTGGCTAAGCAGCATGTAACAGTAAGTTTGTCAGGCGACGCAGGGGATGAGTTATTTTCTGGTTATAATCGCTATACTATGACAAATCGTCTGTGGGGAAAGTTAAGTAAAGTTCCTTTACCCATAAGGTCATATTTAGCCAATTTGATTCGTATCATACCACCAACAGCATACACCAAGTTATTATCTCCTTTAGGTATGTCTAATGCAGGCGATAAGCTCCATAAAGCTTCTTACGTGCTATTAAAATCATCTGTAAGTGATTTATATCATGGCTTGGTTTCACATTGGGATGACCCTGCCAGTGTTGTCAAGCAAGGGATAGAGTCGGCTACGTGGTTAACCAACAGTAGATTAGAGAATATAGATTGTTCTGATATTGAGCGGATGATGTTGTTGGATTCATTAAGTTATCTACCTGATGACATTTTAACAAAAGTTGATCGTGCCGCCATGTCTGTTTCGTTGGAAACACGTGTTCCTTTTTTAGATCATCAAGTAGTTGAATATGCTTGGTCTCTACCTATGTCCATGAAGTTGCGAAATCATCAAGGGAAGTGGGTTTTGCGACAGGTGTTGTATCAATATGTACCTAAAGAATTAATTGATCGTCCTAAAATGGGGTTTGGCATTCCGATTGATCAATGGTTGCGCAGTGAGTTAAGAGAATGGGCGGAGTGTTTGCTAAATGAACAACGTTTAGAGCGTGAAGGCTTTTTTCATCCAAAGCCAATTCGAGAAAAGTGGCTAGAACATTTGTCAGGTAAGCGCAATTGGGGCTATCACCTATGGGATATTTTAGTTTTCCAACAGTGGTTAGAAACACAATAGGAATAATTTTTGAAAAAAATTTTGTTTATTGTTAATGTGGATTGGTTTTTTGTTTCTCATCGTTTGCCAATCGCATTAGAAGCAAAAAAACAAGGCTACGAAGTTCATATTGCTTGCAAATTTACAGACAAGTTCGATCTATTAGCCAGCCATGGATTTATTTTGCATGAATTAAATTTGGAGCGAGCTTCGATTGGCTTATTAAATGAAGTTAGGTTATTTGTTCAAATTTTTAGGTGCTTAAAAAAAGTTAATCCCGATTTGTTACATGCAATAACCATTAAACCAGTGTTATACGCTGGCTTTGTTTCACGTTTTACCCAAATTAAGCGTGTTTTCTCTATTTCAGGGTTGGGTTATGTTTTTATTGGTAGTGATCTTAAAAGTAAGCTAATTGCTCCAATAGCTAAATTATTTTATCGATTGGCAATAGGTAAAAAAAATGATGTAGTTATTGTGCAAAATAAAAATGATCATCTGCTAATAGCAAAAATGTGCAAGCTTAATGACGATCAATTTGTTTTAATTCCTGGTTCTGGTGTGGATTTGACTAAGTACCATATGCAACAAGAACCAGAAAATGAAGTTATGATCATGTTTATGTCTAGACTGCTAAAAGATAAGGGTATTTACGAGTTTTATGAATCAGCTAGTTTATTAAAAAATAAAGATATCAATGCACGTTTTGTACTTGTTGGCGATGTTGATGCCAATCCCAAATCTCTTAAAAGATCAGAGCTGGTTGCATGGGTCGCGAGTGGAGTGGTTGAATATTGGGGGCATACTAATCATCCAGAAACAATGATCCCTAAATGTAATATATTTGTTTTGCCCTCTTACCGCGAGGGTTTCCCCAAAGCATTGATAGAGGCTGCTGCGTGTGGACGACCAGTCGTAACAACGGATGTACCTGGTTGTCGTGATGCAATTATTCCAGATAAAACAGGTATTTTAGTGCCAGCTAAAGACCCACTATCACTGGCTAATGCAATCGAAAAGTTGATTCTTGATAAAAATCTTAGAGAATCAATGGGAGTCGAAGGTCGTTTATTAGCCGAAAGCAGGTACTCAATTGACGATGTGGTTAAAACACATCTTTATATTTACAGTGGGTTAGGAAATTAATTTGGGTGCTAACTCTTTCGTTTTAATCACTGGTGCAACAGGCTTTGTCGGTTCTGCTTTTTTGCAAGATTGTCTTGCAAAAAATATTGCTTGTACTGCCGCAGTGCGAAGCCATTCTGCCAAGTTGTCTACACAAGTCGCCCAAGCAGTGGTGGGCGATTTGTCTGCCTCACAAGACTGGTCGCAGGCTTTGCAAGGCGTGGATGTGGTGGTACATTGTGCCGCTCGCGCTCATGTCATGAAAGACACTACGCAAGAGCCTTTAGCAGTTTATTGTGAAGCCAATACCCACGCCACCTTAAATTTAGCCAAACAAGCAGTACAAGCAGGCGTGAAGCGGTTTGTGTTTGTCAGTTCCATTAAGGTCAATGGTGAATGGACAGAGCAAGGTAAGCCTTTTTCTGAGGACGCCGAGCCACAACCCCATGATCCCTTTAGTGTCTCTAAATATGAAGCTGAGCAGGGGCTAAAAGCCATTGCACAAAAAACGGGACTAGAAATGGTGATTATTCGCTCACCATTGGTTTATGGTGCTAATGCACCAGGTAATTTTGGCA
>JAEMQD010000062.1 GCA_022759035.1 Thiotrichales bacterium
TTATGCATAGTGGCATTCAGAATGCTGCATTGACATACTATCCTAACAACAATCAATCAGTCGTTTATGAAACAAGAAATAGAATGATTGATTTTTTTGAAAATTTGTTGCTAAACTCAAAAAAAGAATCTTTTAAATACAAATTACAACTAAATTCTGAAGTATTTTATCAGCGGCATTGTCTTTTTAAAATTAATCCACAAAAAGAATTAAGAATTTATCTAGAAGAATTTAGCAGCTTTAAAAAAATATACTCTGTTTTAGTAGTAGACTTCGATCTTTTTAAAGATGCTTTCTTCTCATTATGTGAATTTAATTATAGTATAAAACTATTTAGTCATATCAATAAGTCAATAAGTGTCCTTGAATCAGTTATATATGGTGAAGAAATAGATTATATAAAAAATATTGGCGATATTATATTTATACTTGATAAAATGATAGAAATTCATTTTATCGCCGGTAATGACGCAATGCTTATTTATACAAGCACATACCAGGACCCAATAAAACTAAAAAAACGTGAAGAGATAAGAGATCAAACTAAAAAAATATGCCAAAGACTATATAATATTGCATTGTTATCTATCCAAGTAAGTAAAGTGCTCGAAACTGACTTAGTTGAGTATATAGATAGACTTGATAAAGCATCTTATAATTTAAATCTCTGCTTTGACTCAGAGTCAGATATACCTAAAGAGGAATTAGCTCAGTTTCTAGTATTGATTATAAATAAACTCGGCCATGAACATGCTTTAACGGCAAAATATTTATTGCGTATTGCAAACTATTATCATCTTGAATGCAATGAAGAAATAGCAGAGTTATTAACCGAAAAAGCAATTAAAACTTTAGAACATGAACTAGATAATCCTTTACGAGAGTATGCAATAAAAAGAGAGCATCATTTGCCACTTTATATTGAAGAATATGGTTTAAAGCAATCATACAATCCTGAAAGCGACCCCGAATGGCTAGAGCAATCACATCTTGACGACATTGAGCAAAATCAATGAACTATTAAATCAAATGCGCTAACTCGACTTGTTTTGCCACTGCCTTGCCTACTTCTTTCAATTCATTCATATGGTTAATTGAATCTATCGGCAGTAAGTCGTGGCAATTTATGTGTCCTAATCCCATTCGCTCTAATGCAGTTTGTGTTAACTCGTCGTTATAGCGTGCATAGGTAAACAAGTGGTTGTTTGCGGGTGATTCAATTCCAATTAAATCCCCTATTTCACGGTCAATTTGATGGCCATTAACACAATTGCCAAAAATACGGCACAAAGTATCTTGTTCAGTAATCGTTGATAAAATAATCGATGCTGGTACCGTCAGGGCAGCGGTTGCTAGGTTATAACTGTCGCTTGAAGTGTCATCTAATCGATGATGAGCGACACCTGTGCCGACGGAAACTATTAGCAGCTTATCTTCTCCTGGCTGCCAATGAATATTGTATGGCTTAGCAACAGCTCTTAAAAAAGCCATGAATGCGGGATTAGTAAATGATGAAATAGAGCCATCAACAAAAACAAACGATTTATCACCGATGGTGATTTGTTCGGGCGGAAAAAATCCAGGGGCAGCGGCACTGGCTCTTACCAGTTGCCAAAGAGGTACATGAAGCTGACTATCTGATCGAGAAAGATCATTGTATTTATCTTGGGGGTTGTTTGTGATCACCCAAGGTGAGTCAGTTGTTACGTTACGCATTACCAGCATGAGTAAGGACTGAATATCTGAAGAGCCAAAAGTTCGGTCACCAAAGACATCGGCTTGCATCAATAGCTCTTTTAAGGCTTCACCCGAATACTTATGTTTGCCAAGTCCCCATAGAAAAGACTTATCGAACATACCTTGACCGTTGATTTCATAAAATTTTTTTATTTTACTAACTGACCAACCAAGTGATAAAGCGGTGGCGATGATGGCACCAGTACTCGTACCAGCGAACATGTCGAAGTAATCTGACAATACAAGTTCAGGTTGATTGTGTTTTTCTTGTAATAAAGATTCTATGCGCGCCAAAACTTCGATTGAAATTAAGCCACGAATACCGCCACCGTCAAGCGATAAGATGCGCTTACGTCCATCACCTTTCATCTATGGCTTACTCCTTGATAACTAATAAAAAGTACCGTCATACTAGCATATATGCATGTTTTCGTTGAAACTTAATGATTTTACGTAAGAAATTATCCTTTTAAAACAACCAAAAAAGCAAGAATGGTTGCTGTATTTCTGTATCTATTCGGGTAAGATAAGCATCAGGTTTCAGTAAATAAAGGAAAACAAAGTGGACCAAGAAGGCGACGCGATATTAGAGCGTATTTATGCACACTTTTCTAAGCAAGTTGAGTCAGATGAAACAACATCTCCTCAAGAATTGAATGAATCTATTTGGGCATTACTGGTTAAGCCGGTTGTCGATACGATTGTTCATATGACTGCCAGCAATCCTTTATTACCCGTTTTTTTTGTTGAAAATCCATACCCACTTTACAGTGATAAGATCAATGCTGCCATTCAGAAGGCAATCAGTGGTTTCACACTTATTGATTTAAATGAGATAAGAGAAGATCGACTGCCCGCTTTTCTCTCCCAGCAGGTAGTCAATTTCACCGAGTCAAAAAAAACGAGCGGTATTGTTTTAACTGCTGCATCTAAAAACACGTTGCCAAAAACATTTCGTTCATTGGTCAGGGTTGATTGCTATCTCAGTATTCCCCCCCCAACCGCCACTGACTTATCTATGTATGCCGAACAATTTCGTGGATTATCCGTAAATCTAAGTGAGATTGACTGGCTTAAGTGGCTTGGCCCGCAAGAATTACTTGTTGCTAATTTATTATCAAACGAACATTGGTTGATCGGTTTAGAACAGCTTGCCAAACAAAAACAAGTGGCACAACTATTAGGAAAGTCGCTCAGCTTAAATGATATATATGGGGCAGAGGCAGCCAAAAGATGGGCTAAGCAGCTATTTAACGATATTAATCTTGCACGTAAGGGCAGCATCAGTTGGAGCGAAGTTGATAAAGGCGCTTTATTCTATGGGGCGCCTGGAACAGGAAAAACCACGATTGCACGAGCGATTGCAAGTGAATGTGGCGTTAGTTTTATCGCTATAGCTCCTGCTGCTGATTGGACAACGGGCAATGGTCTTGATGAAAACGTAAAAAAGATCAAAGAAACTTTTGCCTTAGCACGTCAGCAAGCGCCAACAATTTTGTTTATTGATGAGATTGATAGCATTGGTAATCGAGACGAGTTTTCGGGACAGAATGCAAGCTATAACACACAGTTATTAAATGCACTACTCACTGAAATTGATGGCTTTGATGAACGAGATCGGATTATTGTGATTGGTGCAACCAATTACCCAGACAATGTCGATTCTGCACTAAGACGTTCAGGGCGTTTAGATCGACTGATTCGTTTAAGCCTTCCCGACTCATCGGCAATTAAGGCAATGATTCACGGAGTGCTCGCGCGTTTTTCCTATGCGAACAATCTAACTGAAGAAAACCTCCACCAAATTTCGACCGCCTGTATTGGGTTATCAGGAGCCGATATTGAAGTCATTATTCGCGGTGCGCGACGCAGAGCTCGTGTCGAAGATAGTCGTCCTATCGAAATGAGTGATTTACTCGATGAAATTTATAAAATACCACCAGATGCGGATAGAAAACCTTTAAGCCATATTGAGCTCGCAAATACTGCTAACCACGAGGCTGGACATGCTTTAGTTGCCTTGTTGTTACCAACGCATAGAACGCGTGTACGTTTTGCCACAATTATTCCAAATAATGAAGGTGCTCTCGGCTTTGTCAGTATGGCTGGGCAAGAGCAAAATGAAACCAAAGAAAGCCTTTTAGACAAAATATGCGTTTGTCTAGCTGGTCGCGCAGCAGAAGTGATGATTTATGGCATTGAAAACACCACGACAGGTGCTGGCGGCGCTGGCAATAGCAATGATCTATCAATGGCACATCGACTGGCTATGAACTACCTTGGTTATTATGGTTTCAGTGATAAAACGCCCAACTGTTGGTCAGAAAAGTCAGATGATTATGAACAAGAAGCAAAGGATATTGTTCTGGCTCAGTTCGAACGCTCTTTGTCTTTGTTAAAAAGCAACCGAGCAAACCATGCAAGATTAGTGCAGTTATTGCTCGATAAACAGGCTGTCAGCGTGGATGAAATGCAGTCTATCCTAGAGTTTTAAAAAGAGTCTGTTATGAGTTTAGATGTGAACGAATGGAAAACACTGCTCGAATCAATTGGGCTAAGCATTACAGCAGAAAACATTGATGAAAATGGCATAATTTCTTTTAATATGGGT
>JAEMQD010000104.1 GCA_022759035.1 Thiotrichales bacterium
AGCACTTAACAGTGACTCAGATAAGTTAAATACCTGATCTAAACGATCAACCAAAATACCAAAACGCATTCCTTGGCTTTCAACAATAATGATTTGCTGAGGAACACTATTCTCTAATCCTAAATAATCTGCTAATGAAAGCACAGGCACAGCGCGTTGCTGATAGGTAACATAGCCAGAAAACAAGGAATTCCCAACTGCTGCGCTATAACTCATTTCTTCGATAGAAACAGCTTCCACTACCGCATCAGAAGGAACGGAAAATAACTGCCCTGCCAGCATAAAACTAGCTATGGATAATTGTGCGCCTGGCATTTCTGTCATTACCATTGGGGAATAAGCAGCAGATTTGATCACAATTTCGTTTTCACACAACGCACCGATCCGACTAAAAATAGCCGCATGCACACGATGACCTTGCGCCGCTGCATATTCTCGATAGCCCCTAGCACCAACAGAACCAACAGCATAACGACCTAATGCGCAACTCACAATGTCCGATCCTTGTGTTTGTGCTACGCGCATATCGATTGGCATGGTTGCACCAATGGTTAGCTGGGGATGCGTTGTCGCAATAATTTGCTGTTTTTCATTATAAAAAACCGCAAAAGATTCATGCCCATGCCCGTCTGGGGCCGCATCAGACAACATCGCCGAAAATTGAGGTGTGCTATCAAACACAATACCGATACCACCAACCGCCTGTTGTGGATGATCGGGATGCATAACAGCTGCCGCATAAATATAAGTTGCTTGATTATCATACAAAGGGCTAGGCGTAAAATCGGAAACAACGTAATCCTGACTATTATGCAGTGACAAACTCTTAGCAACCCATGGCGCATCTAATTGCCTGCCGACCCAAGAGGATAAATTGGCCGCAGAAACAGCAACAATTTGTCCATTTTTATCATACAGCACCATTCCAGTATAAACCGTGTACAACTGATTAATGTAGGCTAAAATTTTACTAAGCTGTTGTTGTGTATTTGTATCGATAACAGGTGCAGACAGCGCTTGTCGGAAGGCATCGGTTAGCGCCCACCAACGACAATCATTTGCGCGCTCATACAAATTACGGTCCATAATATTAATAGCCAACGAAGCAAGAAAACGATTATTAGCCAAAGTAGCACCAATAACAGTTTGATATAAGTTTTGAATTGCACTTGAGAAAATGGCTTTTGTTTTTAACCCAGTCTGACTCACTTCCCATAACAAGGCTCGACCAAACACCGAATCGTCAGTTTTACGTGCTTGCTTGATACTACCATTCCAAACTGATCGATTCAAACTTGTTTGGATACGATCTGCATTGACAGGAATGGACATTAACTCCTCAGAAAAAATTTCTAATCCCTGTAAGCTAGGCAAAGTTATTGTCGTATTAGCCGCCCCATCAAAAGCGTAGATGAGTGGCACCATAACCTGTCCTTTCCAGCCCTGTCCAAGATAACCTTGATAACCTTTGCCCGCCATGGTAACAGATAAGTATTTATGCCCAGCAAATCGTTGTATCGTCACTTGCTGCGATGATGCTTGCAGTTGGCAGCCAATAGGCACTTGCACATCATCACTACTGGCAATAACGACACCTTGAGCATCTGTTAACGTCATTACTGACCAATCGCCATCATCTAATTCAGCAAAAATTCGCTGGCACTCATCTTGAAAGTTAAAACATAAGCACAACACACCCAGTGCCTGATCATTCGCATCGACAATACGGTAAGCATAAATATGTGGCTGTTTCACATTAGGCAAAATATCCGTAGCACGAAACACTTCAACGTAGGCTGCTTGTGTTGATAAAGCCTCTTGAATTAATGGGTCGCGACTAACTTCAACACCATTGTCCACTAACTGAAACACCACCTCACCATCAGGAGAAAGCAAAATCACATTGTTATAAACAGAATACTTAGCAACATAAGCCTCTAAATGTTGTTGCATACGAAGATAGCGCGCAGCTCTCTCCTCGCGCACTTGTTTACCATAACGTTTTTTTAACGGAGGAAAGTGCTTCATAAATTGTGCAATGGTTTGATCTGTGGCAAGAAAGCCAATATCGGCAGTACGCTCAAATAAATTACGTAGCAACATTTCAACGGCAACCGAAGCCTTCATCGTTAGGCTATCTTGCATGCGTTGCCAATGTTCACGCCCTAAATGATTAATTAACGACTGACTCAACTCGAAAAAGGCTTCTCGGGTGTTACCCATTTCATTACCTACGCCAGACAACTGACCGAGTAACGCGAGATTATCCCATACGGCTTGCAACTTAGTTAATGTTTCACGAAAGTCGTCAACCTGGGGCATATAACGAATTAATTCACCGATTTCTTTATCTAGCCGCATGCCTTTGTATTCCATGACGCCTCCCGAAAAACCAAAATGGTGCAAATACATTCATAAAAAGATAAAAACTGCACAATTTTAGATTCATTTTGGAAGTTTTATATCTATTAAGCATATTTTATGCCTAATAAAAAGATAGCTAACTAAGATGTCAACATTTTGTGGTTCGACAAAATTGCTGATTAACTTAAGATTAAGCGTTTTAATTCATTATTTAAATTAAGCATAATACCTACTCTTCAACCAATTATAACTATAAGCCACCACCACAAGCATAAGCGCACCAATCAAGGTTGGGAATAGCAAGTAACGTTAAACAAATTAATCCGCTTAAACTGCCAATAGAATGCCCTGACAGGCAAGCGTTTGGTAGAAGTTGCAACCAGCATGATGGCGGTTACAACGCTTTTGGGTTAGTGGATAGTGTTTCGTGCTGCTTAAACCGCAAAATCAATACAGAGCACAAAGGAACTTTGCTTGACCGAAATGCAAGAAGCGTGTGTGCGACATAGGCTGCCTGATGCCAGAGATAGGTAAGGGCGTGTTAAATGTCTGCCATTGATCGCATTGCGTGCGCGAATGTAGTAAGTTTTAAGTGAGTAATCGTGTCCGTGTGGTGTTGGTTCGTACAAGGCGCGTGTTTGGCTTTTAATCAGTGTTGAGCCAACTTGTTTGTTGTGTTCGTCGATGAGGTAAATGGCTTCTATGCTTGGGCAAGCTGTTAAGAGTGGCTGTGCGAAGCTTTCCCAGTGCTCAATTGTTTCGATGGTGTTCATGATTGTTAAAAATCGATCTTCTACCTGTTTTGCCATCTTGTGAACTCTGTCCATCTCAAGCTGTAAGTTGCCCATCATTTCTGCATAGCTGTGTTGTACTGCGCTAACTTTTTCGCTTAATTGGTTGTCTAGCGGATTGCAACTGGGTTTGGCGAAGTAATAGCCTTGCATGAGCAGTGCACCCTGCGCAATAGCAAAAACAGTTTCATCTAAGGTTTCAACGCCCTCTGCTAATGCTAACGCACCAATGTTTTGACACATTTTGCAGACGGCATTGACGATTTCTCGATTGATTTGATTTTGGCTAATATTAGCCATCAGGCTGCGATCGATTTTAATAATGTCTGGTCGCACGATGGCAATTCTGTCAAAGCTAGATTGTCCAGAGCCAAAGTCGTCTAGGGCGATATTAAAGCCAAGTTCGCGATAGTGATTGCAGAAGTCTTTCAGTTTGCTTGTATCGCTGATTTCGTCCTCTTTAACTTCAAGTACGATATTTTGGTAAGGGATGCCTGCGTTTTGTAGTTCACCGTAAAATAGGGAGCTTCCTGTCTCAAAATTTTCGATGAGCTTGGGTTCAAAATTGACGAATAAGATGCGTTTTTTGTCTTGTTGCCATAAGGGTTTGAATGCTTGCACGGCAAGCCTTCTGGCTAGCTTGTCTAGTTCAAGCGTCATTCCTTTATTTTTTGCCATTTCGAAGAGGCTAAATGGTGGAATGAGGTTTCCGCTTTTATCAATGCCTCTAATGAGTGACTCAAAACCAAATACAGTGCGTCCGCTGATGGCCGTAATGGGTTGTAGGTGAACAACTAATCTTGATTCTGCTAAAATATGTTCAATACCGTCTGTGTCTGGCATGACAGGGTTCCGTTACATAGTATAGTTACGCTATTGTAGCATCTTAAATTACACCTGAAGCCGTGTTCTTTAAATAACTTAGCGTCAGCTTAAGGCATTTGGCGCCTTTTTTGTCACTGAGTTTTGATCATTACAGTTCAACCCAATGATCAAAATAGCAACTTTTAATAGTATCAACTTCATCGT
>JAEMQD010000143.1 GCA_022759035.1 Thiotrichales bacterium
GTACTGCGTTTCTTTCATGGCAGGGTGAATCGGGTGGTCTGGCGCTTGGTGTGTTTCTTCGAGTAATTGCACCATACGATCATTAGCGCGTGCAGCTTTTTGAATGCTCATTAATAATTCATCGCGGCTGAGATGCATCGAACAACTTCCTGAAAACAAAACACCGCCAGGTGTTAGTAAGCGGATGGCTAAGGCATTGAGTTTTTGATAAGCAGCTAACCCTTTCGCATGGTCTTTTGCTTTAGGAATAAAAGCGGGAGGATCGACAATCACTAAGTCAAACTTCTCGCCGTTTGCTAAGCATTGTGTCATGACCTCAAATGCATCGCCTATAATGCTGTTAACTTTATCGCCAACGCCGTTGAGCGCGGCATTACGCGCCACCCATTCTGCAGAGAGCGGCGAAATATCCACGCAGGTAACCGATTGAGCACCGAAGGCCGCAGCCTGCACGCCAAAGGATCCGAGGTAAGCAAAAACATCAAGGACTTTTTTATTGGCCACATAACTTTGTAAGCGTGCGCGCATGCTACGGTGATCATAAAACCAACCCGTTTTTTGTCCTGTAAGCGCTGGCGCATGAAAGGTAACGCCGTTTTCGGATAAGCACAGCGTGCTAGGTGCTTGCCCTAACGCAATAGCGACTTCGCTATCCATGCCTTCTAAGGCTCTGCCACGGCTGTCATTGCGTAGAATGATGGTTTTAGGCTGTATAACGCGCTGAATTGCCGCTAAAATCGGCGCTTTTAGCGCCTCCATGCCGCTGCTGCCAAGCTGTACGACGATATCATCACCAAAACGATCAATGATTAATCCTGGCAAAAAATCACCTTCACCGTGCACCAAACGATAGTGCGGTTGATCGAATAATGCGCTACGCAAGGCGAGTGCTGTTTTTAGTCGCTGTACGAAAAAATCACAATCGATAGCGCGTACTTCACGTGTCAGCAGGCGTGCGCATAATAACGCTTGAGGGTTGATTGTTGCCATGCCTAGGGCTTTACCTTGCGCATCAAGCACACATACAACTTCGCCAGCAGAAAACTGCTTTAATGGCGTTGTCGATGTGTCAACTTCGTTGCTATAAATCCATAAATTTCCCGCACGAATGCGTTTGTCTTCTTTAGCTTTCAGTTGTAGTGCGGGATAATCGATCGTCATATGGCTGCTTCCTTGAATTGGCTAAGTATTGTAACACCGCTTATTCTTTTGCAGCCATTTGTTGGAAGTAGGAAAAGGGTTGGTATGCTAGTCTTGGTATACCAACTGTAAGTTAAGCTAGACGTTTTTGCTGTTCTGTTTTAAAAAAAGAAATGACAGAGCGCATCTGTTCAGACTGTTGTGTCATGGCGCTTGCTGCTTCCGAAGTATTGGTTACAAGCGTGGCATTTTCCTGTGTCATACGGTCAATATCATTAATTGCTTGTGATGTTTGTAAGAGACTATTCGCCTGCTCATCCGTTGCCTTTGCTATGACCGTAATGGTTTGGGAAACCTGCTCAATTTGCTGGCTAATGCTTTGAAGCATTTCGCCTGATTTATCAGCTAATTGTGTTCCTGTTTCGATGCGTTGTACGCCCTCTTCAATGAGTGTTTTAATTTCTTGTGCGGCCTCCGCTGACTTCCCTGCGAGTGCGCGTACCTCGCTAGCAACGACAGCAAAGCCGCGGCCATGCTCACCTGCGCGTGCAGCTTCAACAGCAGCGTTCAGTGCTAGTAGGTTGGTTTGAAAGGCGATACTATCAATTAATGAAACAATGGTGCTAATTTTATGATTGGCTTCCCGAATTTGCGACATGGCATCAATGGTTTGTTGCATGACCTGCGTGCCCGTACGTGTTTTTTGTTGCACTTCTTCTGCTAATGAAGCCGCTTCGTGACTGTGGTGGGCGTTGTCTTTGACTGAACCAGACATCTGTTGCATGGTTGCGTTCGTTTGTTCTAACGCAGCCGCTTGTCCTTGGATCCGTGAAGTTAGCTCTTGTGATTGTTGATCGACCTGCTGAGCAATCGTCAATACTGCTGTGGCCGATAGGTTAATTTGCTCAACAGTATTTCCTAACCTTAAACCAGAGTTATTGATGGCCTCTTTCAACTCGAGCAGTTTTCCTTCACAGGGCGCATTGACTCTTTGGGTCAGGTCCCCTGTAGCACGGGTAGTCATGACATTGTTGACATCGTTGATAATAGCATCCAGTCCTTCGACCATGTTATTGATGCTGTCTTTTAACACTTCAAAATCACCACAAGCATGACAGTCGATACGGTGGCTAAAGTCTCCTTTCAGTGCTTTGCTCATAACTAAGTTGGTTTGGCGAATGATATTGTTAATACCCGTTAGTGCACTTTCTACCATGTTGCGATAGGCTGTCTCAACTTTGTCATCCATGCGTAGTCCTAGGTTTCCTGATCCCAAGGCTTCCATCACTTTCTGCAGTTCGCTCATCGTAAAAGAAACAGATGCCGCAGAGGCATTGACACCTTGCTTTAAAGCATTAAGGTCGCCAATATAATTGCCGGCAACGCGCTGGTTAAAATCGCCAGAAGCAATAGCGCTGACGACTGTATTGGTTTCGTGAATGGCTCGTGATGCGCCACTAATTAGGTGATTAACCGACTGCCCAATTTGCGTAAACTCATCATTGCCATCGAGTGATACTGTGGCGTTAAAATTGCCCGTCTCTTCTAAATGTGCAATCGCGTCAACAATGTGACGTGATCGCTTGCTGATTCGACGAATAACACCGATCGAGAAGCTAAGAATTGCGAGCATTGCTAAGGCAGAGGTAGCTAAGATGAGATAAAAGTTTCGCCGATCACTCTGTACCAAATCGTCATCAATTTGTTGGTTGTAAGCGACGGTTTGGTCATAGAACGTCTGAATGCCTTCACGTGCTTTGTTAAATTCTCGCTCTGCGCTACCCATTAGTTGGGTGCCGTAGGTCGCATCGCTTGTTACCATGTCAAATACGCTACTTACTGATTTATTGTAGCTTTGAATGTTTTTAATGATGTTATTGATTTCTGGTTTTTGTTGTTCGTTTGCGTGCGCTAGAATTTGTTCCATCGCAGGGATCAGCTGTTGAATTAGCGCTAGTTGTTGTGTAACAAGCTCTTGTACTGCTTTTTCAGAGAAGCCAAGGCTAGACATCACTAATGATTTGTAAGCCGCGGCATTAATTGCATTAATATCGCTACGCACTTTGACTAAGTCTTCAGTAAGCGCGCGAATATGTTCTTCATTCGTCTTTTTTTGATAACGATCATAATCTGCATAGATAAAGACGCTGCCAATAGACAACATCGAAACAATAGAAACCAGAGGCAGAATGCCAACAAATTGGGTAAGCTTCATCGCAGATCCTAAACGTGTTAATACATTATTTACCATAGATTTCGATGATAGAAAACCTATGGTAAATAATTTGGGTGCGTTAGACGCACCCGTACTTTGATATTATTTGTAAACGCCAGAGCCAACAAAATAATTGGTGCCAGCAATCCGTTTAACAAATGAAGCTTTGGGCTGAATTTTTTTTGTTTCTGGGTTGGTCCACGCGTATTCAACAATACCTTCCCCAGCAGGGCTACTCACTTTTTCAATCATTTCTTTCAGGTAAAACTTGCCATCTGCTGATTGCATTTCGAGGAGGTTTTTACCAACCATTTTGGGGTTGGCGCCTAAGGCAACACAATTGCCTGTTAAATCATAAGCAAAAATATAAAGTTCACCATCAAAAAATTGCGGTCCGACGGTTTTGTCATTAAAAGCAGTAAATGCTTTTTCTGTGCCATTGTCTTTAGCATATTTAACAGCATTTTCAACCATTGCTTTAGCTTGATCGATCGTTGCACCAGCTGCATAGCAGTACATTCCCGATAAGCTAAGCGTAGCGGTTAACGCGCTAAGCGCGCAAGTTTTCAGTAAGTGACGACGAGTTATCAGCATTGTTGTTCTCCAGTGTTTAACAGAATTCAACGTCACTTTACCGTAAAAAAACAAGCGCAATGATTAAATTTTTATGGTCATTGATTAACTGGGCTTATTAAGTAGGTTGGCTACGCATTAAATTTTGTTGATACGCACATGGTTTGGGGTTTATTTTTTGCGCTATACTAATCCTAGGTCAGTTATAAGGAACATGGGCATGTCTTC
>JAEMQD010000088.1 GCA_022759035.1 Thiotrichales bacterium
TCTATGCAAGTGACATTGAATAACGGCAAGGGCTTTTCCCTTAATCAAGGCGAAAACTTATTACATGCTGCGCTACAGCAAGGGCTGGTATTAGAGCATAGCTGCAAGACAGGACGCTGTGGTGTTTGTAAAACGAAAGTGCTCACTGGTGAAACCACTCTCTTGCAAAACGAAGAAAGCCTATCCGAACAAGAACAACAAAACGGGTTTATCCTCACATGTTGCCGAACTGCAATAACAGACGTGTCTTTAGATATCGAGGATTTAGGCTTTTTAGCTGGTATTGAAACCAAAACGCTGCCTTGTCGCATTGACGCTTTAGACAAACTTAGTGGTGATGTTGTCCAAGTTACCTTACGTTTGCCGCCTAATCAACCTCTTCGTTTTTTAGCAGGACAATATATAGACTTGATTGCCAACGGCATTCGTCGTAGCTATTCCATTGCTAATGCACCACGCGATGACAATAAGCTGGTACTCGAAGTTCGGCAAGTCGAAAAGGGTCAAATGAGCGATTATTTGTTTCATACTGCCAAAGTGAACGACCTACTCCGCATTGAAGGACCGTTAGGGACTTTTTGTTTGCGTGAAACAACGAAAACGCCCTTATTTATTGCAACAGGGACGGGTATTGCGCCCATTAAGGCCATGATTGCAACTTTACCCAATACTCAACCAATAAGTGTTTATTGGGGTGGTCGCACCGAAGCAGATATTTACTGGCAAAGCATTCCTGATCATGTGAATCTTATCCCTGTTTTGTCACGGGCAGATGATGCGTGGCAGGGGGCTCGTGGTTATGTACAAAATGCAGTGTTAGCAGACTATTCAGACTTGTCTGATTTTGTCGTTTATGCCTGTGGCTCAGAAGCGATGATTCGAGATGCGAAAGCAGCGTTTATTCAGTCTGGTTTATCAGAAAATAGTTTTTACTCTGATGCCTTTGTCAGTTCTTCTTAATTTAGATTAGGTGATTCATAATATGAAAGCAGTTATTTTAGCAGGTGGATTGGGTACGCGATTAAGCGAAGAAACAGCAATCCGTCCTAAACCGATGGTAGAAATTGGCGGTAAGCCAATTTTGTGGCATATCATGAAAATGTATTCCCAGCATGGCGTAAATGATTTTGTGATTTGTTGTGGTTATAAAGGCTACGTCATTAAAGAATACTTTGCCAACTACTTTTTGCATACCTCTGATGTCACTTTTGATATGAAAAACAACGAAATGAAAGTACACGAACGTCGTGCAGAGCCTTGGACTGTAACCTTGGTCGATACAGGTGACGACACCATGACGGGCGGACGCTTAAAACGCGTTGCCGACTATGTCAAAGATGAAGAAGCCTTTTGTTTTACCTATGGTGATGGCGTGTCTAACGTAGACATCGGTCAACTGATAGCCTTTCATAAAGAACATGGTAAAGATGCCACCTTAACGGCAACCTTTCCACCAGGGCGTTTTGGCGCTTTAGAGTTTCAAGGTAACCAGATTATGCAGTTCAAGGAAAAACCCAAAGGGGATGGTGCCATGATTAATGGCGGCTTCTTTGTCTTGTCGCCAAAAGTGATTGATCGTATTAGTGATGATGCTTGTACGTGGGAGCAAGAACCTTTAATGGGCTTGGCTACCGATGGTCAATTAATGGCATTCAAACATGAAGGTTTCTGGCAGCCAATGGATACCTTGCGCGATAAAAATCACTTGGAAGAGCTATGGCAAGCAGGCAAAGCACCTTGGAAAACATGGGAGTAAGTTGTGGTTAATCCAGCTTTTTGGCAAGGCAAACGTGTTTTTTTAACAGGTCATACAGGCTTTAAGGGAAGTTGGCTGGCGTTGTGGTTGCAGCAAATGGGTGCGGTGGTTAAAGGTTATGCCTTAACGCCACCCACAACCCCAAGCTTGTTTGATGTTGCGCACGTTGGCGATGGCATGCAGTCAGATATTGGCGATATTCGCGATTTAGCCCAAGTTAAAGCAAGCATGATTGGGTTTGATCCTGACATTCTCATTCACATGGCAGCGCAGCCGTTGGTGCGCTTATCTTACCGTGAGCCACTCGAAACTTACGACATTAACGTCATGGGTACAGCCAAGGTATTAGAAGCAGCCAGAAGTTGCCCCAACTTAAAAGCGATTGTGAGTGTTACCACCGACAAATGTTATGAAAACAAAGAATGGGTATGGGGTTATCGTGAAGACGAACCTATGGGTGGTTATGATCCCTACTCTAGCAGTAAAGGTTGTGCCGAGTTAGTCACTTCCGCTTATCGCCGTTCGTTTTTAGCAGAACAAGGCGTTGGTTTAGCTTCTGCTCGTGCTGGAAATGTTATTGGTGGAGGTGATTGGGCAGAAGATCGCCTCATTCCCGACATCCTTCGTGCTTTTGAACAGAATCAACCCGTGGTGATTCGTAACCCAGCATCAACACGTCCTTGGCAACATGTGCTAGAGCCCTTGTCGGGTTATCTCGTGCTGGCGCAAGCCCTGTACGAACAGCCAACAGCCTTTGCAGAAGGCTGGAACTTTGGGCCCTTCGACGAAGATGCACAGCCAGTTAGTTGGATTTTGGATAAAATGGTTGCCAAGTGGCAAGGTGCAAGCTGGCAACTCGATGAAAATGCACATCCACACGAAGCGGGCTATTTAAAGTTAGATATCTCTAAAGCTAAAGCACGTTTACACTGGCAACCGACATGGCGCTTAGCGCAGACGCTCAATCGTATTGTCGCTTGGCATCAGGCTTGGTTGGACAATAAAGACATGCACGCAGTGTGCTTACAAGAAATTACCGATTATATGCAGGACATGAATTAACCATGAAAACAACCCAATCATTACGTCAAGAAATCGCCGCATTGGTTAAAGAGTACGCCGCGATTCAGTATGCCGATAAACCCTTCGAAGCAGGTAAAACGGTGGTTCCTCCCTCAGGTAAAGTGATTGGTGAAACCGAATTGCAGTACATGGTCGAAGCATCCTTAGATGGTTGGCTAACCACAGGACGATTTAACGATCAGTTTGAAAAAGAACTCGCAGAGTTTATCGGTATTAAACACCTGATTACTGTTAACTCAGGTTCGTCTGCAAACTTGGTGGCTTTTAGCACGCTCACATCGCCAAAGCTGGGTAACAGAGCCATTAAAAAAGGCGACGAGGTGATTGGTGTTGCGGCGGGCTTCCCCACTACGGTTAATCCCATTGTGCAATTTGGCGCAGTGCCCGTATTTGTTGATGTTGATTTAAGCACACACAACGTCAATGCCGACTTAATCGAAGCCGCTATTACCCCAAAAACCAAAGCGATTATGTTGGCGCATACGCTGGGTAATCCGTTTAACCTAGCAAAAGTTAAAGCAATTTGCGATAAATACAACTTATGGTTGGTCGAAGACTGCTGTGATGCCTTGGGTGCTAAATTTGATGGCAAAATGGTCGGTACGTGGGGTGATATCGCTACCCTGAGTTTTTACCCAGCGCACCATATGACAATGGGTGAGGGTGGCGCGGTATTCACCAATAATGGACAACTCATCAAAATTGCCGAATCTTTCCGAGATTGGGGGCGTGATTGTTATTGTAAGCCTGGTTGTGATAATACATGTGGTACACGTTTTAACATGCAACTAGGAAGCTTGCCCGCAGGCTATGACCATAAATACACCTACTCGCACCTAGGCTACAACCTAAAAATTACCGATATGCAAGCCGCTTGTGGTTTAGCGCAGCTCAAGCGCTTGCCAGAGTTTATCGAAAAGCGTAATGCTAACTTCGATTACCTTAAAAATCGTTTAAGTACCGTCACCGACTTTATTGAGCTGACAGAGCCAACCGAAAACTCAACCCCTTCGTGGTTTGGTTTCCCGATTACACTCAAAGAAACCGCTGGTGTGAGTCGTGTCGATTTAACCAAATACCTAGATCAGCAGAAAATTGGCACGCGCCTGTTGTTTGCAGGTAACCTTATTCGTCAGCCGTATTTCGAAGGGCTAGAATATCGTGTGGTAGGTGACTTAACGAACACAGACATCACTATGAATCAAACGCTGTGGTTGGGTATTTATCCGGGACTAGGGCAAGAACACCTAGACTATATTGCCGAAAAGCTAGAAGCGTTCTTTGGGGTTGGGTTTTAA
>JAEMQD010000083.1 GCA_022759035.1 Thiotrichales bacterium
GTTACCCGCGTTGATTAGGTAACGACAAAAAGCATCCACCGTCATTTGGTGAAAATAGTTGAATTCTGCGGGTTCTAAAAATTCAAGTGTTACCTCGAGCCCGTAGAAGGGGAGTAAATCATCAAATGGTGCGTTTTTCATGCTGTAATTTCTCAGGTTAACAGGGCGCTTAATGGCTCTGTGGCGTTGAGCAGGGCTTCTTTCCCCTGAATCACCGCAATGCCTAAGGAGGCTGCATGGGCATTGTTTTGCGCACTGAGTGGGTAAAGGCTAACAATGGCCGCCTTCCCTTTAACGCCACCAAGTTGTTCCTTTAACGTATTCAGCTTGTTAATTGCGTTTTGTGCCACTGCACCAGAAAATTCTTTGCCTGTTTTGCACTCGATAATAAGCAGACTGTTGTTGTACAAACAACTCACGTCTAGTTCATTCATAACAGACATGACATTATTTGGATTGTTTTGGTCACTGTAAACATGCTCTGGATTAGCTACCTTTAAGCCCAGTTGTATATCTTGCAATTGGCTATCTTTTGTTTGAATTTGTCGTAGCTGATAAGCAATCCATTGCTCTAGCCACTCACCCTGTAGAAGTTTAAGCGTCTGGCTGTTGGGCAGATAGATCTGATCATCGACGAGTTTAACCAGTTTTGCATGCGCAAGGAGTTCACATATCTGCTCAACATCCGATAGTTGGCTTTGTCCTTTTTTCAGTTTAATCATGCCTTGTTCATCGGCAGTTACGCCCTGAGCTTGTGACAAGCAGGTTTGTAGCGATTCGTTGAGCGATTTTTCTAACAGGAGTTTAATCCAAGAGAGCGAATCGTCTGCCATAGGGTGTGCACTGCGTCCAATGACACTAAACCCGTTTGCCTCGATATAATGTGGCAGTTGTATGGTGTCACTAATGGGGTGATCAGGTTGTTGCTTGTCTAGCCAAATAATGCTGTCGTTGAAGTGAACATAGTAGCGCTTGAATGGTAAACTTTCGAAAACCTCGTTAGCAGCAAATGACATGGGTTTACTGCCACCCGTAATATTGACGCAAGCGCCAGAGTGAGTGCGATTTTTTAATTGCGTTAGTTGCTGTTCGATTTTATCTTGGTCGAAGGGGTCATCTATGGTAAAAATTTCACTTTGAATTTGGTGTTTTTTAAGGGTGCTTGCCAGCGATTGTGCTTTGTTCTGTTGTTGCTTACTGGCAACCAAAGTAACCGACTTTGCCCCAATTTTTGGATCTAATAGCGGTCCCATTGTGGTCATAGGAGACTCTGAGATGAGTACAATGTGATGTGTTGGTATACCAGTATTATCAATTAGTTTGACTGCTTTCCAGCTTTTCTTACCGTTTTTATCTTGGCTGGTAATAGCCATTACCGTTATTTTGCTATGAGCAGGCGCATGAGATAGGCTTTTGAACAGTTCTGGTGGTATGAAGATTTGTTTTTTTGTTCTCGTTTCTAAAAAAGCAAAAGGTTTGTCGATTACGGGTTTAACCACACCAGTGAAGGGCATATAAATGCCATCAATTTTATTGACGAGACTTGGTCGAATCGCAAAAGGTCGCTCATCACCTTCTTTGAAATCGACTTCGATAATGCTATGCGCGGGAAGCTCGGTAATAGAGGGAAACTGGTTATGCATGAGCGTCAGTGTCTGATCAGCACCCATGATGGCAAAGGTTAATCGTTTGGCGTTATTGTGATGATCGATAACCGCCCGTCGTGTCTTAACGGGGCGTGTGTCTAAGGTTTGAATGAGCGCGCTGGCTAAACGACTGACCTTTTTATCACCTGGCAGGTCTGTGTCGTTTTTATGCGTTTGATACCAAGGCTGGGCAATGAGTGCTTTAAGCGCATCGTTCAGTTGATAGTGATGTTGTTCCCGAATGCGTAAAATTTCGTTAATTTGATAGCTCGCGGCGGGGTATTCCTGCTGTTCAGCTAATAGTTTTGCCAATGATTTTCTGACGGATAGGGAAAAAACATCCTGTTTGCACAGATCGATGGCATGGTAATAACAAGTCACACTATGTTGTGGGTCTAAATGAAGGTAGACATCGCCCAACAAACTCCACACCCAAAAATCATTTCTTTTACGCTTGATTAGGGGTTGTACATGGCTTAGTGCTTGGTTGTATTGTTGGCGATTTAAGTAATATCTGCTTAGTTTTTGGTTGATCCAAGGGTGATCTGGGTATTGTTTTAGCGCATTTTGTACTTGATCGTATGCCCAACTGACCAGTTCGGGTTTCACAAACTCTGTATTGCCAGCGATGGCTTCTGCTAAGGCATGATGAAAGCTTAAAAAGATAGAATCGTACTCTTTTCCATCTGGCGTTTTGCGATTTTGCATGTCCTCTGATCTAAAGTGATCAACGCCAAACCAGCGAGCAACAGCAAGAAAATGCTTCCACTGTGGAATGTTACTCAGTTGGTCAATGAGACGGCTATTGAGTAACTCGGGTCTATGTATGTTTTTAAAATGAAAATAAGGCTTAAAGTAATTTTCAAGTAGCCCATACAATGCAGCCTTATCACGATAGTTAGCCTTGTCGAGCTGCTCGATTGTTTGCTTAATTTTTGCCCACAAAACCCAGCCATAGGCGCTTTGAATATAAATATTATTGGGGTTTTGTGAGTAGCATTCTTGTGCCATGGCTAAAGCCTGATCTAGCTGATTATGTTGACGTAGTCGAGTGATTTCTTGGTGATTACAAGAGGTGTTCTGCATAGGATTGCTCACTCGAAAAGGGTTTTGTACAGCTGAAACAACGTTGACTTCAGTTTGTTTTCATCATTCATAAGTTGTTGAATGCTTTTGCTATTCGGTCTAACACCGTGTGCTAACCCATTACGGATACTGCGCAGCATTCTAATATCGTTACTTTCTTTGGCTTGCTGATCGCTGACTTGTTTGCGCAAATCATAATTATGGATGTCTTGCCGATCTTTTTCGAGTTGCCGAGTAATGTATGCTTCGAATGCATAAATAGCAGAGCGAGCGAAATCATTAGTTTCCAAGTATTGCCAAGCAAGTTGGGCTTCACGCTCACCTCTAGTGGGTTTTTTATACCATGTCAAACGTTCGAGTAATGCTTCGGCAAATAACGCAGACATAGGGTTTTGTTGAAGGGAATCTTTGAGTAATGCATCGTTGCTAGAAAGTTGTTGTCTTGCTTGTTCGCTTTGACTGGTACGCTGGGCGAAGGATGCAATCTTTAATGCCTTGCTGATTTGCGGCTGCTCAATAAGGCTAGCAAAAATACCATAGTCCCCATTGTAATCATAGATGGAAAGGGCATTGCTCCAGTTGTTGATATTGAGCAGACCTGTCAGATTAAGTACAGGGGTAATTTTTGTGTTGGGGTCTGTCATATCTAATGCACCTGAGTAGATGCCTTTGATTGTGACAGCTTTAGCTTTTTGAAGGTAAATCGCTGACATAAACCCTAACATGGGTAGGTGTCTTAATCCATGGGTAAGGTCTAAGGTAACGAGTTGACCTTTTTGAATATGTGAAGCCAAGATGCTGACGGTATGAAGTTGTTCTTCGATCGTTAATCCATAGGGAATCAACTCCAATTGAACATCAACCCCTAATTTGGCGGATACAAAGGGTTCAATAGCATCGAGTTGTGTTTGGCTGACATTATTTTGTTCAGCTGCTTGCATCAGTGCTAAACGTTCACTTTCGTAACCAATATCACTGTCGGCAGTGTGCTCGATCAGTGCATCCCACATACTGCCCGATGTGCCAATAATAAGCAGATTGCTAGGCTTTATATGTTGAGCAAGTGCGAGTCCAAAAAAGGATTGAGTGTATTGTTGTTGTTCAATTTGATAGGTTGCAGTGCGGTAGTTGCCACCATTAACGACTTTGCCTAAAAAACTAACTAGGGTGTGAGGGGGTTGCATTAAATAAACTTCCGATTCATAGGACCATAATTTTGATAGGTTTTATCATAATGATACAAATACACTGGGATGCTATTACCAAATTCGGTACCTATTAAGGTAGCAGCAATGCCGGGTCCTGCAAAAAACAGATGAATACTGTCTGCGCCAAGTTGTTGTAAGCTTTTGTGGGTAGATTGCAACTCTTTTGCCAACTCGGTT
>JAEMQD010000078.1 GCA_022759035.1 Thiotrichales bacterium
TAATAAAACTGACAACCAACTACTGTGGGAGTCTTCATGGCTGATTAAGCCACTACAGAATGCAATGAAAACATCGATTGTGGATAGACAAGTCATAGCTGATCTTAGTGCGGTGATGGATGTTAATGAAGTTTCGTTGTTTGAGTATGAGTGAGTAAAAATTTATGGCAAACGGATTTACCAAAGCACGCGAACAGTACAGTCAGTTGCTGGCTGAGCTAACGAGTGAGCGTGATCGCATAAAAAGTTTTTCAGATACGCTTTTTAATGATTCTGACGAGATACAGTCAACACAAACCCAAATTAATCAACTCATTGTCAATCTTGAGAAGTTAACAACAGAAGCAACATCAAAAGTTAGTAAAATCAACGAAAAATACAATGAACTACTTATTGATGGTGAAGATGGCACACTTGCGACCGCCACAGAAATTCATAACGCCAAGCATGATATTTTAGCGATTAAGACTTAGTTGGACGTGCTGATAAACGCAGTTAAGCCAAAACAGAAAGCTCTTGATGCGTATTATGATCGAGTATTTGGTGTTGCCATTGAGGGGGAAGAAGATCGAGTTGATAGTCTTAGCCAAAAGTTAGATAAGCTTATTGCAAATGCTGAAACAAGCCAAACGAACTGGGCAACCAAATATCAGGCACTTCACGATCAAATAGAAGGGCTTTTGCCAGGCGCAACCAGTGCAGGATTATCATCTTCGTACAAAGATAGGCGCACTGTTTATGAAAAAGAAGCGCGAAATTGGAGTTTTGTTTTTTTGGGTTCAATGCTACTGATGAACATTGGCGCATATTTCATGCTCGAAAAAGTCGAATCTTATACTGATGCGATGCTTCAAATATTTGCTCATTCCCCATTAATTTTACCCGTTATCTGGTTAGCCATTTTTGCCAGTAAGCGACAAAGCGAAAACAAACGACTTTCGGAAGAATACGCTCATAAAGAATCTTTGGCTAAATCTTATGAAGGATACCGCAAGCAAGTCGAAGCATTACAAGAACCAGATGCTAAGTTACAACTAACCTTGCTGACGGAAGCGGTTAATGCTATCGCCCACAACCCGAGTATAACCTTAGATGGCAAGCATGGTGACGGAACGCCATTAAAAGAAGTTTTGGATGCAATAGCTAAATTAACGCCAAGCAAGGATGAGAATTGATGAATAGCTTATCCACCAAAGACCAAACCACCGAGTTTCTGCTCTACACTTCGCCCAATGGACAGGTTAAAGTTGAGGTCTTGCTTAATAATGAAACGCTGTGGCTATTTCCAAAATGGAACTTACCACGTAATGCTTTTAATAAAAGTGAGGTCGAGTGGCACTAATGGCGTTTAACTTACAATCACTCGATGACTTAAGTCAGTTATCCGAAACTTTTGAGTTGGAATGCAAATTAGCTCAAGGGCAAGATGGAAAGGGGGAAATTCCCAAAGATTTTTGGCATACCTACTCTGCCATGGCAAATGCACATGGTGGTGTTGTGCTGTTCGGTGTACGCGAAAAACAAGGTAACTTTTCAATTGCTGGCATCGAAAATATACAAAAGCTGCGTACAGACTTGTTCAACGAACTGAACAACCCTAAAAAAGTGTGTATGAACTTATTGTCCGATTCACTCGTACAAGAAGTGACTATCGAAGGTAAAGCAATTCTTGTTATTCAAATCCCCGCAGCCACGCGTAAGCAAAAGCCTATATATCTGAACGGCAATCCATTAAACAATACCTATCGTCGTTTACATGATGGCGATAGAGTCTGTTCTGATGAAGAAGTTAAACGCATGTTAGCAGAGCAAATCGAGGAAGAACGTGATGCTCGTATTTTTCATGGATTTGGCATTGATGACATAGACTTAGATAGTTTGCGTATCTATCGTCAAATGTTAAAAGATGAAAAGCCTGGACATCCATTTTTAGAACAAAACGATTTTGATTTTTTGAGCAGTTTGCGTGCATGGCGGAAAGACAGACAAACGGGAGAAGCGGGAGAAGCGGGTTTGACTCTTGCTGGTTTGCTCATGTTCGGCAAATGGTCTGCGATTCAAGAAGCACTCCCTCATTATTTTGTAGACTATCAGGAGAGACCAGAAGCTAAAACAGAACTGCGTTGGACTGATCGCTTAGTGCCAGATGGTTCGTGGACAGGAAATATATTTGAGTTTTATCGCCGTGTTTATCGAAAACTGATTGCGGATTTAAAGGTACCTTTTGTGCTAAAAGATGGTCAACGACAAGATGATACCCCTGTTCACGAGGCACTTAGGGAAGCCCTAGTTAATACGCTCGTACACGCGGACTATTCTGGACGAGTCTCTGTGCTTGTGGTTAAACGCCCAGATATGTTTGGATTCAGAAACCCCGGAAATATGCGATTGCCGTTAGAGCAAGTATTACGAGGTGGTGAGAGTGATTGTCGTAATCGCATTTTGCACCAAATGTTTTTAATGATTGGTCTGGGGGAGCGCGGTGGTTCTGGTGTTCCTAAAATTTACAGTGGTTGGAAAAGTCAGCATTGGCGCCCTCCTGTATTAGAAGAGAGAGATGAGCCAGAGCAGACTTTGCTTAAACTGCAAATGGCAGACTTGTTGCCTAACGATATTTTAAATGCTTTAAGTGTTAGATTCGGCGCGTTATTTGATCGGTTAGACTATACAGGACGATTGATTATGGCGACTGCTGCCATAGAACGTGTTGTTACACATAACCGTTTATTGGAAATCTGCGATGCTCACTCCCATGATCTCACGCTACTATTAGCTCAATTGGTGAAACAAGGGTTGTTGGATTCAGATGGTAAATCAAGAGGCACTGTTTATTTTCTGCCTGGTGATCTCTTGCCTACGCCAGAAGATGTATTCCCATTATCAAATATTCGGAGCAGCTCCGAATATTCACAGCTTAGCTCCGAACAGTTAGAAAATAGCTCCGAATACAAGACTTCTTCCGAGGTGAGTAGAGATGAATTTGGGCGCTTTATTTCAACACAAATATCTCATCCCATCGTAGATGATCTTGATGCCCTAACACTAGACTTTCTGATCTCATTAGAGCAAAGATCAATAGAGCCTCAACAGCAAAGCAAATTAAGTTCTGAAAAAATGAAACAAGTCATTTTATCTTTGTGTCAAGAACACTTTATGAGTTTAGCAAGTCTTGCAAAGCTGGTAAATCGCAATCCAGATGCATTAAGACAACAATACTTAAAACCCATGACCAAAGATGGACATTTAGGATTGGCATTTCCAACAACACCAACCCATGAAAAACAAGCCTATCGCGCTTTATCGCAAGCAAACGTAACCTATGAGGATAAGTCATGACCGAAAACCACCTAGAAGACTTTTGTTTCGATTGGCTCGCCGAACTGGGCTACGAATGCCTGTTGGGTGATGAAGTCTCGCCCAATGGGGCAGAAGAAGACAGAGCGCGTTATTCGGATGTGGTATTAGCCTCTCGGTTGCAGTCTGCTCTAAAGCGCTTTAATCCAACAGCTTCGGCTACGGAATTGAGTGAAGCCTTTAACAAAATTGCTGGCTATGCCTCTCAGTCGTTGGTTGATGGTAATAAAGAATTGTATGACTGGCTGCGTAATGGTGTGCCTGTCGAACGCACCGATGATGATGGACACAGAACCGTTTCCTTATTAACCGTGATTGACACTAAGGGTCAAAATGATTTTATCGCCTTACGTCAATTTACAGTTCATGGTCAAAAAGTACGTCGTCCTGATATTGTGCTGATGGTCAATGGTCTGCCATTAGTCGTGATTGAGCTAAAAAACCCTGCTGACCTTAACGCGGACATCGAAAGCGCCTACAATCAAATCGAAACCTATAAAAGCGATATTAGCCAGCTTTTCTACTATAACCTGTTAAATATCATTTCCGATGGTACTGTGGCACGTTATGGCTCGCTTACCGCCGATTTTGGTCGTTTTACTCCATGGCGGTTACTTGACGGCAAAAAGCAAACTGGCAAAACAAACGTACAAATGGAACTCGAAATCATGGTACGTGGTTTGTTATCACCAGCAACACTGATTCATTTTTTCCATAAATTTGATTC
>JAEMQD010000071.1 GCA_022759035.1 Thiotrichales bacterium
ATGTAACACAGTGATAAACCCCCTTCTTTCAGCTAAAAAATAAACTTGAGAAGTCCCTGAATTCAAGTATTAAGTGCAACGCGGTGGTGGACTGCTTGGCTTCTCAAAATTCGCTGAGATGGTCACACCATTTCGAGCGCGGTTTTTAAGCGTCATTTTCGGGCAGCTGTCATCGGAAAGCCACGCTTTCTCTCTTCAGATGCTCAAAAACGAGGGTTTGCAAGAAGCCATTTTGCTTAACGTGCTTTAAATTCCGTTTTCTCTCTCCATCCCACTAACTGCTCTTGTGTTATGGCGCCTAAGTGTTTTTGTAACAATTCATGATCGCTCGATAATAAGAGGCTGTAAGGTATGGCGGCTGCTTTATTGCCTAAACGACGCAGTAACGTTTCTGCATTAACGCTGCGTAATAGCGTTACGTTATTGGGAAGGTTAGACAGTTTAGGTAAACTCTCTTGCCAGCTATCAGTAGTGATGAGCAGCAAGTTGGCATTTGGCTTTTGTTGAGCAAAAGCGGTAATGTCGGGTAGTTCTTGCTGGCAAGCTGGACAATCGCTTTTCCAGACAAAAATAAATGTTGGCTTGCCCAACCACTGGCTCGACGACTGAAACTGGTCTTGTTTGTCGGGCAACTCGAAGTCGAGCGCAAGCACAGACAACGACAAAAAGGGCAGCAATAGTACCGCCCATGTTAATCGGTTTGTTTTTGTTGTCGCCATATCAGAAGCGGTATTCCGTACCAATAAAGACATGACGACCGTGTGTTAATCCCCAAAGGTGGGTGACATCAATTGCGCCATTTTTATCGAGCCATAAAGGCGACTCTTTTTTGGTTTGCACTTCGTCGAACACGTTGTTAATACCTGCATAGACTTTCCATGACTTATCGACGTTATAACCTAAACGGGTATCGACCAGCCAGTAGCTGGGGCTTTTATTTAGCTTAGGTGTACCGTCTAAGTTATAACGCTGATTATTGGCGTAATTACCAAAACGCGCCAAATCCATTTCACCCGTCCATGTGGCGCGGGTACGCCAGTCCCATGCACCCATGGTAATGTCGCTACCCAAAAATCCACGTAGTTCTGGGCGGGCAAAGGCGAGCGGCTCTTCCGATTGATCAAAGGCATATTGCGTGTATTCTCCGCCAACACTTAAATTTACATTGGGTGTGAGCATATAGTGGAATTGGCTGTCGAACGTGGTGAAGGTGACGGGTTTGCTGACATTGCCAAGGGTAGTCACACGATTGGTGGTATCGACATTCAGTTTTGCCATGTTGTCGATTTGTGTCCAAGAAACACCGCTCGACCAAGTGGTACGATCATTTTGTAGGGTGAGGTTATAGCCTGCATTGTAGGCGGTTTCGTAAGTGAGATTGGCTGCACGACGAATGACATCGGTATCTAAAATGCCGTGGTCTTGTTCGAAAAAGGTAGTGGGTGCGCGATAGCCTTTGCCAAGTGCAAAGCGCGATGTCCAATCGGGGTTGTGTGTGTAGGCGATCAGCATGCGCGGACTGGTGATACCACCAAAGGCACTATGGTCATCGTGACGTGCCGATAGGTTCACTTCTAAGTCACCATCAAGGGCGAAAAAGTCGTACTGAGCAAAAACACCAGGGATGTTATAGCTGTAATTATCAATGCCTGAGTTGTTATTGCCCGCTTTATCCATGCCCGTTGAACGGTGCTGTTCGCCCTTATAAGCAACCCCTGTGGTGATGGCACTGTCTTGAAGCAGGTGTTTCCAACGACCTTCTAAATAAGATTGTGTTTGTTTAGCGTTATAAATCGATCCTTCATAAAAACTGTCTTGCTTGTGTTCTGCCAAGGCAGCTGCAAGGCGATAACTGTCTTTTCCGATACTGCGTTCGCTAATGAGCGTGCCTTGTGTGCGTTTGGTATCAATTAATTCAGCCATGCCCGCTAAGCCGCCGTTATAGTTCATTTGCGCACCTGTGGTTGGATTAATCCAGCCACCCGCATAGGAGGATCCACCATTTGCCCAGTTAAACGGGTTGCCTGTGGTGTTCGATTTGATGGTGTCAAAATTGGTCGATTGTGTGCCAACACCGCCCGTGCGCTTTTCGTCGGCATGATCGAGTCGTACACGCGACTCCCAACCAGCGATGCTGCCTAATCCCACACCGATACCCATTAATTTGCGATCGTATGCAGCCATTTCACTGATACCATTGCCATTGCTATCGACAGCATCATGGGTACGCAATTGTCCATTGATGCTTAAATACTGACCTTTTTGTTTGCCAGTCCAGCCTTGGAAGTAGTCGAATTTTTTACTGCCATCTTCACCCATTTCAGCACGCACAGCGCCTTCGTCTTTTATGATCTTTTTGGTCACTAAGTTCACGCTACCTGCGATTGCTTCTGGTGCGATAAGACTCATCGCTGCGCCGCGTGCGACTTCGATGCGATCTAGTACATTCACGGGAATGCCTTCTAAGCCATAGACTGCTGAAGCGGCTGAGTAGATAGGAATACCATCAATCATGATGGTGGTGAAGCGTCCTGGTAAATTATTTAGGCTAATGTTTTGCGCGTTACAAATCGAGCACTCATTTTGGATGTCGATTCCTACTCGATGTTGTGTCGCTTCAAGCAAATTGGTCGCACCAGAGGCTTGAATTTCTGCCTGACCAATTTGCTCGGTACGTGCCACTTCTTCGCTAATCGGAACCAAACGTTTTTTTTCGCCTTTGCCTAGTGCAGTCTTTTCACTGGTTACTTCTACCATATCCATTTTTTGAATTGGTTCTTGCGCACTGACGCCGCCCGATACGAGTAGCATCATGGAGATGGCAATCGGGGTTAGGGCGGGCTTTAGAACAGGGGTCACTGTTTTCTCCTTTTCATGCATCGAGAAATTCAGCTGGCTAACGACTAAGTCCTGGCTTGCTATTTTGGTTACAATTGATAATCGTTAACAATTGTAAAAACATTTAATATTAATGTCAATCATTATCATTTGATAAAAACAAGATTTTAATGTGTAGTAGTTCAGACATGATCTGACAGTTACCGTTTTTGTAGGGTGTCTGTCAGATTAGATTTGGTTCAGATTTTTCTGCGCCCAAATCGATTTCCCGTCACGAAGTGTATCCATTGGTGTTCGACCACAACAGTCAGGGATGTATCAGAAAGCGTAAGCAAAGTAATCTAGCTATTTAGTATGGTAAAAAATGATGGTTGTTATGGTGATTTTCGAGGATATTAACGTTATTATAGGACAGTTAATATAAACAATCTTTAGGGTGATAACATGACCATTAAACATCGTATTTTACTGTTGGGCATTGTTGCAGGCGTTCTTTTTTTGATATTGGGGGTGTATAACCTTGTCCAAGAACGCAATATGAAAAATGCACTGGCAAGCATCTATGCGGATCGCTTAGTTCCTGCTGTTGATCAGCTTGCTCCTGCCATTCGTTATCTTAATCGTGTGCGCTTAGAGTTGCAGCTAGGGGCACAGCACGACCCAAATGGAAGCTTGTCTAAGTTTCATACCAGTCATGGTGTCGAACTTCATACCAATAATATTAAAGAAGATATTTCTAAAATAGAAGAAGCATGGAAAGCCTATATGGCAACTAATTTAACGCCAGAAGAAGCAACCTTGGCCAAACAGGTGGAAGGCGAGCTAAATAAAGCGCTAACAGCACTTAAGACTGGTCTGGCAGCACTGGCAGCGGGCGATTACGAAAAAGCAGCTTTTGCAGGTACAGCCAGTTTCGAGAAAGCGCTGGATATAGCCCCTAAACTGCTAGATGAATTAAATCATCTGCAGTCGCAAATTTCCAAGCATGACTTTGAGCAAGCAGAAGCGAATTATGATCAATCGGTTATGCTGAATATTGCCTTAATTATTATTGGGTTATTGATTTTGATTGGTGTTGCTTACAGTTTGTTGCGTGCGGTCTTAGCGCCTATGCACGAATTGATTGCTGCGGCACAGGCGGCAGGTCAGGGTCGTTTCGATGGTCGCGTTGCCACGGTGAATCATGATGAGGTTGGCGA
>JAEMQD010000089.1 GCA_022759035.1 Thiotrichales bacterium
AAACAAGGCAGAGTCAATTTATTGGGAAAATTGCTCTATAAATGTGGCTAAAAAATGCTTGACCACTACACCACTACAATAGTAATCCTATGTAGCTACAAAAAACTCATATAACGTATTGATTATATAGTTCAAACTATTTGTTAGCAATCTCTTTGTATAGTTAAAGCAAAAATTTTAACCCACACATCAACAAACCTACTTAACGCACCGAAAAGGCGCGTAACTTGCTCCACAATAACTCTTTTTTAACCAAAACCACGACAAAAAACATCATAAATAGAATAAGCAAATTTTAAGCCATAAAGAACAAAAATTTACAATTCAATTCAAAAGCTTTATAGTGGCAACGCATTGGCTTAATTTCGATAGATCAAATGACACTTTTGTTAAATTTTCCTAGAATGCCAAAAAAGACAAATGCCTTCTTACGCTACCCAAGAAATTTATATTATAATTACTTCTGCTAGACTATCAAAAAATTTTAACAGAACGCTAGCAAACAAGAAGACAAGGACTGCGTAAATGAATAGTACCCGATACAACAATCGAAGCTTGTTTGACACGAACAAAAACGCCCAGGTTTTACAGTAAATGCCTATGCTCAATGGAAAAGTTAACCGATATGATGCCAAAATCAACGCATTATTTCGCTTAACCGACAACATCCTTATTTTAGGAAGCGCTTTTTTAGTCGGTGATTGGTTAATCTCGGACTGGGACAGTCATGCGCCTTGGCTTCTGATTCTGCTCTTGCTTTTTTACAATTACTTTGCCGAATCACAACACGTATACAATTCTTGGCGCGGTGGCTCTTTAACAGAAGAAATATCGAGCATTATTATCGCCTGGAGCTTGTCTGAGCTGATTGTGCTGAGTCTTTTTCTGTTCGTTTTAGACAGAGACATCAGCACCAAAATGGACTACTTTTGGTTGGTATCTTTTGTCATCATCCCCGCTTTAATCACAGGGTTTCATATCGGCATTCGCCTATTATTGGCACAATTAAGACGCAAAGGATTTAATACCAGAACGGTGGCTATTTATGGTGCTACACCTATCGGTATGCGTTTAGCCAGAACGCTAGATGAAATGCCGTGGAGCGGTTTTAATTTTGTTGGGTTTTACGATGACCGTGTTAAGCGCGATGACGAAAGACGTGAAAGCATTCACTTATTAGGCGATGTGAAACAACTTATCGCCGATGCTCATTCAAGCAAGTTTGAGCGTGTTTACATTGCCATTAGTCTATCGGCCGAACAACGGACCAAAACAATCATTAAGGAATTAGCTGATACCACTGTTTCTGTCTACTATGTTCCCGATATGTTTGTGTTCGACTTACTTCATGCAAAAATTGAAGACTATAAAGGAGTTCCAGCAGTTAGCATTTATGAATCGCCTTTTTCAGGCGTTAATGCCTTTACCAAGCGTGCTGAAGATATACTGATTGGATCTTTAATTTTATTACTTATTAGCATCCCGATGATCATCATTGCATTGGGCATTAAATTCACTTCCAAAGGGCCTGTACTTTTTAAACAAGCGCGTTATGGACGTAGCGGCGAACGCATTGATGTATGGAAATTTCGCAGCATGACGGTGATGGAAAACAGTGATCAGGTGACACAAGCCACTAAAAACGATCAGCGGATTACGCCTTTTGGTGCTTTTTTAAGACGTACCTCACTGGATGAGTTACCACAATTTTTCAATGTGATTCAAGGCAGCATGTCGATAGTAGGTCCTAGGCCTCATGCCGTTGCACACAATGAAGCTTATCGTAAATTGATTCCTGGCTACATGCTAAGACACAAGATTAAACCTGGCATCACAGGCTGGGCGCAAATACATGGATACCGTGGTGAAACAGATACCTTAGATAAAATGGAAATGCGTGTGCGCTATGATTTAGAGTACATTCGTAGCTGGTCCTTATCTCTTGATCTGAAAATCATTTTCTTAACCATTTTTAAAGGGTTTGTACACAAAAATGCATACTAAACATACATACCCATCATTATGGGTCACATTCATTGGTATTGCCGCAATAAGCTTGTTATCGGGTTGCAATGACGATACAGCAAAATCCTCCCCCGTTAGTACACAAGTAGCTGCAACGGTTAATGGCAAAGAAATCACCATTCATCGTGTCAATCAAGTACTCAGCCAACTACCCAGCCAACCCGATAAAGCTGGCGTACAACAAATTCTTGACCGACTTATCGTACAAGAATTATTGGCACAGAAAAGCATCGAACAGCAACTAGACAGAAATGGTAAAACGATTTCTGCTATTGATATGGCTAAGCAATCCATCTTGGCCGATGCTTACACTCAACAACTGCTTCAAAGCATCGAAGTACCATCCGAACGAGAACTTCAGGCCTATTACGACAATAATCCTGCTAAGTTCGGCGAGCGAATGATCGTTAGTTACAGTCAATTTCTGCTCAATCAACCTAAAGGTGACATCAATGAATTGCTAGACAAGGTTGCCACTTATGAACAGTTATTAAGCACACTTAAGCTCAATGGCATCAATTATCAAGTTACGCATGAAATGATTGGTAGTGAACGCTTAGGTGTCGATAAAACCAATATGTTTAAGCAACTGAATGATCAAGACATTGGTATTGTTAAATTAGCTCAGGGTGATGTAGCGGTATTCTTTTTGCATAACAAATTCAACGAGCCTATCAGTTTTAATCAAGCAAAGGCTGCTATTCAAAACTACTTAACCGAACAGAAGCGCACCGAAACACTAACCTCTATCATCAATCAGCTCAAAGCCAATGCTCGCATTGAAAAACTGGGTGAATTTAATGTGGCGCCCTAACCTCGTTGCCATTGCACTTTTAGTCTTAAGTCAAACTGCCTTATCGAATGAGGGCGATACTTTTCGCCCTTACATCAGTCAATCGGTGGCACATGACGACAATCTTTTTCGACTGGATAAAAACATTAGCTTACCTACAGGATTAGTTCGTTCAGACACCATCAGTTCAACAGCCGCAGGCTTAGATGTCAACTGGCAAAGAGGAAAACAAGCCCTATCCTTTAATGTCGAATTAAGCGATAACCGTTTTTCAAATAACGACTACCTAAATTATCAAGGTAGTAAAGGGAATGGTTTGTGGAAATGGGAATTGGGCGAACGCTGGGAAGGCGATTTATCTGCCAGTACCAACACACGCCAAATCAACTTTACCGATTTTCAAGTCACTTCTGGGGTAAATAAGGCGAACCAGTTAACCGAAGACAGAGTTAACTTAATTGCTAGATACAAACTCTTGTCCGACTGGAAACTCGGCGCTGGACTTTCAATGGGAGAAACACGCTTTTCTAATCCATTATCTCAAGCGCTCAACCGTCAGGAAAATGAACACAGTATCGAAGTAACACATACAGGTCACAGTTCTAATTTTTGGGGTGTTCGTCTAAGCCAGAACCGAACTCAATTTAACAATCGTCCTTATCAAGTGGGTAATCTACAAGATGATGGTTACTTACTCAATTCAGCCTTTTTGAATATGAATTATGAGGTGGGTAATAAAACCGCTCTATTCACACGAATAGGTTATCAAGCATTAACTAACAATAATTTAACGAATCGCAATATTGACACTGTTTCAGCCCGCGCCGTGTTGACTTGGAGACAAACAGCCAAAATGAAACTTTCTGGCAGTGTTTGGCAAGAAGTTAATCCCATTGATACGGTAGTTGCAACTTATGTGCGTAGCCAAGCGCTTAAATTAGAACAAAGTTTACAAGCAACCAGCAAAAACGCCTTTTTAGTCTCACTACAATTCGAAAATCGCGAACTGGACGGCGATCCTGGTAACTTGAATAGCCCTATCTTACAAACAAAAGATTACTTAGAAACCTGGAGCTTTGCCTGGCAATATGCTTACAACGATAATCTATCGCTATCAACGGGCTACAATTATGCCAAACGCGATAGTAAAACAGCGTTAAGGGACTTTAACAGCAATCTGTTGTTTATTAATGCCAAATTTCAGTGGTA
>JAEMQD010000095.1 GCA_022759035.1 Thiotrichales bacterium
ATGCAGTGCATTGGCGGTGCGCATCCAATCTTCGTAAATGTCAGGATTCCAGAGGGATAAAGCACTTTTTATCCGTGCTATCAGCTCTGGGGTGGCATGAATTGCTTCATTAAAGTGGGTACGATCATTTGCTGCTAAGTTGTAAGCGCTGATCTTGTGCAGTACAACACTTGGTAAAGATGGTGATGGCGTCAGAAGGTGTTCGATTTTCTGTCGTGCTGCTGCGCTGATCGTCATGATAAATCTCCTTCAAATACACAGTCGCCCGTAACCGTAACGAATCCCTTGTGACTAAACACCTCAAAACCCTGTTGATGGTTCTTTTTATCGATGCCAATATCTGGAATAAAAGCTCGCAACCCAGTTTTCGAAGGTGATCGCTCGACATAGATGTTGGGTAATTCATTGAGTAAATCCATTGCCCAATCAGCAATATCACCCTGCTCATCGATGCAGTGATCAAAATCAAGCGCGCTAAAACCATTGCCAGGCAGCATGGCAATACCGATGCCATCAAATCCACGAACAATCATGGCTTGAATGGCAACATCGAACGTAACGAGTTGGCGTCTATCGTCATCAGACCCTTGTTGACCGCTTCTAGTTTTACCCGAAGATGCGTAATAGGGGACTTTATCGAAACGGGCTGGATCGTTAGCTTTGGGACGCTTTCTCCAACATAGCCAAGACTTTTTGTCTTTTAGCGCCATAGGAATAACGTTATAATGATCTTGAAGAGTTTGAAGCTTAAGCTGAGTCTCGGCGGCAACCGAGACTTGCTTATTTGTGGCTTGAGCATTGATCATACTGCACCCCCAGCAAGGCGAGCCTGCGTGGTGTTGCAGTAGGTTCTGCTTTCTATGAATGCGTTGATGTCTGACAAACGATATCGAACGTATCGTCCCATTTTGATGAACGGCAGGTTATAGCGACCTGTTGATCGCCAAACTTCTAAAGTTCCCTTGGATAAACCCAAAATGTCCGCTGCTTGCGCAGGGGTGAGGGTTTGTTGATGTTGGCTTTCGCCGTAAAGTTTTGTATGCATTAGCATCTCCTAATTAAACATTGTCAAAATTGACAAAGTTAGTTTAGAAAATGCTGTCAGCCTAGAATATGGTGATTCTGGTGATTAAATGTAGTGATTTTTTAGATTACTAGATTCCTTGATACTTTGATGGTCTTCCTGCTTCGAACTTGATTAAATTTTGCTTCTTCCAAAAGTCTGCGGCACCTTGTTGAGCGCTTGAAAAAAGGTTAGGGTGATGCTGGCTAAGTGTCATCCATATCTGATTTTTTGTATAACCATGCCCTGTTGTGGGTATGCTGTTTTCTAGTATGTATCTCTTGAGAGCATTCTCACGTAGATATTGCTTTCCAGTTCCTGTAGGGTTTACAACATCCAAAGCATGTCGAACGGCTTCGCGTAAAATGAAAATTGAGGATTGTGGAATATCTATGTCGTCGAAAGTTGCTAGACAGGGATTGGAGTCGTCATCAAAAGGATCTGATTTGACAATCGCCTTACTAACTATCCAGTTTTTTCCATGGGCTTCATTTCTTAAAATTTCAGATAGAGGTAACTCATACAATTTGTCGCAAAATAAAGTGTAGTCAATCATTTCAAATGTTGAGTGTGCATTCATTATGTTTTCGGGACACGGTACGGAAATGCTTGCAACAATGGCGGGTGCAGTCGCAAGCGTGCTGCTAGGTATTTTGAAATGTAGCGTTAGGTGTTTGTTTTCTGCTTGTTGACGAATAGTTTCAGCATCAGTTTTTAACTTTTCTGCGATCTGATCAATTGAATAGTAGTCTCTTTTCAATGAATATTACCTCTAGTTTCGTCAGTTTTGTCAGTGCCTAGGTAGGGGGTTTTTCAGTAACTTTTTTATCGTTGCATAACACGTTAAACGTATTCTAATACCAATGCTGAGGCTTGCGAGCAGCCTTTTTCTTTGTCGGAACTGTCTCGGGTAATTGCGCCGCTAGAAGTTCATCGTTATGCAAATAGTGTCGTGTCCAGTCTGCCAGTTTGATCAGTTCTGCATTGGCTCGACGGTGCATTTCAGCGGTTGGCTCTGGCAATGGTGCAACAAACCCTATCTCACATTCAAGAAAGTCATCTCGGATGGCTTGCATGACAGGAATTAGGTCGGAATCATTAGAGCAAATAACGACAAGATCAGCATTGCCTTTGGCGACGTCGCGATAAACTGTCAAGGCAATATTAACATCTGTTTGTTTTTCTTCGATTAGCCAAACTTTATGACGTTGGTTGGGTTGCGGCGGATTTTCGTATGCCATTAAGTTGGCGAGTGCGGTGGTGTGGTAGCCATTAATAATGATAAGACTGTCGCTGTATTTTGCCATTAACGCGCGATGATATTCATTTTGTGCCGATACAGAGTCTTGTCCATGTGTAGCAAACTTCGCGAGTGCTGGCGCTGTGAAGTATTTAATGGCAACGAGTTCGGCATCTGGTTTTTGTGCTTTTAGCACCGAACGAAAAAGGCTGACGATATCTAACCACTTGTAACCAGATCGGCGCAGCAGGCTGTAGTAAAGATTGTAACCATCAATGTAAACAATGGCTTTTTTCATGTTATAGATGCCCCAGAAATGCCAAAGCCGCCACAGGTTACCCCATGACGGCTTGTGCGCCCTAGTCGGTCATCAGAAGACTGACTCCGATAAGGGAGAGTTGTAGTTATTATGATAGCGACGCTAAAGTCTAGTGTCAACCCAATTACCAATTAAGCGACCTGCTGCACAAGCGTTAAGTTTGGCTTGGTTATCTGCACAATATTCTGCCCAGCCAGTGATAAGATTGCATTCTCTACCTTCTGCATGGGTTCGCGCAAATCAGCGACCGATTTGATCACATAGCCCAAGGTGACATCAGCACCATTAGCATGATTGGTTAGCCGTTTTAATAGGTATGCAGGCAACAATTCCGCTGCGATACTGGCAAAGGTGCGACGTAGGTCGTGAGGACTAATCCACAATCCTGTTTGTTTTAATACAGCTTGTTGTACATAGCGAAGATTGGTGATTGCACCACGTTCAGTCATCAGCACCTGCTCGCCATGACGGGGTAATTTAGAAATCATCGCAAATAGATAGTCGCCCATTGGCAGCGTGTGATCTTTGCGGTTTTTGGTGTCTTTAATCGTCAGGCTGCGATTACTTATATCAATATCAGCCCATGACAGTTTTTGTGCTTCGTTGATCCGCAAACCTGTGAGCAGTAATAACTTAAAGACGGTTGCAGCTGCTTTGCCTTCTTGTTCCAATGTCGTCAGCGTTGCCCAGTAGTCTTGCATTCGATCGGAAGGGACGCTGCTGCTTTTTCTTTCAACGCGCTCCCATTGTTTTTTGACGGCTAAAATGTCTGTTGGGGTAGTGGGGACTGTAAGACCATTAATTTGAGCAAGCCCCGCGTGAGATCGGTAAATTGCCCTGATATAGCGCATGAGCAAGTTTGCTTGCGCAGGGCTTCGTTTGGCAACTTGTTGATGCTTTTTCTCAATCATTGTCGGTGTTATTTCGAACAATGAGTGATTTAACCAATCGGAAGCATAACGATTAATGACATCGCTGTAGTCTTTTTGGGTGCGTTCCTTTAGATTATTATTGCTTGCAAGGTAGTCAGTTAACGCTTGACCAAGCGTAATGCCTTTTTGTTTTGTCTGCCTTTTAACGAGATTCGGATCTGTGCCAGTATCCATATCGACAGCAAGCTTTCTGGCTTGCTTACGCGCTGTTTCTGTTGTCCAGTCTGGGAAACGGCCAATCGTGACACGACGTGTTTTACCATTAGCACGACTTTGGAAAACGTAAGACTTACTTCCTGTCGTTATTCTTACACCAAATCCAGCGAGAGTGCTATCCCATATAAATGCTTGCTTTCCTGTCTCTGGGTTAGGTGTTTCAGCAATCAAACGGTCGGTGATTTTAATGGTGTCGGACATGAAGACTATTTCCTGTGTAAGCACTATGTAAGCAGCTATTGTTAAATATGAT
>JAEMQD010000067.1 GCA_022759035.1 Thiotrichales bacterium
GGCAGCCCTGGCATCGTCATCATATTACCTGCAATGACCACAATAAAGCCCGCGCCGTTTTGCAGCTTCACCTCGCTAATTTCAACCGTATGACCGCTTGGTGCGCCTTTTAAATTCGGGTCAGTACTAAACGACATTTGTGTTTTTGCCATACAAATCGGCAAATGACCATAATCGGCCTGTAATTGCTGAATGTCTTTTTTCACCTTAGCAGAGGCGACAATTTCACGTGCGCCATAGAGCTTTGTCGCTACCGCTTCGATTTTTTGCCATAGTGGCGTGCTATCTTCATAAGTGTAAGCAAAGCTAGCATTTTGATTTTCAATGATATCTAATACTGCATGCGCCAAGTTTTCTGCGCCAGCACCGCCTTCTGCCCAATGTTTAGCAACAACGCATTTCACCCCTAAAGCAGCACACTTATCCACCAATAGTTGAATCTCGGCATCGGTATCAAATGTAAAATGATTGATCGACACCACCACAGGCAAACGGTAATGTTGGCTAATATTGGTGACATGTCGTTCTAAATTAGCAAAACCTTGTTCTAGTGCGATAAGATTTTCCTGATTCAGGTGCATTTTATCTACACCGCCATGAAATTTAAGCGCGCGCACAGTCGCAACAAGTACTACGGCGTCTGGGGCTAGCTTGGCAGAACGACATTTAATATTTACGAATTTTTCTGCACCTAAATCTGCACCAAAACCCGCTTCAGTGACGGTATAGTCTGCTAATTTCAAGGCTGTTTTGGTTGCAATAACCGAATTACAACCATGCGCAATGTTGGCAAAAGGCCCACCATGCACGATTGCAATATTATTTTCTAGGGTTTGCACCATATTGGGCTTAAAAGCATCTTTTAACAACGCCGCCATCGCACCGTGGGCTTTCAAATCCGATGCGTAAACGGGGGTGATGCCATCGGTTTTATAACCAATAACAATACGCCCAAGGCGCTCTTTTAAGTCGGCACGATTGGTTGCTAGGCATAGAATCGCCATTACTTCCGAAGCAACCACAATGTCAAAGCCATCTTCACGCAAAAAGCCATTTGCAGGACCACCCTGACCAACCGTAATTTCACGCAAGGCGCGGTCATTCATATCTACAACGCGCTTCCAACGAATGCGACGCAAATCAATTTCTAACGCATTGCCATGGGTAATATGATTATCAATCATGGCGGACAACAGGTTATGTGCAACGCCAATGGCATGAAAATCACCTGTAAAATGCAGGTTAATGTCTTCCATTGGAACCACCTGCGCATAACCACCGCCTGCCGCACCACCTTTGATGCCAAAACAAGGACCTAACGAAGGTTCGCGTAAACAAATAATCGCTTTTTTGCCCTGTGCTTTCCCGACTCGGTTCAAGGCATCACCCAAACCAACGGTGGTGGTCGTTTTGCCTTCTCCTGCCGGTGTCGGACTAATTGCCGTTACCAAAATGAGTTTACCCTCGCCTTTTTTATGCGACAGACTGTTCACATAATCCAAGGAAATTTTCGCTTTATAGTGACCATAAGGCTCTAAATGCTCAGCATCAATACCGAAAGTTTCTTTAGCCAAGCTAATAATCGGTTTCATTTTTGCCGCTTGCGCAATTTTAATATCAGACATAATGGCTTTCCCTTATCAATGGTATACGTATCACAAACCCACAGCATGTGCAGGCTTTATAAAATTTCAATCCAGTGTTTTACGGGTACCGACGTACCCTTTTGTAAATGCATTAAACAACCGATATTGGCTGTGACAATCAATTCTGTTTTTTCGGCGAGTAAATTATCGAGTTTATGTTGACGGAGCTGTTTCGATAGTTTGGGATGAAACATCGAATAAGTTCCCGCAGAGCCACAACACAAGTGTGCATCTTTAACATAATTCACTCGATAACCAAGCTTACGCAACGCCTCTTCTACTACCCCTTGAAGCTTTTGACCATGTTGCAAAGTGCAAGGAGAATGAAAGGTAATTGTTTGATTATCGAAATGCGTAAAGGTCGATAAGTCCTGCGATAGCAGGAATTCAGAAATATCTTGGCTAACTGCACTAATGCGTTGTGCTTTTTCGGCATAATTGGCATCGTTACGCAATAAGTGTCCGTAGTCTTTTAACATAACACCACAACCACTGGCATTAGAAACAATCGCTTTGACACCTTGGTCTAAATAAGGAATCCATGCATCAATATTGGCACGTACCTGATCTCGCGCAGCATCCTCTGCCGATAAGTGTTGACTTACCGAACCACAGCACTGGCTTTGTGGCGTTTGAATCACATTGAAGCCTAAGCGATTCAGTACTTTAATACTTGCTTGGTTAATATTCGGTGCCAAAGCTGGCTGCACGCAACCTGACAATAAAAGCACGCTTGATTGCATCACATCAACACGATCAGCCAACCGTTGCTGTAGGGCAAGCTCGTTAACCGTAAAAGCTACTGCCTTAGAATGCCGTAAAAAAGGCATCAACCAAACTAGGCTGTTAAAATACCAAGGCGTGGTTAAACTTTTACGCAATGCAAAACGTATCAGACGTTGCCATAATGGGCGTGGACTCTGTTTTTCCATCGCTTCTCGCCCAATATCCAGCAAATGACCATAATCAACCCCAGAAGGACATGTTGTTTCGCACGAACGACAAGTCAAACAGCGATCTAAATGCGATAAAGAGTCTTTAGACACTTCATTGCCTTCTAACATGCTTTTGATTAGATAAATTCGTCCACGAGGCGAGTCTAATTCATTGCGTAATAATCCGTAAGTCGGGCAAGCCGATAAACAAAAACCGCAATGCACACAGGAACGTAATATTTTGTCGGCAGTTTGGCCTTCTGGCTTATCGAGCCATTCTGGTAAAAGTTGCGTTTGCATGAATATAGACAACTACATTTGTTTAAATACATGATGCGGGTCGAAAACATTTCGTAATCCCGCTTTTAGATGCGCGACTCGCGGCGTATCGTTGTTACGCGGTGCAAAATAAGAACGCCACAGCGTCACATAGGGGTGATTAGGACGCTCAGCGCTGGCAACCCATCGCCGCAGTCCGCAAGAACCAACGGCAATGGTATTTTCAATTGCAGGCGTGGTACTTTCTACATCCAAACGCCACAATTTTACATCAGGCGGCAGATCGGGGCGGAACGGGTTGAGGGTAAGCCAAATATCATTGCTACACGCATGCACACCGACACGATTGGTCTGTACGGGATGCGCCCCTGCCACACGGTAATAAAAACGCCCTTGATAATAAGCACAAGCCGATAGCGGCAATGAGGTGCCGGCCATTTTATTCATGAGCAAAATTGCTTCGTTTTCTGGCATTTCAATGTAATAAGTGACTTCTTCAATCAGCGGAATGACCTTTAAACTAATTTCTGTTACTACCGCCATGGAGCCTTTAGAGCCAACCAACATACGCGACACATCATAACCCGCCACGTTTTTGATCATTTTACCACCAAAACTCAGCTGTCGACCTTGTCCATCAATGAGCTTTGTACCTAAAACAAAGTCACGTAAGATACCACGAAAAGGCTTTGATGGCCCTGTTAATGCGCAAGCATAAGTACCACCGATCGTTGAATCGCCATAATCTGGTGGCTCAAACCCCAACATTTGCCCGCGCTCCGCTAACACTTGCTTCAACTCGGTCAGCTTCGTCCCTGCTTTAACCGTAATCACTAATTCGGCAGGTGCATAATCCACAATCCCAGTATAGTCAGACAAAGTTAATTGCTCTGCTGCCGGATCGACCAACACTTTACTGTGATTACCTAAAATTTGAATGGTTTTACCCTGCGCATGCGCCTCTTTAATTTGCGCTGCCATTTGTTCTACTTGATAATTCGCCATTAAAACCGTTCCAAATGTGGGTGAGGCAGTTGGTTATTGTGCACATGCATATGACTCACTTCTGCACAACGATGTAAGGTCGGTACGGCTTTACCAGGATTCAACAACCCTGTATCATCAAAGACCTGTTTGATGCCGTGAAATA
>JAEMQD010000112.1 GCA_022759035.1 Thiotrichales bacterium
GCATTAAAACTGTCGGTCTCACGCCCCGTTGATACCTGCCAAAGTTTAATGGTTGGCTGCCATGCCAAGTGCAACCAATCGGTTACGACTGATGTCTAAGTGACGAAATTGTTTTAGCCTATCAATACCCGTCGCTTGCTTAAAAGCTGGGTGTGGGTGTATTTTTGAGTCAAATTTCAACTCCACGGTCTTTAGCTGTTTAAGCTTATCGACCACACCCTCTGTCCAATCTTCAGCACAGCTAAAGTGAACTTGATGTTTGAAACTATAATCATGACGATTAAACAAAGGATGGGACATACTCATCGACTCACACGTAAATACTACAAAATTCGGTTAAGTTAAGTGGTGTTATCGACCAATATAACGACCGTCAGGCTTCATTTGATAACCTGATCCACCAACGTATGAACCATCAGGCGCCATGGTTGATCGAGTTCCTCCAACAAAACCACCATTGGGTGTCATGTTCGAGGTATTACCGCCGAAGTAAGAACCGTTAGGTGTCATGCTATAACTGCTTCCACCGACGTATGACCCATCTGGTGTCATGGTGTAACTGCTGCCCGATACATAACTCCCATCAGGAGCCATGGTATATTCTGCTTTGACGCTAGGTGACAAAAGTAGGCTGCTCGAAATCGCTACAGCCATCATTAGGCGTGAAACACTAATGCCAGTTATTTGAGTGATGTGCTTTGCTGTTTGCATTGCGTGGGTTTCCTTAAGTTGGGTTGAAAATTATTGCCTAAGAAAAGGCTTCTTCCTATCTTAGACGCGTGTTATTGGGTGAATTAACAAAACGTGCGATTATTTTTGTCCGTATGTTGTTATTGACAGCTTATTGTTGCAATACGACCGACACGACTTTAAATTCAACGCGCCTTGAAGCACTTTCGTCGATCGACCTTTCATTGCCAAAACCTGTATGTTGATAAATGGGTGAAGCAAATGCCATCCCGTTGGCTCTTAATTGATCCTCTAGCCAAGTTTGATTACTATGAATCATCGGGTCTTTGAGTAGATATACATACTTCAAAACGCTACTGGCTCTGGCTTGAGAGAGTTGCATATTATTCACATAGACATCCTCTTTACGTTTAGCTGTTTCCCATTTGTTCGATGTATGTCCCTCGATACGCAATTCGCTAATTCGTGCCTTAAAGGGCAACAGTACCTTGAGATAACGCGGGTAAAAGTCATCAATGATCTTCGCAAAGTCTTCAGGCACATCAGCACTACCAGACTTGAAATTGGCTTTAAAGCGAATAATGTTGTCGTCTGTTAATTGTGCTTCCCAAGTACTGAGAGATCGCGCGAACTCTAACCTAAGTGCCGTATTAAGCTCACGCTCAAAACTCAAAGCATTTGTCTTTTTGGGCTCTATCACGGGCTCAATGAGTTTCACTGGCTCTGGCACGGCAATAGGCTGCATTTGTTTAAGCTGATACAACAAGGCAATGGTGATAAACATAAACATCATCATGAGTGCAGACATCAAGTCCGTTGTCGCCTGCCATACTGGTTTTTCGTTATCGAGTATATCCATTTATGTCTCTCACAATTAGGTTCAAACTATCGGTTACCGTCTGCTGAATCGCCATTAAATGTTCTGATGTCGATCCGCTCAGTCGATCAATTTTATTCAGCGTTGCTGCTTGACCACTGACTTGTGCATTGAGTTGATGACTGGCATGGGTTAACTGCTCACTGACATTCAATAAATCGCTTCCCAGATGTTCAATCGTACTTTTATAACTTTTCTGCCATTCATTTAGGTTGTCGACTGAAACTTTAAGATTGGTAAAATTGTTACCAAACTGCCTCTCTAACCCTTTGTTGAAGTCGTTCACGATTTTTTCTAAAGCACTTAATATTTCGGTGTGCGCGCTCTGCGATACCTTATTGAGTGCATTTTCTAGGCTTTCAATCATGCGCTCTTGATTATCCAAAAGTTTGCTCGTCACAGCGCTACGTTCGTCTTTTCGATTAAACATACCTAACAACACATACAGCATTAAGCCGAAAGTCGATGTAAAAAATGCGATTTTTAAGCCATTGATCAGATCAACAATACTGCTATCTAACTGAGTGACATCAAAGTGGTAAACGCCATAGCTAATACCATAAAAAGTACCTAACACCCCAAGAGAAACAATAATCGATCGTCGGTTAGCCGATGGATGAACCCAATCGCGCAATGCAAGATACAACATTAGTACAACAATCAGACCGATAACTACATAGTGTGAGCTCATTTGTTTTATTTCCTCTTTTTAGGCGCGTAACAATTAATCAGTTGAGCAAGCGTTAGCTGGTATTGCTCTTGTAGTCGGGCAAAATGTTTTTGGTAACGCCAAGATAAATTGCTCATGTCGTGTCTTAATACCTGTCCTTTTAGTTGCATCATCGGTAGCATTTTTCTCTGATAATCAGCAAACACAATTAACTCAGCTTGGTTTTTTATCTGCTCTTGCAAGGTGTTAATCTGCTGCGTTGTTTGGCTAACTTGATTCAACAATCCCCTCTCAAAGTGATTAAGCTGGCTTTCTTCCCTTGGCTTACCGTACACTTTTGTGGCAAAAATGCGTGAGATCACAAAGCCAATGGCGAATAACACCAGGCTAACAATAAAACCTTCCACACCAAATAAACCGAGCAGTGCAGAGATGCTCAAGGTCACCATTAGTGCAAATCCAATAGAAACCACCTTTTCTTCTACACCAATATTCGCCCCTTTTTGGAGCAGCACATCTTCAAGCTCGTTAAAGCTACTTTTAATGGCCATTAAGGCTTTAAGCAGATCTATTCTTCGCTTTTGATACAATGCAATCCTTTCCATACATCAACCTAACAGGTTCAAAAACATTAGCGCCCCTGCGCCTACGGCAATGCCTTTACCAAAAGACTCATTTTTACGGTAAGCCTCTGCTACCATTTGCTTAAATTCTTCTTCGCTAAAGTCATCAACACTCAACCCACCTTCAGCTAATTGCTTTTTCACCTGTTCCACTGAATACTGGTAGAGTTCACGCTTTGCTAAATCCGATGCGTCGGTAAACAATGATTTGGTTTCGTCAATCATTTTGTTCATGTTTTTGCTCCTGCCTTAGCTTGATTAAATAGTCAGTTCTTGTCTCAATCACCAACGGTTTTCGGCTGCGCATGGCGATAATTTTTTGGTCTTCAATATCTTTTAGGTCTTTTGCATCCAATCTGAATAGTCCGATAAGCAAGTAAAGACCAATGAGCAAAATGACCAGTTGGATCGCCAACTTAATGCCATAAATGGACATGAGTTCTTCTTGATGCCTTCTGGGATAAACTTGACGCAATTCATCAAAAAAATATCCCAGCATCATGAACAGCATTGCTAGCACGAACAGCAAAATGATTTTTCTGGCATGCCGTTTGAACCAAATCAGCAAAACTGCGCTAATGGCATATTTCAGCAATGTCATGCTCCTTAGCTTGATATGTTCAAGCGTGAATCAGATCGAATAAATCAGGTATTCCTTAAAACGGTTAAACTCATCAAATCCAGCGTAATCATTTGTCGACAACAACCTCGGTGCTGTAGCGATCCTGACCATACCGATCCTGCCACTTGCGCGTTTGTAGCTTGCCTTCGATGTATACTTGACGGCTTTTTTTAAGATATTGACCAGCAATTTCAGCAAGCTTGCCAGAGATCACCACCCGATTCCATTCGGTTTTCTCGACAGGTTGACCACTATTTTTATCTTGCCATTTTTCTGACGTGGCTTAAGATAAATTGGTGATGTATCCACCGTTACTTACTTGTTTCGTTTCAGGATCACGACACAAAGTTCCAACTAGAACTACTTTATTGACGCCATTCATTTAGATATTCCTGTTTTTTGCTCTTAAAAGTTGAAACCACTTTGGATTTCGGATGGTTCTGATGACTTAGCATAAGACTTACTAAGCCCCATCACCCAATCATTAATCGTACTGAATCGAATTTGAGTAACACTGGC
>JAEMQD010000034.1 GCA_022759035.1 Thiotrichales bacterium
AATATATAAACTTTTAATCGCGCCCTTCGCGCCCCCGCGCCCCGTAGCCGTGGTTTATGTATAGAAAACAATGGGTTATGCTTATTTGAATCGCGCCCCTATCGCGCCCCTGCTTATTTATCGCGCCCTTCTGTAAAAAAGTGTGAAAAAGTATAAAAAAGACTTTACATTATTCCGCACTCCCGTTAATATAACACTTGTGGCTAGGCTTAGCGGCTGAAAGATGGAATGAACCGCCATCCGCCACATTGTTAAACTGGTTCATCTCACAAGGTTCAGGAGAATAGAATTATGAAAACTCAAAAAATTAACCCAGTACAAGTCGGAGACATTTTCGCGTACTCTTGGGGTTACGAACAAACTAACGTCGATTTTTATCAAGTTGTATCAACAACAGCCGCAACTTGTAAACTAGCAGCAATTGCACAAGAGCGTAAGCACACTACTGGAATGAGCGGCACATGTACCCCTATCAAAGATAAGTTTTTAACTGGTAGCCTTGCGGATGTGATTACTAAGCGCGTCAATGTTTCTTCTGATGGTAGTTGCTCAATGAGAATGCCCCTCGGTCTTCTTGTTAAATATACTAAACCTGAATATTTCTCAACCTACTACTAAAAGAGATAAAGAAAATGGAAGGTTCAGCAAGTTTAGTTATTGATATGCACAACTCAGGCGCATCATTAATCGAAATAGCCAACACAACGGGGTTGGCTATTTCTGAAATTATCGCAATCGTTAATAGCCTTGGTTTACAGAATGAATATGGTATTTGATGATTGTTTATACGGATTAAGTGGTCATTGTGTCAACAATGACCAGCTACGGTGACTATATGGGTTTTGAAAAAGTAACCATTGGCGACGCGACTTTATATCTTGGTGATTCTACCGAGTTATTAAAAGAAGGTGTTTTAGGTGACTTCCACGCTATCGTTTCTGACCCGCCCTATGGTGTTGGGTATGTTCATGGGGGCAATGATAGCGGCGTAAGAACAAATGGCATCACCTTGGGTTACACCATAACTAAAAACGTTAAGCAACAAATAAAAGGTGACGATGAGCCTTTTCAACCGCAAATATGGTTGGATGTGGCACCGCGAACAGCAGATAAGCAGTTGCGCATTTTGTTATGGGGTGCAAACAACTTCATGCAGCGTCTACCAGAAGGCGGTACATTATTGGCGTGGGACAAGCATTTGGGCGCGGCAGCAGATGATAGTTTTACTGATTGTGAATGGGCTTGGGTTGGTCGTAAAGTAAAACGCGAAGTATTTAGATGGAAGTGGAAAGGATTGATTAAAAATCAATCACAGCCTTTAGATTTTCCTTTCGGTAATATGGGGCGTAGCCATGTAATGCAGAAACCTGTCGAGTTAATGCGTTGGTGTATTGAAAAAGTTAAATGCCCCGAACATGGTATTATCCTAGACCCTTATATGGGTAGTGGGAGCACTCTTATTGCTGGATTAAGTCTCGGTTATAAAGTAGTAGGGGTTGAATATTCTCAAGAGCATTTTGACGTTGCTGTTAAGCGCGTAAAAGCGTTTTACGGGATGTTAGAAGGTGATAATATAGATATGTTTCAAACGCCCGCGGCTTAATTGGATTGGTGATGATGCAAATTGAACAAATATTAACGGCTGAATTAATACCCTACGCGCGTAACAGCCGTACACATAACGACGAACAGGTTGCCCAGATAGCTGCATCTATTCGTGAGTTTGGTTTTACTAATCCTGTTTTGATTGATGATGATAATGGTATCATTGCAGGACACGGGCGCGTAATGGCAGCTACTCGCTTAAAACTCGATACAGTGCCTTGTATTAGACTTTCACACCTAAGCGATATACAGAAAAGGGCATACATCATTGCGGACAACAAACTCGCCCTAAACAGCGGATGGGATGATGAACTGTTAAAACTAGAGTTACAAGAATTACAAGAACTAGATTTTAACATTGACTTGCTAGGTTTTGATGTTCCCGAGCTTGATTCATTGCTTGATGAACTTGCTGATAATAATGATGCTTCAAAAGATAACCCATATACGACAAAAGTATCATCGCCTGTCTATCAGCCAACAGGTGATAAACCGTCCGAGTCGGAATTATACGATTTTGAAAAAGCGCAATCCCTAATTGACCAGATAAATTATGCAGAATTGCCGCTTGAGATTAAAAAGTTTTTGACTTTGGCGGCTTATCGGCATGTACGTTTTGACTTTTCAAAAATAGCTGAGTATTACTGTCATGCACCAAAAGAAGTTCAAGAGTTAATGGAAGATTCTGCACTTGTTATCATTGACTTTAACAAAGCATTAGAACTCGGTTACGTTAAGCTTAACGAAGAGTTAAGCGAGATTTATTCTAGTGAGTATCCCGATGCGGAATGACTTTGTAGCGTTTATTTTAACGCATGGTAGACCTAACAATGTTTACACCCTAAACAGTTTACGCAGACACGGCTACACTGGTAAAGTTGTTTTTGTGCTTGATAACGAGGATAAAACAATATCGGAATATCGTAAAAACTACGGTAGCGATAATATTTATGTTTTTGATAAGTTAGCAGTATCGAAAACTTTTGACGAAGCTGATAATTTTAACGACCGCCGCGCAATTGTTTATGCGAGAAACGCTTGTTTTGACATAGCAAAAGAGCTTGGCTATACTTACTTTATCGAACTTGATGATGATTATACTTGGTTTTACAATACGTTCGATAATAATGCTAACTACATATCTAAAGACATAAACATTAAACGCCTTGATGATTATTTTTCTGCAATGTTATCGTTTTTTGAATCAGTGCCAAGTCTTTTGTCGGTATGTATGTCACAAGGCGGTGATTTTATGGGCGGCGCAGGTTCACAAATTGCTAGGTCTCACGTAAAAGGTAAATTTGTTCGCAAGGTTATGAACTCTTTTATCTGTTCTGTTAATCGCCCTTTCAAGTTTAATGGGCGATTAAATGAGGATGTTAATACATATACAAAATTGGCGAACACGGGCGCATTGTTTTTAACAATCCCTAGAGTTAGATTAGCACAAAAACAAACACAATCCAATAAAGGCGGAATGACTGATATTTATCTTGACGGCGGCACTTACGTTAAAAGTTTTTACACGATAATGTTTCAGCCTTCTAGCGTTTCAATTAGACCTATGGGCGTTGCTAATAAGCGTTTACACCATAGTGTGGATTGGAACGCAACACTGCCAGAAATCATATCGGAGGAATATAAAAAATAATGGCATTCAGTAAGCGAGATTGGGAGATTGTTAGAGCATACTATGAGCGCGGGTTATCACTATCTGAGATTGTTGCGCGTGATGATGTTGTAATTACTGACCGCAGTTCGATTAGTCGCAAGGCTAAAGCCGAAGGCTGGATAAAAAACGAAAAATCAACGCTGTTGAATAATGAAATCCAAGCAAAACAAATGCTTGCGGAAATAAATCAACAAAAATCAACATTAAATTCAACAGATGTCGCAATTCATGACAAGCTTGTCGATGAAAGGTTACGCCATATTGAGTTCTTTAACAAGTCAGCATTAAAAAACCAACATCTGGCAAACCAAAAGCTAAATGCCTCCCTTTCTATATCTGAGCTTGAGGCACATAGCCGACTAACAGCCAAAAACAAAGAAACGGTTGTCGGTAGGCTACCAGACACAGCAATCCAAATTAACAATAACCAAACACCATCGGTTATTGAGCGCGTGATTATTGACCATGCGGCTACAAATTAAAACCCCTCGATGGGCTGTCCCGCTACTAGAACATAAACGCTATAAAGGCGCGTATGGTGGTCGAGGTTCTGGCAAGTCACACCTATTCGCCGAGCTATTGGTAGAAGAGCATATACGAGATAAGGATATGCAAAGCGTTTGTGTCCGTGAAATTCAAAAATCCTTGCAATTTTCCTCGAAAAAACTAATCGAGAGCAAAA
>JAEMQD010000074.1 GCA_022759035.1 Thiotrichales bacterium
CAACCGTGAACTGACACGCTGGACACAAGTTTGTCGCACAGCAATATTAGAAAAACGGGTTAGGCATGACGGGTCAACATTGTTGGCGCAACATTGCGAACGCGCCGTAGCGGTCAAAAATCAAGGTGCATTATCTTTGTCGTCAATCCGATCACCCGGCCCGATTGAGTTAGCGCGTTGCCTAGTGTTTGCCGTCAGCACAATTAACAAACCTGCGGTCATTGGTAAACCTATGATCGTTGTGGCTAGTGGCTAGTATGCAAAACGGGTGGCCGTCGTTTACTTATGCTTTCTCGGTTACGTTCGCGGCGGTCACCTATCAACACAGGCAACCGATACGCGTGGCATACTTAGCCAATGGCAATCTTTAACAGGTCAGTAAAAAAGGCGGCTATATCGCCTGAGCCAACTAAAGCAGCGGCCGCTGGTGGCTACGGTGGCGCTAATTCTGTAGGCCGTTTTTACCAGTATGTCGAAGGCACGGCAAGAAATAATGCAATCAGCGTGCCAACTATTTCGCGCTCAAGAGACCTTATGGCAAGCGTTATTGGCTGCATGGGTTTGCGTATGTACAACGAAATTTGGAACGGCAACGAATTAGAAAAAGTTTATATTGCACCGCGATCATGGTTGCGTCGCATATCGCCAAGCGTTACAAATAACTTTTTGCTTAGTTGGCTTTTTGATGATTTATTTTTTTATGGTGCGGCGTATCTATACATCACAAGTCGTACCGCTGACGGATACCCAGCATCATTTGATCGTCTGCCATTTGCAAACGTAACTCGACGCGATCAACCCGGGCCAGTATTTTTTGGGCCGTCTAACGAACTTTATTTTGCTGGCGAAAAACTTGACAGCACAAACGTTGTGCAATTCTTGTCGCCAATTCAAGGCATCGTTTACCAGTCAGCGCAAGCGGTTGCAACAGCATTAAAACTTGAGGCGGCACGTTATCGCAACGCGTCGTCGGCAATACCGGCAGGCATTTTGCGTCAAACTGGCGGCGAACCGTTAAGCGGTCAAGAGTTAGCCGATCTTGCAGCGTCGTTTAACGTTGCGCGCGAAACAAATCAAACAGCCGCATTAAACGAATTTGTTACCTACACAGAAACCCAAACATCACCCGACAAAATGTTGTTAATTGACAGCGCACAATTTCAAGCCGCTGACCTATGCAGGCTCACCAATATCCCTAGTTACCTTGCAGGAATTTCGGTCGGCGGCTATTCATATGTCAGCAATCAAGGCGCACGACTTGACTTGTGGAGTTTTGGCGTAAAACCATATGCCGAGTGCATAGCGTCAACATTAAGCATCAACAACGTTTTGCCTAACGGCACATACGTAGAATTTGACTCCGAGTCTTATCTATCGGCCGAGTACACAATGCAGGACGAGATGCCACAAATTGACGAAACAGTTAATATAGGCTTACCGTCATGATCAGACTTACCCCTATGTCAATCACGGTTGACGCGGCAGCCGCAGACGGCGCACAACGACGGACGATTTCTGGTGTCGCAGTCGAGTACAACGTCACCGCGACAGTTTCAGACGGCACACAAGTAAAATTCTTGCCGGGCTCATTGTCAACCGCTGGCCGTAAACCAAAGTTATATATGCAACACGACTCAGATCAGATCATTGGTCAAGTTATTGAGCGTGTTGATACAGGCGACGCAATGATGTTTGTTGCAAAAGTAAGCGCTACAAGGCTCGGCGACGAAGCACTTGTGTTGGCCAGCGACGGCACGATCAGCGAAGTGTCGGTCGGTGTCGCACCATTGCAATTCAAGTATGACGCAGACGGCGTAATGCTTATTGAGTCGGCTGACTGGCTTGAATTATCGTTAGTTAGCCAGCCAGCGTTTGCAGGCTCAGTAATAACGCAAGTCGCAGCGAGTATCCCACAAGAACCCGAAAAGATAGTGTTAAATGAAGTTATACCTACACAGGAGAAAATTATGAGCGAAGTAACAGCCCCAGTAACAGCATCAGTACCAACACCGGAAGTGATCACACCAACGCCACTATTTGCAGAAGCAAAGCGTGAGCCACGTTTGATTTCTCGTTGGGAATACATGGCCGCGTTCTACGAAGGTGGCGCAAATTGGAAAAAAGCGCAACAGAACTTTATTGACTATCGCAACTGGCACAAGTCGCCACTCGAAGCAGCGGCAGGCGACGAATTTCTTACCAGCGTGCCCGGCTTGCTTACACGCGTAGAGTTGGGACCTGTATTTCAGGACATTAATTTTATGCGACCTGTAGTTGCAGCATTGGGCGCACGCGCAATGCCGTCAACACCGTCATCAACATTTAACCGCCCAACAATTACAACACACACGTCAGCGGCAGCGCAGACCGAAGGTGCGTCATTGTCGGCAACAACAATGGTGATCGCAAACAACACGGTTACAAAAAAGACATTTGGTGCAACACAAAACATCTCATATCAGACACTTGATTTCACCGACCCTGCAGCATTGCAAATCGTAATTAACGACATGCTTGGCGAATACATGGTTGCTACCGATAACGAAGCAGCAGACAACTTGTTGACTGCAGCAACATCGGCTGGCGTATGGGATTTGTCAATCGCAGACTTGTTCACCAGCATCTATGACGCAGCAGCCGTAACACTCGGCGCTACGAACATGTTGCCTACGCACATGTTTGTTGACCCTGCAACATGGGCTTTGATGATGAAACTTCCAGACTCGACAGGCCGACCAGTTTTTGCTAACTACGGTGGCCCGGGCTTGCAAGGTGTCAACTCAGTTGGTATTGGCAACGCCGCATCGCTTGGCGCAAACAACGACAACAACTACGGGCCACTAGGACTCAAACTTGTTGTTGACAATAACTTCTCTGCAAAAACAATGGTCATCATGAAAGACATCGGCTTTGAAATTTACGAAGCGCAACAAGGCATCTTGAGCATTGACGCGCCAGCAACTTTGACCCGTCAAGTCTCAACATATGGCTACTTCTGCACATTCAAAGCAAACGGAGACATGATCCAAAAGATCACACAGGCCTAGTCGAAAGGCGGCCTAACCGCCATGGCGACCTACCTAACAGCGTCAAAACAATTAATAAGTAACTACGCTTGCATTGCAACGCTTGAGCCGACCGACATACAAGTTGGCGACTCAATCGTTGTCGCAAGCATTGGCGCACCGTTTAACGGCACGTTCACCGTGTTGTCATGCCCACAATACGAATACACAGGCATTAACAGCACAACTGGCGAATGGATTTTTGACGAGAACGTACCGCGCGCTAATCAAATTTTGTTTGCTTGCACCGGCAGCAATGTTGAGTATGTTGCGATTTATTCCGGGACCGTAAGTTTTACACCGACTTGCACGTGGGTCACGGTCGCAAACCTTGTCACCTATCTTGGCGTGTCAATCACTAACCCGTCTGACGATTACACGCTGGCTACGCAGGCCGTAAGCGCTGGCAACCAGTTCTGCAGTCGCCGTCGCGCCGAGGCAGGCTACAACGACAGTCTTAGTACGTCGCCTAGCGGTGATGTCACGCTTGGCACGATCATGTATTGCGCGGCGTTGTGGCGTAGTCGAGGCAGTCTTGAAAACGTGTTTGCGTCGTTTGACAACATGGGTGCAGCACCGCAACAGTCAATGACACCGATCGTTAAACAGTTGTTAGGTATTGACCGACCAGCGGTGGCGTAGTGCCTGCACCGTACACAGACCTGTTTAACGAGGCGCTAGACGATCTGAGCGCCACGCTGACAGCCGTAACAGGCTTACGGGTAGTAAACGACCCCACGCGACTTGTGCCTAATTGTGTGTTTATTACAGCGCCAAGTTTTACAACTATTGAAGGCAACGGCAACATAGTGCGTATGGATTACCCGATAAAAATTGTTGGCA
>JAEMQD010000081.1 GCA_022759035.1 Thiotrichales bacterium
ACCCGTAGCCAAGAAGACTTGGATGCGATGGCACAAGCGCAACTTAAAGCCGCTGGATTCGAGGCATAACCATGAATGCGGCCGAGTTAGAAACCTTGTTACGTGTGGGGCGTGATGCGAATAACGCCCCACATGGTGGTAAGCAAGCCGTTTATGCGGCGGCTTGTGAACAGCTTGGCATCAGCAAGGCAACGCTTATGCGTAAATTGGCGGAGGTGACGATGAAACAACCACGCAAACAACGCTCAGACGCGGGTAAAACTGCCCTGAGCAAAGAGGAAGCGATGATGATTGCCGCTGCCTTGCAAGAAACCATGCGTAAGAACGGCAAGCAAATCATGAGCTACGAGCAAGCGATTGAGGTGTTGCGTGTCAATGGCAAGATACGTGCCGAGCGGCTGGATGAAAGCACTGGCGAGATTAAACCCTTGTCTGTGTCTGCGATAGTGCGCGCCTTAAAAGGCTATGGCTTAGACAGCGAATTGCTCAATGCCCCAGCCCCTGCGGTGCGTTTGAGTAGTAAACACCCCAACCATGTGTGGCAGATAGACGCGAGTTTGTGTGTGCTTTACTACTTGCGCAATGGGCAAGACAGCACAGGCACCACCATTAACGAAGGCTTGCAGGTGATGCACGCGGATCAGTTCTACAAGAACAAACCTGCCAACCTAAAGCGTATCGAAAATGAGCGCGTGTGGCGTTATGCCATTACCGACCATACCAGTGGAACGATTTATGTGGAGTATGTATTGGGTGCGGAAAGTGGTGAAAACATCACTAATTGCTTCATTAATGCCATGCTCAAACGTGGCAATAATGACCCGTTTCACGGTGTGCCAGCAATGGTGATGGTTGACCCAGGCAGTGCGAATACAGGTGCGGTATTCCAAAACCTATGCCGTGCTTTGGGTGTAAAAGTACAGGTGAACTTGCCTGGCAACCCACGGGCTAAGGGACAGGTCGAGAATGCCAACAACCTCATTGAACGCAAGTTTGAAAGCGGCCTGAAATTTGTCCGTGTCGAAAGCCTAGCCGCCTTAAACGAAGTGGCGTGGCAATGGATGCGCAACTTTAACTGGTTTGAGGTGCATAGCCGCCACAACATGACGCGCTATGGGGCATGGTTACGCATTACCCGTGAACAATTACGCACGGTATCGGATAAAAAGCTGTTGCAAGAGTTGGCGCACAGCAAGCCAGAAAGCCGCAAGGTCAGCACCTATTTAACGGTGAGTTTTATGGGTCAAGAGTTCGATGTGTCGCATATTCCACAGATTATGGTTGGTGAAACCTTAATGCTAGCGCGCAATGTATGGCGACCCGAAGCCGCTCAGGTGATTAGCAAGGACGCTGAAGGTAACGAGGTGTTTTATGTGCTCGAGCCGATTGCTAAGAACGAGTTTGGCTTTGCCGAAAATGCCGTGCCAATTGGTGAGGCTTATAGCCGCCATGCGGATACGCCAGCGCAAACCGCCATTAAGGACATCGAAAAGATGGCAACGGGCGCAGATACCTTGGAGCAAGCAAAGACTGCACGCAAACAAAAGGCATTGCCTTTCGGTGGCAGCATCGACCCCTACAAAGCCTTGGACGATGCAAAATTACCCAATGCGCTCATTGGGCGTGGTACCGAGGTTGAGGTGAAAAACACCAAAGTCGTCTTTGAGCTGATGCCTGTGTTTGAAGCTGCGTTAAAACACATCAAACCACGCTTAGAAGCGGCTGGTGTGACGTGGACAGGTGAACACTTGCAATGGTTACAACAGCGCTATGCGGCAGGTATTGATAACGATGAAGCGGTATTTGATGGCATTGCTAACACAATGCAAGGCACTAAGGCAGTGCCACTTAAAGCAGTGGGAGGCGTGAAGTGATTAAAAAACTCATGGCACAGGCTGGAATAACACAGGTGGACTTGGCGCAAGCCGTTGGCATGAGTCGTTCGGCACTGGGTCGAGTATTGAATGGTGGTGAGTATCCTAAGGGGTTTGATGGTGCTGTTTTGCGTCAGAAAATCGGTGGCTATTTGGTCAAGAAAGGACTGGATAAAGACTTAGTGGTACGAGCATTAGAAGGGGATCAGCAACACAGCAATGCCGCTGATCCAAGTTTTTCAAATATGAAAAAGGCGGTTGATATGTTACTAAGAAAGCAAGCATTAACACAAGAGACAAAGAAACATTTTGGCATTTTTCGTGATCCCTTTGCCGAAATTGACGATGCAGAACAGGTGTTTTCTGCATCTCCAGACATCCGCTATGTGCGTGAAAGCTTATACAGCGCGGTGAAACACGGCGGCTTTATGGCAGTGATTGGTGAGTCTGGTGCGGGTAAGTCTACCCTGCGTCGTGATTTGATTGAGCGCATTCGTAAAGAGAACTTACCAGCAGTGGTGATTGAACCCTACGTGCTGGGTATGGAGGACAACGACGTGAAAGGTAAAACGCTTAAAGCCTTGAGTATTGCCGAGGCGATTATTTCAGCGGTGTCACCGTTAACGCCCATCAGACGCAGTAGCGAAGCTAGGTTTCGTCAACTGCACCAAGTGTTACGCGACAGCCGCAAGGCAGGCAATGTGCATGTGCTGATCATTGAAGAAGCGCATGGATTAAGTATCCCAACCCTTAAGCACCTAAAGCGTTTTTACGAGTTAGAGGACGGTTTTAAGCGATTGCTGAGCATTGTGCTCATTGGTCAGCCAGAGCTAAAGATGAAGCTTGCCGAACAGAATTTTGAAGTGCGTGAGGTGGTGCAACGCTGTGAAGTGGTCACATTGCGCCCAATGGATGATGTGTTACCCGATTACCTCGCGTTTAAGTTTAAGCGTGCGGGCAAGGAAGTGTCGGAAGTGATTAGTGAAGACGGCATTGAAGCCTTGCGTGCGGCGCTAACCCTAACAGGTCGCGGACAGCGTGCAGCAGTGAGCCTGTTGTATCCGCTAGCGATTGGTAACTTGCTAATGGCAGCGATGAACGTGGCGGCTGACCTGAAAGCCCCTAAGGTGACGGCAGATGTTGTGAAACTAACCCAAGCAGGAGGTGTGTGATGTTACCGCATATGAATTTGGTTATTCAGCGCAATTGGGACGCTGTGAAAACCGTGGTGGATTGGCTAACCGCTTCGGGTATTGAAATTAAAAAGGTAGATTTGGCCAGGCACAAGCCCGTCATTGAAGTGAGTGACGATGCCAGTAATCACCTGCGTGAGCATGAAAAAGCCGTGTGCTATGGCCGTGAGCAAGGCAGAAACCGCTATCAGCTGATGGTCGGATGTGTGCGCGTTGAATGGTTGGCAGGTGTGGTATGAAAACCCGTTGTCCTAACTGCGGCGCAACACTAAGCCTCGATGCCATTGTTGCCCATGAAGGCGCGCGAGATGCCCTGTACGCCGCCTTTACGCTGGGCGGTGAACTGGGTGCAGCGGCAGTGAGTTACCTTGGGCTATTCCGACCCGAAAAGCGCGAGCTGAGTTTAGACCGCGTGGCAAAGTTGCTCAATGAGATTTTACCCGATGTACAGGCGCAGCGCATTACCCGCAATGGCACGGTTTACGATGCGCCGATTGATGCTTGGGTGTGGGCAATGCGTGAAGCGGTGAAAGCGCGTGATGCTGGGCGTTTGCAATTACCGCTCACCTCGCATGGCTGGTTGTACCAAGTGATCACCACCTACAAGCCAGACACAGCACAGCTATTGCACCCCGCTAAACAAGGCACGGCAGCAATGGCTGGCAGCAAAACCATGAGCGGCTTAATGGCATTGGAGAGCCTAAAGCATGGCTGATTGGTTGTTGGCAGAGATAGCAACAGGATTTCAGCGTTTGGTGACACTCAGCTTGCCCAATACGCCCGCATCGGATGTTTTGGTACACGCTGCACAGATTTGGCACGAAGCCCTGCTATCCAC
>JAEMQD010000168.1 GCA_022759035.1 Thiotrichales bacterium
GGCTACGCCCGTGTCTCAACGCTACAACAATCGGTAGACCTTCAAGTTGATGCGTTGCGTGCCGCTGGTTGCGACACCATTTATGAAGAAACGCAATCTGGTGCTAAGTCGGGTAAGGATCGTCCCGAGTTAGCAGCTTGTTTAAAAGCGTTGCGCCTTGGTGATGTTCTGGTGGTATGGAAGCTCGATCGACTGGCAAGGAGTACACGCGAGTTAATCACGATAGTGCAAGACTTGGCTAGTAGAGGAATAGGCTTTGAATCGCTGACCGAACAAATTGAAACCAATACACCTGCAGGTAAACTTCTATTTCATATTATGGGTGCGCTAGCAGAATTTGAGCGAGACCTCATTCGTGAGCGTACAAAGGCAGGGCTTGAAACGGCGCGTGCTCGTGGACGCAAGGGCGGTCGTCCAACTAGTCTTAGTGACTCTGACAAAAAAATGATTAAATTGATGTCGAATAATCAAGAAATTAGCCCCGCCGAAATTGCAAAACGCTTTAGAATAAGCAGAGCCACTTACTACCGCACCCTTAAGGAAGTTGAATGAGTCGTATTGCAATCGGGAATGAACAACATCGATCAGACTGGTTAACAGATCCTCTTAACCATGTTGCACAGAATGTACTGCGTCGCGCATATGAAAGTAAACAGCATCCCAAGTGCGATTGCCAAGCTTTTGGCGTTCCCATGTATATAGCTGCTTCGCGAGCTAAACAGCGCTACTATTTAAAACGAACACCTGATGCCATGGTAGAGCATGCCTTAAATTGCCCGCTGTATAACGATCCTCAGGCGGGTAGCCGCATCAGTGGTTTACTTGGTATTAACCAGGGTAATGATGGCAGTATTCATGTGCAATTGCCTGGTTTATTGAGTCGTCAAAAAAACGAGGGCGGTGCGTTACCAGCGAGTAGCGATATTGCTAACTATGCACCTGCCAATGCGCAACGAATACAAACATCAATCAGTATGATTGGCTTGTTACAGTTCTTATGGGAACAGGTTCGATTGAACCAATGGTATTCTAACCGTCAATATCCACGATCATGGAATACGGTGCATCACTTGATTGATGACTACCTAACAGATGCGCCTATTATTATTAATGGCAAGCAATCACTGCAAGAATCTCTTACTGTTATCAAAAAGCCAATTACACCTTCAAAGCCTGTCGATGGTTATCCTGCTGTCACAGTTAATGGTTTATCGCCTACCACGGCATCCTTTATACTGGGTGAGCTGCTCTTTATTGGTGAAGCTAAAGGCGGTGGGTTCAATATTAAGCTTAAGTTCATGCACGGCATGCAAAACTTTTACTTGCACGGCTCATTGGCCAACAGGCTATTTAGTAATTTTGGGCGTGAGTTAGCAGCTTTTTCACGACCAGATAAAAACAAATACTGCTTTGTCGTACTGGTAAAAGTTTTTAAGTTTAACGCCTCTCAAAGAAATATGCGCATGCTTATTTCTGACATGGCAATCATGATGACGACCCGACATTTTATTCCGATTGAGAGTAATCACGAAGAAGTCATGGCAGGAAAGCTTATTGCAGAAGGGCGTCGCTTTGTAAAACCGTTGATACATCGAGCTGGAGCGGTTTTGCCTGACTTTGTTCTTTTGGATACGCCTAAGCCTGTTTATGTCGAAATATTCGGCATGAGTACGCAAGCCTACCTTAAGAAAAAGGCAGAAAAAATTGCTTTTTATAAGCGGTCAAAACTTGATACGTTGCTGTGGGATACGGTCAAACTGCCGAACCCACCAAAACTACCAGACGAATCTACGGATCCAGAGACGGTTAACCCAGATAAGATGGAGTTTACCTTTCCAGCAGGTTTAATGTCGCTAGATAAAATGATGGCGATGGCTTTGTGGACTTCTGATGGAATACATGTTAAATAGTTTTCGATGGTGTTAAAAAGTGACGAGACAGCAAAAATTTGAGATTTATAAGATATTGATAGATAAAACTTTTAGTCTTTTTTCAGTACTGGGAAAGACTGGAGTTTTAGCTTATGCTGCAATTGAAATTATACCGAAGTTTGCGGGATTGACTACCTTAGCAGATATTAGTCTCGCGTTCGATGATGGTAAGGATGGTGTTTTCTTTAAACCTATATGGTGTATATTGGCTCTAATAGGGCTTGCATTTTGGGGTTTTATGGAACGAAGTTTTCGAAAATCAAAAACAGAAAAAATCCATGCTCGAATCCGAGATCTGGAGTTGATGATTCATCCTAGTCGCCAATCTAGTGGCATTTTGCCAAGTGGTTTAACAAATCCAAATGACAATTAAGGATAAGAAAGATGATTAGCTTATCAGACATGATTAATGGTTTGGCATTTCTGTTTTTACTTATACTCTGGTTTTACCTATGGCCATCTTTGATTGAGTCAGTCGTTAGACAGAGGCTTTTTGAGCAACGCGATGTGCTATTCAATCTCGCAGCTAATCGCTCAATATCTTTTGATGAAGACGGTTATCGTGAGGGTGTTAGAAGAGTTAACTCACTCATAAGATTTACTCACAAAGCTACTTGGCAAAGATTACTGGCGTTTCACATTTTTCTGAAAGACAATGTAGATGCGAAATGTGTTCCATTAACAACTTACTTTCGTGAAGATAATCAAGCACTATTAAGTGAAGTTGCCTTATTAGAAAAGAAACTATCCATGATTATGGCTTTTGGAGTTGTCGCAAGATCTCCAGTGTTACTAGTGTTTGTTGTTGTTGTAATGCCTATTGCTTTAGCCATAAAAGTTACATGGGATGCGTATAATAATGTATATTCTGATGATTTTAATAAGCTTAAAGAGTTTTTATCATCCAAAACAAAGAAAACTAAAAATGAATTTATGGGGTATGCTCTGTCAGCATAAAACCAGCTCAGACACAAAAGCAGTCGGACGACAGACTGAGAAAAAGGTAAGGGGAGTGGCGAGACTTGAGCGGTACGAGGTTTTATTTATGATGAAATTTGTAGTTATATACGGCAAGTTTGCCGTATAACTAAGGCAGAAAAAATTGCTTTTTATAAGCGGTCAAAACTTGATACGTTGCTGTGGGATACGGTCAAACTGCCGAACCCACCAAAACTACCAGACGAATCTACGGATCCAGAGACGGTTAACCCAGATAAGATGGAGTTTACCTTTCCAGCAGGTTTAATGTCGCTAGATAAAATGATGGCGATGGCTTTGTGGAAGGGTTGTATGTTAATAGATAGTTCTAGAGTGAGTTAGAGTCGAAATGAAAAAGATTGTATTTGTTTTGCTGTCACACTTACTGTTAACAGGGTGCTATAGCAACAATTCTTATGATTATCGTACAACACGGTATGAAGCACCATCTCAACCCGCTCCCTCATCACCTAAAGAGCGCTATAACGGTCAGTTAGCGCTAGTGCGATCTACTCGATTCAAAGTAAAACCCTTGCTAAACTTTGAGGAACGAAAAATTTATTTTGGTTTGCGTGGGTTATTGGGTAAGCACAATTACTACATTTATCCACAAGTAAGTCTTGGTGAGGTATTTCAAAATTCAGATAAAGATGCTTTTTACGCAATTAACAGTAAAAGATGTGATTTCTGTGTTGCTGACAAAGGTTTTATGCCAGTAGCGTTAATTGAGTATGATGGTAACGGTCATTTTGCTAATGAGTCAGAACTGAGAGATGCGGTTAAAAGTGAAGTCGCAAAAAGCGCAGATGTTCCACTAGTGCGTATTTGTAGTACGGAGGTTGATAATATACAGAAATGGGGAGAATTGGTTTTGCTTCCTGTTATTGGTGTTATAACCAATCCCGACACGAAAGCAGTCGGGCAGACTGCGGATGAAGGCGAGGGGAGCT
>JAEMQD010000068.1 GCA_022759035.1 Thiotrichales bacterium
TTCAGCATTTGGGCAATAGCCTTTTTCAAAACCTAGCTGGCGATAATAAGGTTGCCAATACACGGGGATGTAATGCACATTAACACCAATATTAGCCGCCCGCAAAGCATCAAACACAACACGACGCGATAATGCTGTCTTTGTCGTATCTAACTGGACGACGTACAAATGCCAAGCGGCATTTGCTTCTGGCAAACATTGCGGCAAAATAAGCGGCAACTCAGCCAACAGCCCAGCGTATTGTTCAACGAGTTGACGTCTTCGCGCAACCCACGCCGTCAAATGTTGCAACTGACTTAACCCCAATGCTGCTTGCATATCTGTCATACGATAGTTAAAACCCAAAGCTTGCTGCTCGTAGTACCACAAGCCTGTCTCTGGCTGCTCTAACCAATTAGCATCTCTAGTAATGCCGTGGCTACGTAAAAGACGCAATCGCTCTGCGATTTCTACCGATTGTGTCAGTGCCATACCGCCTTCGGCAGTTGTAATAATTTTCACTGGATGGAAACTGAAAATGGTAATATCCGCCCAATCGCCACCACCCAAATATTTTCCTGCCCAATCCGCACCGATAGCGTGAGAAGCATCATCAATTAACGCAAAATGATACTGATTGGCTAAAGCACGCAAAGCCGGCCAATCACAAGGTTGACCAGCAAAATCAACGGCAACAACGATTTTTGGCAAGCAATTCTGTGCTTTTGCGATCTCGAGTTTCTGTGCCAATTTCGATACACTTAAATTTAACGTAACGGGATCAATATCGACAAAATCAATACTTGCACCGCAATAGCGTCCACAATTGGCACTGGCTACAAAAGTATTAGGGGTTGTCCACAGATAGTCCCCTTCAGTCAAACCCAAAGCCAAGCAGGCAATATGTAATGCTGAGGTTGCACTATTCACCGCGACCGCATGTGCTGCACCGACATACTGGGCAACAGCTTGTTCAAATGCAGGTACGGCTGGCCCTTGGGTTAAAAAGTCAGACTGTAGTACTTGGGTAACCGCATCAATATCTGCTTGGTCAATAAATTGGCGACCGTAAGGAATCATGCCATCGCCTGTGCGTTAAATGCGCGAATTTCTTCGGGCGTTAAAAAATGCGGATTCGTACCAGAATGATATTCAAACCCCTGAGTCACAGGCACGCCTGTTTCTCCTAAGGCATTGTGCAAATAATTACGATCAGCGCCATGGAATTTAATGGTAGGTTGCAAAACATAATGGTCGTGATATTCAACCGTTAAATGCGAATCATCGGCTGGGCACATAATTTCATGTAACTTTTCGCCAGGACGAATACCCACTTCTTTAATTGGCACTCCTGGTGCAATCGCTTCTGCCAGGTCAATAATGCGAATAGAAGGAATTTTCGGTACAAAAATTTCGCCACCTTGCATACGCACAAAGTTTTTCAACACAAAGTCAACACCGCCTTGCAATGAAATCCAAAAACGGGTCATGCGCACATCGGTAATTGGTAACGCATCAACGCCATCGGCCAACTGCTTTTCAAAAAAAGGCACCACAGAACCGCGAGAACCAACCACATTACCGTAACGAACCACACTAAACAAAGTTCGGCGGCCACCAGCAATATTATTGGCAGCGACAAACAGTTTATCTGAAGCGAGCTTAGTCGCACCATACAGATTGATCGGATTCGCTGCTTTATCGGTTGATAGCGCAATCACACGTTCAACGTCATTTTCTAAGGCTGCGTGAATCACGTTTTCAGCACCATGAATATTGGTACGAATACACTCGGTAGGGTTATACTCTGCTGCAGGAACTTGTTTTAATGCTGCTGCATGAATCACATAATCCACACCGCGCATCGCTTGTTTTAAGCGCTCTTTGTCGCGCACATCGCCTAAAAAGTAACGCATCGCAGGATGATTATATTCTTGTTGCATTTCAAACTGTTTTAGCTCATCACGCGAAAAAATAATCAGGCGCTTCGGTGCATAGTTTTCTAACAATGTCTTAACGTATTTTTTACCGAAAGACCCTGTTCCGCCCGTAATTAAAATAGACTTTCCATCGAACATAACTACACCCTATTACTATACCTGTGTTTAGCTGCTGTGACTTTTTGCACATAACTTCGCGTCTCCGCACTCGCGTGACGTGTTCTCAACGAATCATACACTAATTGTGGTGGTAACGCATTGATTGCCTGAATCGCTTGTGTTTTATTTTGCGCAAATACTTGCAACGCACGAACACTACCACCATTGTAGGCAGCAATAACAGCATACTCGTTGCTCACTGGGTCAGAAACGTCACCCAAGTAATGCGTACTTAATCTTGCTAAATAGGCCGCCCCCAAACGTACATTAGTTGCTGGGTCTTTCAATTCATCGCTTGAAGGAATACGATCTTTTCCTGATGTCGCCTTAACCGCATCTCGACCTGCTTTAGTGGCGACCAACTGCATTAACCCTAACGCACCCGTTCTACTAATCGCAAAGGGATTAAAATGACTTTCTGTTTCAGTGATCGCATATAACAAATTCGGATCAAGCTTATATTCCTGCGCTGCCGTCTCTATATAATGGGCAAAACGAGCGGCACGCACTTGCTTATGATTGGCATCTAACGGCAACTCAATGCGCTTCACTTTTCCTGCTGGCGTAGTAAAAACTTGCGCACGATTCACAATCGCCCACGCAGCAAACTTTTGCGCGCGTGCTAAGGTATTAATTGGCTTACCCAGACTATCGACAAGTTGTCCTTCTAAAAATGGCTTTCCTGTCTGTCCATCTGGCTGTGTCGACAATAAATTAACTTGCCTTGGATCGTCTGGCGTTAACAAAGCGTTGGTTAACACTTGGTGCATAACAACATCTGTGTTGGCATCGACTAAGCTTTCAACAATGAGCTTACCTTCTTTTAAATCGATAATAGAGCGTGAACGCATATCGGCAGAATATTTAACGACCTGGTCTTGGCTAGGGAGCGCTGTTTGCGCCTCACCCCACTGTTGACGAGCATTAGCTTCCAGTAGTGCGAACTGCTGGGCAATACTTTCTTCCGTGGTTTCAGCTTGCGCTATCGGACTTTGTTGTACCGCATTAGTAGGCGTCGACTGGCTGGTTTTAGCCTGTGCAACGGGTAATATTTTGGGAGGTTCCGTTTTTTTACCGATAATACCCGCTTGCGCTAAGCCATCGGCAGCTTGCATCAACGCCTGGGTATCACGCGTTGCGATACCCATGCTCGTTAACGCCAAACCAATTGTTGTCCAAAAAGCGAGCGCGTTCATAACACATTACTTAATGTAATCGAACAAACTTAGTTGGCTCATTTTGGCAAAACTTTGCTGCGCGACTTGTAGCCCCGTTAGGTTTTTTTGATACTCATTAATGCCTGAAACCATGTCTTGATCACGCAATTGGGACAGGTTATTCGTTAATCCTAGTTGAAAGTCTTGATTCATGCTATTTTGCATTTCAATCCGTTGCAATCTGGTACCAACATCAGATTGTACTGTAGCCATATTTTTCATGTTCGCATCAATTTCAGCCAACAAATCATCTAACTTAGTGTTGCCTGCAACAGCACCCGTACCCGCTGTACCTGTATCAAACTGATTTGCAAGCTCTCTAACCGTATCAAACACATTGTAATTAAGTTGCGGATTTTGAGTCGCCGAGTAAGTCGGCTGCCAAGGCGTAGCAGACGTTTTGTTATAAAGGCCAAATGTTTTAACACCTTGATCTGCAACACGAACACGAGACGAATCACCGTTATCATTGCCAGGATCTTTATTATCATCATCTGGCGATATCTGCACAAAACGTGAACCAGAATGCGATCCAGAATAAGCAAAAACTGGTTGCCCTGACG
>JAEMQD010000033.1 GCA_022759035.1 Thiotrichales bacterium
TTGTATTTTTCCATAACTTGTTTTCTGGATAAACCAGACGCCCTAATTTCAGCTAGATGAGCTAGATGCTGATACCCCAGACAGCACTACCCCTCAAGGGTTATCAAGAGCACCCTTCGGGGGAGGTATACAAGGAAAGTTTTGTGCATCACTTTGGTGCGTTAGCTTGATGATCTTTTTGGTGCGTTTTTAACCATCTAACAACTGACGACTGATTCACTCCCAAAAGACTAGCAATCTCGCGTGTGCTTTTACCTAAGCCCCTCATTTCTAGAGCTTGCTCTTGTTTTGGCTTGTTGGTTCTTTTAACACCTTCGCCTGTGTATTCATTTTTGCTGTATTTGTCTTGCCAGTTTTTGCGGGCGTTTTCTCTGTGCCGTTCTTCTGCAAGTTCATCAGGTAAAATCGCTCTAAGGTCTGGTAGTAAACTGTCTGGGATAATGTCGCTTAACCAAGTATAAAGCGTTGAGCGTTTAAACTTATATCGAGGGTCAACCATCAAACCGTTAAAATCAACTAAAGAGCCGTTTGCTGATGCTTCTGCTTTGTTTAGTGTTGTTTTAACGACTTTCTCTATTTCATCATCATTTAGAGTTGTATAAGTCTTTGCGGCACTGATGATCTCATCGCGTAATGTGTACGATCTAGTGAACCAAGAGAGGGCGGTAGCCGTCAAAAATAACCAAGCGTCACGGTGTCCGTCAGGTATATTATTGTTATGATAATTGGCGATTGTATATAAGTCTCCAAGAACTTTATACCAACGCTCATATATTGAGCCTGAAATGCTTGTTGGTGCTTTCTTTTTGGCTTTTGCTCTTGCTGGCTGTATATCTCTAATTTTTGGTTTGTATGGCTCTCTAAAGCCTAGGACTTCATCTGCTAACTCGTGAAGTGTCCAATAGTAACCATCTAACACTAAGCCTTTTACACGTTTGCCATTCTTGCTGTTTACTGTTCCGCAAAGTCTTAAAACACGAGTGCAGTCTTTTGCTTTGGGATCTGCTCCAACGTGAGCAAGTGCGTCTATGATCTTATCAGTGATCTTTTGCCATACTGGTAAAGCTTTACCAGTTGTCGGCTCAAGCAACCAATATAAGTGTAAACCGTTACCTGAATAAATTACGGCGCCAGGTGCGGGTATTCCTGCATCTTTGAGTTCATCTAATACGTAGCCAAGATCTGTTTGTCCGTCAATATCAACATAAACAGCACGTAACGAACGTAATAAGCGCACAAGTCGCCATCCGTAAAATTCGTTTACCGTTAAATATGTATCACGACCATATTCAAGACTTTTAATAAAATCGAGTATAGTTTTGTCGTTAGCTTCTAGTTTTGTCCATTGCTGACCATCGTCACGCCTGGCTTGCCAAACAATCGCTGTATGCGTCTGTTTTGTGTGTAATGCTTTGTAGTGGTGTTCTGCTGAATGCTCAAGGTCAAAACTGAATTGCCTTGGCTCTGGTGACTGTTTTAATTTTGCTGACATTCTACAAGCTCCATGCTTGCAGAATACGATGTGTATGCTATAATCATCTCACAGTATCCTGTAAAGACCCTCTATAACTTTCAATCTTGGCGGAATGAGTTATAGGGGGTTTTTCGCTTCTAGTGCTTTTAATGCGTGACTAAAATTAACGCTTATTCAAGATTGTCACATTATACCACACGCAAAGATTTCAGCAGTCAAGCCGCGTTTCTAGGTCTTCCGCCTAACTTACCATTTTCTCTAGATGACTTAGACTTAGCTTCTGTCGTTGAACTTCCGCCCTTCTTGCCCATCTGAGAAGCCATCCAAGAGCGTGAACCCATAAAACCTTCAAGCAAAGAAGGCAGGTAAACATCAACGTCAAGCGATTCAAAATACAAACCACGACCAGAAGGCGTAATCGTAATCTTGGCAAGATCAGCATCGGTTGCTTTGTCTAAACCCTGAAAATCACGAGCTTTGAAGCCAACCAATACGCCTGATGATAAATCAACTAACACACGACCACTTAATAAGTCGTAGATAGCTTTTATGGCAACAATCCCATTATTATCACCTTTTTGCGTAGCTTCTAAAAACTCCGCTTTATCAATGAATTTATCCATGTACTTTTCTCCATTCTTCACAAAGCATATTCATCACTTCCAGCAATTCGGCATAAATAGCATTCACTTCTTTTAGTGAAAATCCTTTGTTATCTCTCATCTTCTTGTCTTGTGAATTATCACAGACTAGATTGAAAACAGCTTCCTTTTCACCACAAGTCACATGAACATGGGCTGGTGAGTGATCGTTGGAATAAAAAAACACCCTACAATTTTTGAACCTGTATATGGTGGGCATAACCTATCCTAATCGTTTAGGTTAATAATAACACAATCACCAAAATTTATACCAAGGTTTCTGATTTTCAATCTTATGATCAAGCAATCTCACGACTTCTCGCATATCCTGTAAATGCCGCTCTTTGTCGTCAAGCCGAGCCTTTAGCTGTTCGTTTTCGGCTTTTAGGCGTGCGTTTTCTGTTGTTAAATCATGTTTATCAGCATGTAATTCATCGTCTATCGTTAACGCTTCTTGTACGTTTCCTTGTTCATCTAATTGTTTCACGTTACCAAAAACGCGAATTAACTCCGAAACATCAATAAAAACTTGCTTGTCGCGTTTATTTACGCTTAACACACCTGTTTTAACGTACCGGTTATACATGGTTGTACGGCTAATACCGGCCATTTTACAAGCTGTCGTTAGGTTTACTTGCATTGTTTTGATCTCGTTAAAATTCGTAAATGCTTAACGTACACCAAATCAATGTAAAAAACCACCCATAGCGGGAAGGGATAAGAAGCCCCTCGCGGGGCGGGGAGCTTCGCTTCACTAGCTTTAGCTTATCAATCTAGTTAAAAAAGCGATAATCCGAATCCCAAATTCAGATCAAAAGTGCGATCTTTTCCTTTGTCTAGTGCTTGATCGATTTCCTGCTCTACTTTGTCAAAGTCGATCTCATCGGCTTTTTCTAATAAGTCATGCTCTCGATCTTGTACTAGCGCGTTTTGTTCGTCACGCTGTTTGTATAAGTCATCTAGTGATTCCACTTGCTCGACGCTATGCTCTTTGATTGTGTCAACTAAAGCTTCAAAAGTAGAAGCCGCACGATGTCTAATTGCTTGGTTTTTGTCTGCTAGTTCTGCAAACTCTGCTTTGAGTGCTTTTGGCTCTGAACCCAATTGTCCAAGCCACGATTTAGTGCAAGCTTCTTCATACAATGAAGGAAAAGCATTTGCATATGATTTAAAGTCGCGGTCGCTTATAAATCTCTCAAAGTCGGCTTCTCTGGCTTCTTTTATGTCTTTTTTTGATATATATTCCGGCACTTGTGCGCTCTCGTCTTTGATAAGCCGTTCAGCTTCTGTAAGTGCATACTTGTCTAAGTCTTTGAGTGCTAAATCGCTCGTTTCATCAATAGCTTTAAGTGTTGAGTCTAATGCCGTTTGTGCGTCTCTGTAGTCAGCGAAGACAGTCTCTAAGCCAGTTAGTCTATTTGCAATATTGGCTTTTTGCTGTAATCGAATAACGTCAGACACGTTATGCTGTTTCTTTGATGGCTCTGCTTGCTTCTCTGGCTCTTTTGCTAATTCCTTCCCGCTATGCTTGTCATTAGCTAATTTATTGGCTTCTTGCTGTTGTTGTTCGACTTGTTTATCAGTTTCGATTTTAGCTAGTAATGCAGCTTCAAGCTCTTTATCAGATAGTGAGAAACCCGCTTTTAGTGCTGCTTCTCCTGCCCTCGCTCTAAAATCATCGCTTCCAGTCAAGTCTAGCTCTTTCCAGCCTTTTGCATGAGCCACTTTAAGCATAAGCT
>JAEMQD010000064.1 GCA_022759035.1 Thiotrichales bacterium
TTAGACATGTTAGAATGGGTAGAGAATAGTTACGGCGAGCGGTATTTGCCAGCAGTAAATGGCGATATTTTTGCGCGCGTTCCTTCTAACACGGTATTTAAGCAGTACCTACATAAAACATTTGAAGATAATCATGTTTTGTATGTTGTTATTGGAACTGATTCAGGGGTGTTGCCTAAATATATTGCAGAAAATTATATGGCGTCTGGCTGTAAGTTTTTATTTGTTGATACGCCAGAAATTGCTGCCTATTTAGCGGATGACTATCCTGAACCGTTACCATTAGATGAAAATATAGAGACCAAACGAAAAAAAACACCTGCTACGACGCCGTTTATTCGTGTTGTTGCTGAAGGTTTCGAGTTGGGTGATGTTGGTCGCAGTGGTTTATATGACGAGTATTTATTAAGACGACAAGTTCGCATTGTTAAGTCGTTGGCTGCGATAGAAAAAAACGCGCATGCCTATCAATCTATGTATCAAGAGTATGAAAGAAAACTCATTGCACTACAAATGTCGAATAACGCGAGCGCAGCTCGGCGCTTTATGAACGCTATGTTGAATGATGTACCAGACATGATTCATCCCATTAGTATGATAAAAAATTATTACGAAAATAAGACGTTTGTATTATTAGGCGGAGCACCTTCATTACCGCTTATTTTCCCTTGGTTAAGAGAACATAGAAAAGAGGTTGTTGTTCTTGCTGCCAGCCGTATTGCCGGTAGACTTGCTACCGAAAATATCACGCCTGATTATTTTTTGGCAGTCGATCCAGACCCTCAAATGCTAGACTACAGTCAAGCGTTGTTTCAGTTTCACGATAAAAGCGTATTGATTACTTCTAATCATCTAGCACCTAATGTCATGGGGCAGTGGGCAGGTAGAAATTTTTATATGCGTACTCGTTTCAACTTTAAAGACATTCCTGATGATGAGCGTTTTAATTTGCCCGGTTCAGGGCCAACGGTTATGAACTCGGCAATTATGACAGCGGGTTATTTGGGTGCTTCTCGGATTATTTTAAGCGGTGTTGATTTTTGTTATGACCCTTCTGGCTATAGTCATGAGTCGTCCAGTTTGGAAAGTCAGATTGGACGATATTTTCGTTACGGTGGTTATCGTGTAACCACCTATTCTGGACTAGAGGCAGAAACAGATGCACCCATGCTAGCGGCAAGCCGAGGTCTTGCAGATCAAGTAGCTTGGTTAAAGCAGGTTAAACCGGCAATAGAAATTATTAACATTAATAAATATGCCACAAAAGTTGAGAATATTGATTTAGTCGATGTTGATGATTTGCCTGTTATTACTGATATTGTGTCGGAAACGCAAAGACAAGATGCATGGAATAAGGCGTCATTGACTATTCCAGAATATAAGCTGTTGTTAAAAGAAAAAGTTTTTAAAGTGATAGATAAGCATAAAAAGCGCTTAGATAAAATTCGTCCTTTAGCACAACAAGGTATTCATTTGGTTGCGAAAATGACAAATGAAAATGATCCTAGGTTTGATAGTTGGCTGGCAGATGTCAAGAAAAGCCGTAAGTCTATTGAGAAAACGATGGGCGATGATCTTTTTGTTTTATTCGATTTTGCTTATTTTGATTATGTAAAATTGGTAACGCCATTGTCTGAAGGTAAGCAAACTTTACTAGAAGCTTTAGATATGATGAAAGCTTATTTTTCTGCTGTAGAAAAGTCATCTCAAGAGATGGCTGATTTTTTGCAAGCAGTACGTACGAATAGCCAGTGGCGCTTGAAGGAGTGTGATTGTCAATTGACACGTGAGTTGGTTGATTATTGGTTAGAAAATAATTTACCAGGACGTTGTTATGTTTGGTTCGAGCGTTGCGGACGTCCAACACTATCTGAATCAGAGCAATCGTTGTTTGATGAAGCAGCCCAAGCCTTTAAAGCGTTGCTGTCAGATAAAACACCCTCATTTAGAAATGTGTATGAAGATAGCCACCAGCAATTGACCAGTTTATGGAGTCATGCTAAAGCAGCCATTAAAGATAAAGATGTTACTCGTATTCAGGATTTAGCAGATTATATTGCAACGGTTAACGATGATGAGTTTTACCAGTTATCACAATTTTTATACGCGAATTTGGCGAGTTTGCGCCATGATTGGACTGCGCTGGATGAACATTTATCTCATATTCAGCATAAACGGTTGGTTGTACCTGCATTACAGTTGAAGCTTGATACAGCATTGATCCGAAAAGATAGTCTTTTAATGTTGGAAACATTAGAGGAGCTGGCTGTGTATGATGCTTTTCATATGTATATTTTTGCTATGGTTTGTCCATTATTAGGTTATGAGCAGTTAGCAGGTCAGGCGTTTATTTATTATTTGCGCACTCGTCCACATGATAAAGTAGCCTTGTGGGATTATTGGCATTGGCTAGAAAAACATCCTGATCCACGAGCAATTCAGGATATTTACGACTTTATGGTGCATTATCAAGTAGATGATCCGGTTCTGGAAGAAAAAATTAAGCAATTAATTTAATCAGTTGGCAATCTAAAAACAAAAAAACGGCAATTATTGCCGTTTTTTTGTTTAAGTTTTAAACATGCTTGTCGATAACCCTTGTGAAGCTGATCGAAAGATCACCAACTAATTAGCCAACACAAGGGGCACTATCATGTCAATGGTCATTAATACAAATACAAGTTCTAATAATGCGATTCGTTTATTAGACAAGTCGAGCCGCAGCCAAGAAACGAGTATGCAACGTTTAACTTCTGGTTTGCGCATTAACAGTGGTAAAGATGATGCGGCTGGTTTATCTGTAGCAACGGGTATGACCACGCAGATTAATGGTTTAACTATGGCGACACGCAACGCTAACGATGGTATGAGTATGTTGCAGACCATGAATGGCGCGATGGAAGAAGTGACGAATATGATACAGCGTATGCGCGACTTAGCGGTACAGTCAATGAACGGCACTTACACAGCGGCGCAGCGTGCGGACATGAATGCGGAGTTTTCGCAGCTAACGCAGGAGATTACGCGTGTGGGCTCTACCACTAAGTTTAACGGTACAGCTGTATTGCAAAGCTTAGATAGTACTAGTTTCCAAGTAGGTTGGGAAAATGGTACGACCAACAAAATTGGTTCTGGTCAGATGGATTTAGCGGTGAGTGTCAGTGATATTGCGCTTTCTTTAGGTGCATTGTCGGTGGGTTCTGCAGGTGATGCATCTGCTGCCTTATCTGACATTAGTGATTTGTTATCAGTCATTAAAACGGGTCGCGCTAAGTGGGGTGCATTAATGAACCGTTTAGATTACACCATTAACAACTTACAAACGACATCGTCGAACACTTCAGCTTCTCGTAGCCGTATTCAAGATGCGGATTATGCACAAGAATCTGCTAACTTGGCGCGTACACAAGTGCTTCAGCAAGCGGGTATGGCTATGCTTACACAGAGTAATCAGAGTAGTCAGAATGTGCTATCGCTGTTGCGTTAACTTCATGAAAACAATGTGGCTTAAATAAATAAGCCACATAAAATTTCCTTGTGTGTTATGGAGGCTTAGGCCTCCATTTTTTGTTATTGGGCGGCAAGTTTTGTAAAAAAAACGAAAATAACGTTAAAGTTGCGGCAAAGATTGCCGCTAACCCCAATGAAGGATAACGGAAGACCGATTTTAGTAATGTTGAATTGGTCAATAATCAGTATTCAAATTGGGAGATAGGGCCATGTCAATGGTTATTAATACAAACAATTCATCTAATAATGCGATTCGTTTATTAGACAAGTCGAGCCGCAGCCAAGAAACGAGTA
>JAEMQD010000127.1 GCA_022759035.1 Thiotrichales bacterium
CCTAAGCGCAGTCAACACGTCACGGTTGCGGGGCAGGTATTAGGTTCAGGTTCAGTATTACACCGAGCGGAATTTAAAGCGAAGGATTATATTCAGAAAGCGGGTGGTATTACGCGCATGGCTGACGAGTCTCAGGCTTTCTTGATATTACCTAACGGCGAAGCGCAGCCGGTCAGTTTATCGAGCTGGAATATGGCAGACACCAGCATTCCACCAGGTTCAACGATTTATGTACCGCGCGATCCGCTACCGTTTAATGCCATGGCGTTTGGTGTCGACATAACTAAAATCTTGAGTAGTTTAGCCATTGCGGCAGCTTCGGTTGCGGTCATTAATCGTTAATCATGCGCAGTTTTTGGCTGGGGGTGTTGTGGTTAACACCCTGCTTGGCAATTGCTAACCCTTGGGATAAACAGCCCACTAATCCCACCACCAACAGTGATCATGGTGGGGTGGGGTTGCTGCAAATGCCCACAGCACGTATGGCACCAGAAGGTGAGTTTGCCATTGGTATTAATCGAGTCGATCCTTACGATCGTTATTCGTTTAGCGTGCAAGCCTTAAAGCGTTTTGAGTTTGTTTTCCGTTATAACTCAATTAACAATCAGTTGTACGGCCCTAAAGATTTCAGCGGTAATTTAACGCTAAAAGATCGTGCCTTCGATTTTAAATTAACCTTGATTAAAGAGTCAGACACCTTACCCGAAGTGGCAGTTGGAGCACGTGACTTTTTGGGTACGGGGTTATTTTCTTCGGAATATTTGGTAGCCAGTAAACGATACAACCAGTGGGATTTTACCGCAGGGTTAATGTGGGGCAATATTGGCTCACGGCAAGATGTTAAAAATCCGCTAGGTGCCTTGTCATCGCGTTTTTATGGTGATCGGGTCAATACTGGCTCGGTGGGTGGCGAAGTCAATAGTAATAGCTGGTTTAAAGGCAAATATGCTAGCCTATTTGCTGGTGTTGAATATCGCTTCGAAACACAACCCCTATGGTTGGTAGCTGAATATGATGCCAACGACTACCGTAATGAGCCGAATAAAACCCAGTTGGCATCATCTAGCCCCTTCAATTTGGGCGTTAAATACCGTTATGATGATTGGTTAGACTTAGGCTTAGCATTTGAACGCGGCAATACACTGGGATTCAATATTGGTTTTAGAACCAATTTTATGGATACCCAGCGCGGTATGCCAAAATTGGATGCGCCTTTTCAACCGACAGCTCAGCCGGATATTACACCGAGTTTGCTTGCCTTTGAGCGTAGCCAAGACAATTCATCAGAGCCAGTACAAGCGACGGAACCAGCCATTCAAAACTTGAAACGTCAATTGGCTGGGGCGGGTTTACCCTTGCAGTCTTTGGCCCTGTCGGAAGACGGGCAGCGGCTAACGGTGGTAGTAAGCAATAAAAATTATCGTAACCTCACCCAAGCACTCGGGCGCACCTCTCGTATTCTGTTAGCCCATACGCCCAGCAGTGTATTACAATTCATACTGGTGGTGCGCGAGAAAGGGCTGGATGTTGAACAGCACACTTTCTATCGTCATCAGTTGGTGCAGGTGATGCAAAAACAACTGAGCCCAACGGTAGCGGTACGCTATGCCCAACAAGAGCAAAGCTTAATCCCTAGCAAAAGTGACAGCCAATCAGCGCGTCCATTGTCGGTGCAAAGCTATCCTAACTGGACAGCCGGTATCGAACCCGCTATGCGCCATAATATTGGTGGTCCAGATGATTTTTATCAGTTCCAAATTATGGCCGTTGCACCAGTCAAAGTTGAGTTGCGTCCCGGCTTATCTGTTTCATCTAGCATTACCACCAATATTTATAATACGTTCGATAAAATTAAGTTAGCGTCGGATAGTGTGCTGCCACATGTACGTTCTGATATTGCCAAATACCTCAAGCAAGAGGGAACATTCAGCCTAACCACCTTACAGGCCGATTATTTATTTAATGTGGCTAATGGTTGGTATGGGCGTACCAGTGCCGGTATTTTTGAAGAAATGTTTGGTGGTGTTGGTGCTGAAGTGCTCTACGCTCCTCAAGGAAAGCCTTGGGCGTTTGGGCTAGATGCTAACTGGGTGAAACAACGTGACTACGATAACCGCTTCGGTTTTTTACCTTATCAAGCCAATACCGGTCATGTGACTTGGTATCATCAATGGCCTGCTTATCAAATTCAGTCGAAAGTGAGCGCTGGGCAATACTTGGCAGGTGATCGAGGTTATACCATTGACGTATCGCGTGAATTTGATAATGGTACGCGAGTGGGTGGATTTTTCACGCGTACCAATGTGTCGGCAGCTGATTTTGGTGAGGGGAGCTTTGATAAGGGGATTTACATCAGTATCCCGCTCGATTTCTTCACCACTACTCATACCCGTGGTCGCGTTGGCTCTATGTGGCGCCCGTTAACACGCGATGGTGGTGCTAAGCTGAATACGGCCAACCCACTTTATGATGCGGTCAAGGGCTATTCGAATAGCAGCATTGCCGAAACGCCTGAAAAATTAACCGAATAAGATGAATTTTAACTTTTGTTTTTGAAAGAATAGGAAAGCAATATGCAACACCAACCCGAGCCACTCGTTAATAACGATGATGAAATTGATTTAAGAGAGCTGTGGCAGCATTTGATGGACAGCAAGCAACTTATTGCTGCCATTACTGCGGTTTGTTTTGTACTGGCGTTTGGTTATGTTGTGACCGCAACAAGCTGGTACAAGGCAGAAGCGACCCTGATGGACAATTCGGGCGGTGGCGGTAAAGCAGGCGGCGCTTTGGCTGGTTTGGGTGGTTTGGCATCTTTAGCTGGTGTCAGTATGCCGGCAAGTCCCGTTGAAGCGGTGATTGCAACCGCCACCTCGGATGCCTTTTTAATCGAGTTTATCCGTAAGCACGAGTTAAAAAAAGTCTTGATGAAGGGCGCTTGGGATGAAGAAAGCCAGCAATGGCGCAAACCTTCTGGACTGGTTTATACCCTGTGGGGTCAGGGATTACGTCCCATTCTAATGGGGGAACGTCCCAAGGTGGACAGCCCTTATCCTTTGGCTGAAAATGAACCGACTTGGCAAAAAACCATTGAAGAAATTGAGAAAAAAGGCATTTTTAATATTAGTCAAGACAAAAAATCCAATATGATCACCATGTCTATTACTTGGACAGATCCTAACCAAGCTGCCCAGTGGGTAGCGCTGTGGGTGAATGATTTGAATGACTTGATTCGTGAGCGCACCATCGCTGAATCTCAGTCTATGTTGGATAACTTAATTCCCAAACTCGACCAACCGATGCCGGCTGAAGTGCGTACCAGTATTATTGGCATGATTGACGAGCAGACTAAAACCATTAATGCCGCTATGGTTAAAAAAGATTATGCGTTAAAAATGATTGATCCACCGTTAGCGCCCGAAACTGTAGCAAAGCCTAAGCGCGTGCTTATTTTAGCAGTGGCTATTGTATTGGGGTTAATGATTGGTGCTATGGTAGCGATTATTCGCGGCAGCAATCGTAAATCCAGCACCATTGTGGTGCCCGAAGGATTGCAACGAGAGAGGGTTTAATAAATACCTTAATTTCTTATAAAGCGACTGCACTTATTGTATGAATTTGCGTTGCAACCTTCAACAAGGTAACGAGATTTCAGATAATTGTAACTCATCCAACCAGTCGAGACCCGACATGCGGTGAGGCATTACAGGTTATAGTGACGACTCAATTGATAGAAAAGTCATCGCCATCACTAGATAAAATGCTTGA
>JAEMQD010000091.1 GCA_022759035.1 Thiotrichales bacterium
CTTTTCCAGAATATGGCTTTGATAAGCATAAGGGATATCCTACCGCAGCGCATTTAGCGGCCTTAACGCAGTATGGTGTTTTACCTGAGCATCGATGTAGTTTTGCGCCAGTGCAGTCGATGCTGGTTCAGGGCAGATTGCTTTAACGCTTGCGTTCTGCTTATAAAAAACCCGTCGTGAAGACGGGTAATGGACGTTTAATGTAGACGTTATTGCGTCATAGCTTGAGGTAGGCAAAGCCTAAGCCTTGTAGCCGTGCTAGTTCGGCGACTCCTGCCAATACAATGTTGTCTGCACCGACTTTATACAGTTGTGATACGGTGATTTGTTTGCCAAGTAGGGTGTTGTAGCAAACGACCAGTTTTACGCCTTCTTTGGCGCGTAACGCGTCAAGTGCGGCAGCAAGTTTTGGTGCGGATCCGTCTTGTGCGGCAAGCAGCATGTTAATACCGTCACCATGGATGATAACGTGCACTTGTGGAGCTGTTCCGTTATTTGTTTTAACCGTCTGATAGTAGTTGTTCACATTGTTGATGAGCTTTAAATAAAAGCGCTCTATTGGATCCCCGTCATTGGGTGCAATATTGATTTGTACTGCCAATTTTTGTGCCGAAGCATAATAGCCAGGAGCAACTATAGGGGGAGGTAGGCCAGGATCAAATGCAGGCATGCCTTCGGCTTGGGTGTTGAGTGAAAGTAATAGTCCCGCACTTAGTAGCATAAGTTGTTTCATCAGTTAGTCCTCGTGGTAAAAATTAATAAAGCCAAGTGAGCTGCATGCCCCAACGATCGGCCATGCTGTTAGCAATCAGTAACGCATTGTTGCGCGTAGCGCCCGCTGCTAAACTTTCAGGATTGGGGACAGACATGTGACGGAATTCATAGTTAGCATCTAAGCGTAAAGTAGGCGAGAAGTTGTATTGGATACCCGTCGTGAGTGTATTGAAGTCGCGTCGCAGTGCTGCGTTTTCTGTGCTGCGGTTATAAATGTCATAGCGCACGTTTAACCATGTTTTATGAAAGATGTTGTAGCCAGCATCTAGTGCATAACCATCTGCTTCACCAGCTAAATCCACTGTTTGTGTTGGAAGTTGCGCGCTACCACCGATGTCGTTGAATGGAATGTTTGGTCCATAATAAATCATACCTTTGCCTCGCACGAATTCGGCACCAGCACGCATTTTTCCTTGGCGGTAAGTGGCGCCAAAACCATTACGACTGCGGTCATAGTTTTGGCCAGAAAACTCACGTTTGCCGTCTTGTTTCCAGCCATAAATGGTGATGTCCTCGCGTTTAGCACCGTTTGATGCGGGGTTTAATAGGTAGCTTGCTTGTAGACGCACGGTTGTATCTAAGTTACTATCTCGGTCGCTCCAATCTGTGCCATTGCCGCGGCTAAGCATGGCGGCATAGCCAAGTTCCCACTGGTTACTGACATTGAACCAATCGAAGACTTGAATGCCGGTATCTCTAAAGCCAGAAAAGTTGCCATTCATGTCTGCTTTGGTTAAGCCCGCAGGCGCTGCAAAATCGGTACGTCCTGCGACAGGGGAGTGTGCTTTAACGAAGCGTTCGTTGAGTAGATTGTCGGTTACCGTGGAAAAATTTAAATAGTCCATAATACTGACTGGGATCAAAGCCTCTTCGCCTGTAGGTGCTTTAAATACACCAACACGCACACGAGCGCCATGGATGTGGTTAAATGTCATAGAAGCATCGGTTAAAATTGGGCGGCTGGCAATAGTCGCGCCGTTGTTGCCTAACTCGCCGAGCACAAAGTAATTGATTTTATTATTGGTATTAGGAATAATGCCACGAACCCCAGGTCGGGCGCGAAAAATTTGTGCTTGTGCGGTGGTGTTTAAGTCTGGCCCAACCAAATTGAATACGGGATCGCGACCACTGTAGGGAGCGGCGGCACCTTGAAGTGTGCCAATTGGCTTGCTGTTGTTGGCTTGATATTGGCCTTGAACGAATCCGAAGAAGGTAACAGATTCAGCATTAGGTGCCTCGGTTCCTTGTAGTTGTAACCAGTTGGCCGCTTGAACGCTAGGAGTACAGACTAAGCAAGATAGTATGGCTGCAGACAGTAATTTTTTGTTAAATGTCATGTGGTTTTTCCTTCATGAGTTTTATCTTTCATTTATATTGAGAAGCATTTTGTTTCATGCTCGTTAGAAAAGACGCGATAAGGTGCGTAGCTATTCCATCAATATGAAAAATAAAAATATTTTTTTATGGAATAATATGGCGGCAATCTACGTCTCAATGACATGTATTTAGATTGGAGAGACAGAGTGTCTAAATGGATAACACGCTGGTTTGGTCGCGATTTACCAGACGAAAAGTTAACGGAATGTCGGGGTAAGCTATACCGTCTTGCTTATGCTTGGTGTAACGATAAGCAACTTGCGGAAGATGTTGTGCAGGAAACCTTGATGAAGGCGTGGCAATATCGTGACAAGGTTCGACAAGATGAAGCGGAAATGGCTTGGTTATGTCGCGTGCTACGCAATACCTTGACGGATTACTTTCGGCGGCATGGCAAGGTTACCATGATGGAGTTAGACGATGAGCTCTGCGTATTAACAGATCGAACGCCAGAGGAGCTCTGCTTGCAAGAGGATATGGTGCATCACGTTCGTGATGCCGTGTCGCAGTTACCATTGTTGCAGCGTCAAATGATTACATTGGTTGATTTGGAAGGGATGAGCTATACACAAGTGGCGGCTATTTTAGATATTCCTGTGGGAACGGTTATGAGCCGTTTGTCGCGTGCGCGCGATGCGCTACGTAACCAATTATTGCTCGATCAAACCACGACGCAGCGCGTGTCTTATATGAGGAGAGTTAAATGAATATGTTGCCTGACCAGCAGATTGAGCTATTAAATGCTTATGCGGACGGACAATTGGATGAGGCTCGTCGATTGACTGTGTTGAAACAGCTCGCGCAAGATGCGCATTTGCGCCGCCAATTGGCAGATATTCAACTACTAAAATCTTTGGTTAATTCAGCGTATGCGCCGCATTCTGTGTCGATGAAGTCTGCCAATTTGCCAAGGCATCGGTTAGGTGCCATGCCAGCGATGGCTGCATCGTTGTTGGTGATGCTTTCTTTATCATTAGGTTGGTTAGGGCATGCGTTGTGGCCAACTTCTGAAGTTCCTCCCGTCATTTCGATGGGCGCGGCAAAAACCTCAGGTAATTATTTATTGCAGATGTCGGCTGGCAATGTGGTTGCTTGGCAGCAGAGTATTGCTGAAATGCAACGTTTGTTATCTTTATCGCCACAGGTGAATGTTGAGTTGCTGGTTAATGAAGAGGCGATTGCGATGTTAAGTAATGACTCTGTGGTTTCTGATCAATTGAAGCAATTATTAGCGCAGACGCATCGGGTGACCTTATCTGCTTGTCGACAGGGTTTAGAGAGGTGGCGAGAACGTGGCATATCGGTTAAGTTGATGCCAGAGGTAGAAACCTCACGTTCAGCATTAGAAGAAATTGTGCACCGGATTGATGAAGGTTGGCACTTGGTACCTGTTCCCAGCTTGGTGCCGGTGTAGCTGAGTGCATTTTTTGATCATCTGGTGGATCGAAGCGGTTTTCAGGGCATGTTATAATTGTCGCCAATAATCTTTTTGAGCGCATTATGAGCGATATTTCTGCACAGCCCCGTTTTGTCCATTTGGCCGTCCATTCTGAGTTTTCATTGGTTGATTCG
>JAEMQD010000169.1:0-1545 GCA_022759035.1 Thiotrichales bacterium
TCTGTGCCTTGAAGTCGAGCCAAATGGATTAACTGCATCCATACCGCTAAATCATTCTGATCTAACTGTGAGCCTGTTTGACGAACTGTCATGCCATCAATAGACGCAATAACTTCATTTTTAAGACGACGCTTTTCGCCTTTCTTAACGAGGCCAAAAATTGCTGTTCGAATGAGTGCGTGAGGAATACCACGCTTTTCTTCGCTCCACACAGGCAGTGTGCCTGATGCGCGCTTTTTGGATGACTTTGTTGTCTTGGTTGATTTTGACGTGTTCACTGTGTGAACAACGGGAAATGCAGGTGGAGGTAGATTGGCATTATCTTCTGATGCTTTGATGATGTCTTTAGCCTGTTCTTCACCGAAGTTTTTAACTAATGCTTTTTTAAGGATGTCGATAGCTTCCATTATTTGGCACCCTCCAGAAACCCATTTTCCTTGATGACAGAATACAAGACAGCTAAAGAATAAGATGGCCAAGCCTGCGCCATGCCATACCAATAGAAATACGGCTTTTCATTCTGATAATGATTATTAAGCTTTTCCCAAGCTTCTACCATTGCCATCCTAACGTTCTCAGAAGGCTTTTTAGGATTACCAAGTGAACGAGGCAATCCTGCCAACTCACGCAATTCACGCACCGAATTCGGTGAATAACCGTATAAATCCTTCATCATGTTAATGCTTGCATGGCGCGATATGAACCACATAATTTCCATCGCTAAATCTTCTTCAGCTTCAGTCAGCGGTAAATCATCTTGAATATCGCTCATTTGCCGCCACCTCCTAAAAGAAGCGACACCAAGGTATTTTGTTTCATCATCCAGGAAATCATAGCTGGCATGTTCATGAACAGATTGCCATCCTCAAAAAATGGCGCACCTAGCGTAGCACAACAGAAAAGTTCGAATTGTTCTTGATCGTGTTCACGCAGTGAACGCCAAGCACATTTAGGAAGCTCATCGACAGGAATGGTTAGTTGCTGACTAACTGTTACTAAAAACCAGAAGGCACAACGCAACTCGCTGTGATCTTCAAACGCATCGCTGAAATCGAACTCAGATGGAACATCAATTAAATAACCTAGTGGTAGAGACTCATCCACGATGACGTAGTCTTGCAGTCCATAAACCAATGCAATCGCTCTGGCATAAAATGGAATAGAGGAATCAACCGAAACCTGATCGCCGTTGTTGAGAATAGCTCTTGCCGTGTCCACCGCGTGGACAGTTGAATTATTCTCATTTGCACTTCTTTCAGATTCAGTATAAGGCTGGAGTGAGTGATCAACAGACGTTTTTTCGGGCAATGACCTCAGTTGTGCTCTTGCGGATTCCCTTATGTCATCATTGTTATTGAGAATGCTTCTTGCAGCGTTCACACTGTGAACGATTGAATCATTCTCATTTGCGTTATTGCCGTTCACAGTGTGAACGGGTTCTGTTACTGATTTATGCTTTTCTGGATAGAGCAAAGCCTTAACTTTTGCGACTTCCATTTGCTGTGTTTTAGCTATTTGCTTAACCAGTAGCTTTTCAAAATCATC
>JAEMQD010000169.1:1645-3702 GCA_022759035.1 Thiotrichales bacterium
CTTCCATTTGCTGTGTTTTAGCTATTTGCTTAACCAGTAGCTTTTCAAAATCATCAACGTCTGGCAATTCGGTTTGCTCTTGCTCTGCAATCACAAACTGTTCTGCCCATATCTTAAATACTGGATCGATGATTTCTTCGTAAACGCTATACTCGCGCATACCGACACCAAACTCACCTGACTCGCCTAGGCTAACAACCTTATTACAAATCGGTTGTAGTTTCTTTACAGCAAACTGATTAACGTATTTAGCCATATCGCCCATGACAGAAACATGCTCCGCCATAAACAACAAATACGACATCGCAGCTTTTCCAATAACGACACCTAGTCTCTTAAGCTCATCTGAAAAAGCTCTATATGACAAAGCCTCACCTTTTTCAGCCTCTATCTCAGAACGCATTTCAGCAATTTCATTGGCCTGATCAATAAACGACATATCACCGCGTAAGTTATTTTCTAACCAATGCGCGGCCATTGTTTGTAAGTCGCCATTCCATGCCTTAAAAATACAAGTTACTTGCTCATATTTAGGATCGTAAGTTTCAGACCACAATTCTTTTAGGGCGCGTAATCGTGTGTTGCCACCACGAGCAACCATATATTTTTTAGCGTCTGGACGTTTTGTGACCTCAAAAATAATGGTCGCAGCACCACTCTCACGAATAGATGCTTTAATTTCATCAAATCTAGGATTTTGTTCACGACGTGGATTGCGATCGTAAAAATCCAAATCAGGCACGCGCAAAGTCAACATGCCATTATTCATGGCACCAAGCGGTGGCATACCAGCCGATAACGCCATGCCTGTTTCAGTAACAGGGTTGGCTATCGATAATGATTTTGCGACCTGATCCGCAAGCTTTGATGACTTCATTTTGGCTGCTGATAATGGTTCAGGCGGAACGACATGAGTTGCCTCAGAAGCTCCTTGTAATAGGCTTAGATCTGGGAGCTGACGTTTACTGGTGATGCGATCGGTAACCTTGCCAATATCAACAGAACCTACCTCTTTGACGCTTTCAGCGACCAACTCTTTCATAACGCTTGGCTTTAAACGGCGAACATCTGGCAAAGGAAAATCATTACTCATGATTTACTCCACCAGCTGTTAAGCCTGTTAGATTCGGAAACAACTCATAGATCAACTCATGCATTACTTCACTTGCACAAGCGCTCTGTCCCGTTCTCACATTGTCATGGTGATGTACTGGTATTTGTCTCGTAGCGGCTTCTGTATAGGCTTTTCGTTGAGGAACAACCGTGTTGAGAACCTCTGCGCGTCCGCTTAACTCAAAATACGCATTCCGAATATAGTTGCCAATCGTTTTTGCATCCGTCGTTCTGTCTTGACGATACAAAACCGCTTTCACAACAGGAATTTTTATTCCCATAGTTGAAAACATTTCAAAACGCTTCATCAAATCAATCGTTCCCGTTACGAACTCACGAGCTGAGATTGTTTCTGGCACAACGGGAGATAATAGATGCGTAGAGGCAAGGATTGCCGCATCTAACAGCGCACCAACAGATCCTTGCGTATCAATAATGACAACATCGTAATTATCTGAAACATAGGGGCAGTTGATCGCTTTGCTCATGCGAAAGCCACGGTCAACCTGACTAATCAGGAAGTTATTTAGACTTCCATCTGGTGAATCACTACGAACAATATCCAGGACACCAGATACCAACTTAATATCGACACGAGAGATACAGTCATCATCTATGATGCCTGTCTCGATCATGTTGGTTAATCCATTCTTCGCTAACTTTACTAGAGGAAAATATTTAGACAAAGATGGCTGAATGTCGGCATCAATTAACAAAACTCGATACCCAAAATCTGCTAAAATCGAGCCTAAATTTGCACTAAGCGTCGTTTTACCAACTCCGCCTTTAGTTGAAATCACTGAAATAACGATCATTTTTTCCGCCTTAACAAATAGTTAAAATACGAGAAAAACACTTTATTTTCAGATGACTATGTTTGATTACTTATATTTGCTATTATAAGCGAGGGCGAGTCTATCTGCTGCGCCATTTATTTGGAAAAA
>JAEMQD010000111.1 GCA_022759035.1 Thiotrichales bacterium
CTAATGGCTCTAGTCCTTCTAAATTCTGCTTGGACTCGAGCTCTGCTTTTTCCTTTGCCAATAACTCATCCTTGGGGGCAACCCAGATAACATTACCATTCTCACGCTTGTCCAAACCCTTGCTCTGCAAGATAATATCCAGAGCCTGATCCCATGGCACATCTTTTAAGCGTAGCGTCAAATTACCCGTCACAGTGTCACTAGTAATGATGTTCTTGCCTGTAAAATCTGCAATCACTTGCAGTACTGAGCGAACCTCTACATTCTGGAAATTAAGCGACAATTTTTCGCCAACATATTTGGGCTTGCCACCTGAAGATTTTGCAACATCGTCGGCTTTGGCACGCACCTCTATGATTAACTGGTTATCAGCCTGATATGCGGAATATTCATAATCCGACTTAGGCTCAATAATCATTTTCACGTTGTTACCACGCGCTTCGGTTGTAACAAACAATACTGCAGTACCAAAATCAGTCACATCCAAACGACGCTGTAAAGCACGCGCCACATCAGTATTCATAAAATCGACAGCCAGCGTTTTGCCTTGCTTACGTATATCAATACCTGTAGAGCTATCGGATAAAGTTGTAATAACCCGAGCTTCACCACTCGCACCTCGACGGAAGTCTATATCTTTAATACTGTGCTTACTGACACCAGCAACCGCTTCTGCAAAACGAGGTGTGACATTAGTAGTTGACTGACTATCGGATTCCTGTACCGTAATAAACAGAGCATTGCCATCAATACGCGTGTCGTACTGTGCTGGCTTGGTTAAATTCAAGACTAATCGTGTACGCTCACCAGCTTGTACTACGTTTACAGTTCGTACTACGCCTTGATTGACATTAACAGTATTTTTACCCAATCCATTTGACGTGCCAGCCAAATCCAAGGCAATACGTGGTGGATTATTGATCGCGAATCCCGCAGGTGAGTTTTGCAGGCTCTGTTTCAAACCTATTTTCAACAATATTTTGCCGCCATCAAGCGCAGAATAATCCAGACTTTCTATGCTATTAGCTTCTGCTTGTGCCTGCTGAACACCCAACATCATGGTTAACATCAACATGACGCTCAACAAAAAGCGTTGGCTAATTTGTGCTATGGTAGTTTTCATTTATTTTTGACTCCTCATTGTTCTTGCTGCAATGTCAACGAACTATCCCGTTCAGCCCAGTCACCTGCACTGTCTTGCACGGTTTCTTTTAATTTCACCTCAGTATCGCTGACCGCCAATACCTTACCAAAATTCTGTCCTAAATGATCGCCCACCCGAACTCGGTATATTGTATTCTCTGGCGTTTTAATCACTGCATAAATTTCGTTTTTCTGCTTCAACACACCAACCATTTTCAAGCTTTCAAGAGAAAAGGCTTCTAATGGCTCTTTTGGACGATTCATATCTGGTTCAAATGCACCGCCGCTGGCACTCGGTTTCAATTTTCGCGGCTTAAATGGATCTGATAAATCAAAAGCATTATAAACAAAAGCCTTATACGGTGTCATTTCTGGCAAGGCTTCTACTTTGCCACGTAAATTCTTACCCGAGTCCTGAACGAATTGTTTCAAATCATCATTCTCACCGCCACTACAGCCTGCAAGGCTAAAAACCATTAACACGGTTGCAATTTTTTTCATTTCTTTTTGCCCCCTTTATTGTTTTTACCTTGGGCGGCCAACTCATCCTCATCCAGATAACGATAGGTCTTGATAACTGCATTCATGGACAAATTTCCATCTTTGTCACCCGAAATATCCAAATCGTGTAAAGTGACTATGCGCGAGAGTTGAGCAATATCACTGGCAAATGCGCCAAAATCATGATACGCACCTGAAACTTTAATATTAATAGGCAATTCAGCATAAAACTCTTTTGGAGTTTCGCTACCCGGCTTGAACAATTCAAATTGCAAACCACGTCCCAAACCAGCCTGATTAATATCGCTTAACAATGCATCCATCTGTGATTTGTTAGGCAACTGTTTTAACAAGGCGCCAAAGGAATGATCAATATCGGTAAGTTGCTGCTTATAAATATCTAGATTGACTGCTTGACGTTTTTTGGTCATAAAACTATCGCGCAATGACATCTCTTCCTGCTTGCTGGTATCAATTTGAGCCAGTTCATCGCGCCACACTAACCAATACCCCAAAAACACAAGCACAACGAATGCAACAGCCAATACAGCCAACTTGACTGACATGGAGGCATTAGCCAAGTCTTTCATATTGAGGTTATTTAAATCATTGAAATTCATGATTTACCTCCATTTCCATTGCTTGCTGATGCAGCATCAGGCTGTACCAGATTAACCGTTAAAGCAAATTCGTTGGCACGCAAACCTTGCACAGTAGCTGATTTAATTTCAATTAATTGCGAACCCTCCAACCATGGGGACGCATCTAAATTACGCATCAATGAAGAAACCCTGGCGCTGGACTGAGCATATCCAGTCAAATTAATCTGATTACCAGTTTGTTTAATCGATCGCAAGTATACGCCGTCTGGTAAATCACGCACCAATTCGTCAAGTAAATGCACTGCACTGGCTCGATTTGTCTGCAACTCCTCAACTACTTGTTTGCGTGACAATAAAGCCTTAGTTTGCTCCTTCAACGCTTTAATAGCGGCAATATCCTTATCCAGTTTAGTGATTTCAGATTTGAGATATTCATTACGCTGATGCTGATTACTAAGCCGCAAATCCAATACCATATATACCAGCACAATGAGTGCGACTGCAATTATAGCAACCGCTCCAAGTAACATACTAAAATGCCGCAAACGGGCGGCACGCTGCATCTCACGATAGGGAAGTAAGTTAATACGTATCATGCTGGATCGAACCTCCGCATTGCCAAGCCACACGCAACCATTAACGCAGGTGCATCCACAGCCAACTTAGCTGATTGAATCCGCGAGGACAGCGACATTCCCACAAATGGATTTGCTATTAACGTACTGGCTTCTGTACGATTTGCCACTGCCTCATCGAGCCCTGGAATAACCGCCCCACCGCCAGCAAGAACAATATGATCCATCTTGGAATAGGAGGTTGAAGAATAAAACAACTGTAATGCCCGACTGATTTCCAGCGCCATCGTTTCTGTAAATGGCTGCAACACTTCTAATGCGTAATTTTCTGGCAAACCGCCTTTACGCTTTGCCTTTTCTGCCTCTTCAAACGTCATACCAAAACGCCGCTGTATTTCCTGGGTCAATTGCGCTCCGCCAAAACTCTGCTCTCGCGCATAAACCATTACATTATTGACGAATACCAATATATGCATAGTTGTTGCACCAATATCTATCAATGCAACAGTTTGCCCCTTACCTGCGTCAGGCAACACTTGCAACATACCCTCATAAGCTGTTTGACTGGCGTTGAACTCCGCATCCATTACCAATACTTTTAAGCCCGATGCTTGTGCAACAGCCACGCGATCTTCAACTTTTTCCTTACGGCTGGCAACAATCAAGACATCAACATCTTCAGCAGAATTGGCAGATGCACCCAAGACCTGAAAATCCAGATTCACCTCATCCAGATCAAAGTGAATAGCCTGATTAGCTTCAGCCTCGACTTGCACTTCCATGTCCATCACGGACAATCCTATGGGCAACG
>JAEMQD010000152.1 GCA_022759035.1 Thiotrichales bacterium
CTTCCAAAAACCTCAAATTAGAGGATGGATTTGGAGATTTGCAAGTGGCTCTATTATATGCCAATTCATAAAAAGGAGAGAGGATGGCATCAAGAACGACAAAAATTACTGAAATTCGTACAGATGTCATCACTTCTTATCATATGAACATTGGAAAGAAAAAAAGAGGTAGAAATACTCTTTCTAGCTATTCGTATATTAAAAAATAAGATGAGTTCGTTTGTCCATTCTGATCTTGAAACACTATTTCTTGCAATTGATGACAAAGAGATAATGAAAGAGTTATTAGCAAAGTACAAATTATTTGAATCTTCTTTTGTTCAAGCTTGGGAGTTACAGTCACGGTTACGATTAAACAATAAAGCTTGGCAATCTAAACTGCCGAGCTTTTCTATTTCAACAAGAATGCGTAAATACATATTCACAGCTCTCTTTTGTATGCCACTCCTGACACAAGCAGCTTCTATTAATGACACAAACAAATCTGAACTTTTTTTCCTTAATCGTATTACTTATGGACTTAATGCTGATGGACTTGCACAGTTCAAAAAAAATGGGTACGACGGTTATTTGAAAAACCAACTCGTATTTCATGGTGATGACGGATTACCCGTTTCAGTACGTCAACAAATTGCGGCTATGGACATATCAAAGATCGATGGTGCTGGTCTGCTTACTATACGTCATCTAATGGAACAAAAACTTAAGGACGCTAATACATCAGATGAAAGAAATAAAATTCAACAAGACATTAATAAGCGTGACCAATTTATTATGCAGCAAGCCGCAGAACGACGAGTATTGCGGGCTATTTATTCAACTAATCAGCTACAGGAAATGTTGACCTGGTTTTGGTTTAATCACTTCAATGTTTTTCAATATAAGGGTTCTAATAGCCTGCTCCTAGCGGATTATGAGGAACATGCAATACGACCGCATGTGTTGGGAAAATTCCGTGATTTGCTGTTAGCCACCCTGACCCATCCAGCCATGTTGATTTATCTGGATAATGCACAAAATTCAGTTGGTGCGGTGAATGAAAACTATGCCAGAGAAATCATGGAGCTACATACCATGGGTGTTGGCAGCGGATATACCCAAGCTGATGTGGAAAATTTGGCACGCATATTGACTGGTGTTGGAGTCGATTTGTCAGGCAATGGTTGCCTAGTCGGGACATCGCAATTAGCAAATGTAACAGCATCCAGTTCACTGTTTTGTTTTAATCCCAAGCGTCATGATCAACATACAAAATTATTCTTAGGTCAGAATTTTCCTGCTGGAGGAAATGCTGATGATGTGGTGCATGCGGTGGACATGCTGACACGGCAACCCGCCACAGCGCATTTTATATCGCATAAGTTAGCACTATATTTCTTGGATGACAATCCACCTGCCAGCGTAGTGGATAAGATGGCGCATACCTTTAGCAAAACTGATGGCGATATTGCCAAAACCCTCAATACCCTGTTTCATTCCGTGGAATTTTCGAGCGGTCAGTATTTTGGAAGCAAGTACAAAGACCCAGTGCAATATGTGCTGTCATCAATGCGCCTGCTGTATGGCGGCGAACCCATACAGGATGTGCGTCCAGTGGTAAACTGGATCAATCAGTTAGGTGAGCCGCTATACACACATTTAACACCAGAAGGCTATGGCATATGTAAGCAAGACAGTTTGAGTGCTGACCAGATGGCCAAACGATTTGAAATCGCCCGTGCCATGTTCTGGAATGCTGGTACGCTATATACCAACGAGCAGTTGGCGATTTCACTAGATGCTACTGACAAAAAACAGTTGCAGACTGTGCGAAACGAAGCTCGTATCGCACATCCTGTCGATACTTTTGGAATTTACGACTTGATGCGTCCGCTGTTATCCAGCCAGACTTCACAGATATTGAGACAGACATTGACGATGGATGAGTGGAATAGCTTACTACTCTCCTCCCCTGAATTTATGTATCGGTAAGGCGAAATATGATGAATCGCAGACAATTTATCAATAAAACACTGGCCATGGCTGGTTTGGGATTATCTTGGAATGCGTGGGCTATTCCTAATAGTTCATTATCCCCACGGCTGTTGGTTGTCATGTTACGCGGTGGTTATGATGGGGCAAGTCTGTTAGTTCCACATGGTTATCCGTTTTATTATGACGCTAGACCGAATATTGCACTTGCCCAGCCTAATCTAGCTAATCCCGATGCTACACTGGATATAGGTCATGGCTATGGCTTACATCCAGCGGTTGCATCATCGCTACATACCATGTTCCAAGCGCAGCAGGCGGTATTGGTGCCATTTTCAGGAAGTCAGGATTTGTCTCGCAGTCATTTTCAGTCGCAGGATGTGATGGAACTAGGGCAAAATTCCAGTCATGCGCTAGATTACAGTAACGGTTTTTTATATCGTTTGGTTGCACTATTACGAAAAGGTGGGCGCAATCTGAATGGCATGTCGTTTACTTCCAATATCACACCGATATTCAAGGGCGTTGTTGAAATACCTAATATTAACTTACAAGGGCAGGTCAACGCAATGGCGGATACACGTCAAATCAGTATGCTTGAAGCCTTGTACCAAGGACAAGCCTTGCAGATGTACGTCGAAAAAGGCATCCAGACACGGCAACAGGTATCGGCGTTGCTGGATAAGGAGATGAAAGATTCATCAAAAGGTGCAGCAAAGGCAAATGGATTTGATAAAGTAGCTCGCAAAATAGCGACGTTGATGCGTGATAATCCAGCTTATGCCGTAGGATTTATAGATGTTGGTGGTTGGGATACACATATTAACCAAGGAGCAGCCAATGGTGTACTGGCAAGCAATTTGGCCAATTTAGGACGAGGTTTAACTAGCTACGCAGATGAGTTAGGCACGGATGCCTGGCGGAATACAACAGTGGTTGTTATGTCTGAGTTTGGACGTACCTTCTATGAAAATGGCAATCGCGGTACTGACCATGGGCACGGTAACACAATGTGGGTATTAGGCGGCAGTATATCTGGTGGCAAATTAGCAGGAGAGTTAATGGATATTACAGAGGCCAACTTGTTTCAAAAACGTGATCTGCCTGTTCTTAACGATTATCGCGCTGTACTCGGGCATGTACTGTCACGTATGTACGGACTTAATAAAAATCAATTAAATTATGTGTTCCCAGGAGTATTAAATAAAGATTTTAGCATCTGTTAATTTTTTCTACACCTTCCAAAAAGCCGATAGAGAGCATGAATTTATGAGTTGGTTACAGGTGGGTGGGCTGGATGCTTACTCAACAATTGCATCTCTCAAAAGAGTATGATATTACAGAATTAATGAGAGGAACAATGCAACATCACGAAAATGTGTGTTATATATTTGCAGACTCCAACACTACATTGATGACACAAATATTCGAAAATAAAAAATCTCCATTTTTTAATGCAACAAGAAAATTAAATCTCGAAGCATTTAACCCAACTTCATCATTTAAAAAACGAAAAGTCCTATTTTATGGGCTTTCCAGCCTTTTATGAAAAATTACCTGCACTACATCTATTGCTATTGTATAT
>JAEMQD010000041.1 GCA_022759035.1 Thiotrichales bacterium
ACACTGACTAATTCTGGTTTCTCGCTAAACGTGATGACATGATTCTTGAAGATGCCTTTAGTTCGATGCGCAATATATAGACCCAATGTTTTTGAAATATGCATGCATGTTAAATTTGGTTGACCACCCGCCGGCGTATTCATTGATCCAGAAACATCGACAACCGCAAGAACATTGGCATCATTCATATAGTCGGGCAACGCGTCCCATAAAATGCCAGCAATTTTTGTTTGATAGAATGTGGTATTATATGTAGCAACCATCGCTGTGATTTGATGTGGATACATTGTACCGACTTTTACATCATCGATGGTAAGCTGATTAACCCAATCCTGGAATTTGACTGTGGCATTGCGGCTGAACGCTGACATGTAATTAGCTAGCGCTTGTCCTGGAATTTTGCCAAATTCAATTTCGTCCCACTTATTAAGTGACATTAATTGTTCGACAACCTTAGTATTCGAAACGATTAATTTGCGGTACTCTTTAGGTGTTAGTTTGAGGTATGCTCTAATAACGTTCGCGACTTCACCCTTACGAGGCAACCATTTGCATAGAAGATTATCTGTTGAGATATTCTCAGCGATCTCACGAAGAACAACGCCAGAAACTCGTTTATTTGAATGCAAAACTAAAAAGAATATATCATCCCATCTTCCAAGAGATCGCACCATAGAAACGATTTTAGATAGGATATCAACGCGATTAATTAACGCTAAGTGATTTAGGATAAATTTAATTGGCGCTCGACGCTTAGACCCCTCAAGCACATCACGAGACCATAGTGCAATGCGAATGGCTTGGTCTTCATTTTCTGCAAATGCATTGATGAATTTATTAATGAGATCTGTTTCTGTGGATTGTGTTTTTTGGAAGCGATAATCGCGTTTGTATACCATTGCTTCGGTTGAACCGATCGCTTGGAATAAATCTAGGCAAGCGTTTGTGCTTGTTTTGTATGCAATTGCACCATTCTCGGTAAATGAAACGTTTTGTTCTTCTGCAATTGCGTTTAATAGACGGGACATGAATGAATCTCCTTTATAAGTTTGAGTTAATTATAGAGGAGATTCAGTTAAATGGCAAGCAAAACTTAAATCAATTCTGTTCCATCAGTCATATATTTGCCTTCTTCATACCAAACATTTATAATATTTTGCTTCGTTAAAAATAAAAATCCCAGACGATTTGCCCGGGATTTTTATTAATCTTAGTTATTTGACTTAAGCTAAGACACTTAAGAATGAATCCCAGATATTGATCTAAATTTTTAGATCCAAGGAGCCCCTGTATTCATTTGCAGCTGTTACATCCCACCTGCTGCTGGGGTTTCATGAAAACAAAAAGCAAACAGCCTTTCATTACTTGCACTGATACTATTAGGACCAATGTATTAATATTCAGAAGAACTAAACATTAATACATATGATTCTCATAGATTAATGCAATTACCGATATCCCTCAGCCTTTCTACTTAGGAGCTTGAAGTATCTGCCGCCGTCATTACTAGCCTCAAACACAACAGGCAACATATCTAACTTTTCGAGCATTAGTTGTAGAATTTCTTTTACCTCAGTGGAACTAAATTCATCAGCATCAAGTATAGGTAGATAAGATAACACATCTACTACTTTATCATCGCTCATCAACTTTTACTCCTTTTATTTAATAATCAAGCACTTTCCACACGCTTGATTATTTTATGGCGCGCCCAAGAGGATTCGAACCTCTGGCCTACGGCTTAGAAGGCCGTTGCTCTAATTCCGCTGAGCTATGGGCGCATTTGTAAACAGAAGCGCTTTTATTACCATAATTAAAATGTTTTTGCTGAAACGCTTCTTTATAATTTGTGTGACAGAAGCGCATTTATATAACCATGCAGGTATATTTGCTGAAGCGCTTCTTTATTAAACAGAGGTGGCATTTTACATACCGTTCATTTATATTTGCTGAACCACCTATTTATGTATCATATTATAATCGACTTTGATAACAAAATCAACTATAATTTTTAAAAATTTGTTATAAAATCTCCCGACGTTCACTGCCAATGGCTGCTAAAAACTCTTTGCGCAGGTCTGAGTTTCGCTCGCCGAAGCGACCAGTTCCAGCCAGAGTTGCTGTACGCGCGCGAGATTTAGCGCCACGAATACGTTGGCATGCATGTGATCCTTCGATCTGAACAATTACATCCTCAACACCAGCAACCAACTGAATCGCACGCGCAATAGCTTTACCTAGGGTCTCTTGTGAAGACGCTGTTGATGATAGTTGTTGTACAATACGGACCAGCTTAGATATACCCAACATACGCTCATTTGCAACATAACCCACATCACAGATAAAATCATATGGAAGGAAATGATGAGAACATAATGCTGCGCCAAAAATATCTCGCTCGATAACCATTTCATCAGCGAACGATGCATCCTTGCCCTTAGTTTCAAATGATGTACACTTGGGGAATTTGGCAGGGTCGTGTGCAGTTAATAGTTCATCCACATACATTTTTGCAATGCGACGCGGCGTATCGATTAGCTCAGGATCAGTTCGGTCATAACCCATTACGTCCAAAAACTCTGCCATCAACTCTTGGATTCGAGCCACTTTCTCATCACGAGATAGAGCAAACGCTTTATCCGTCATGGGTGTAAGTAACCCTTCAGCCATTAATACATCGATAACAGATTTTCCAGTTGTGACACAGGTTTTTGAGTCGACTATGGCGTTACGTTCTTCACAGAAATTGTAACTTGACATTTAAATACCTCATTCAGATTTTACAAATATGTCCAGGGAATGAAAGCAAGGCTGGACTACACTTGGCTTACTCAAACACACTCAAACACAAGGTTTGCGCCTGAGTGCACAGCTTGTAAGTATGACTTAGCTGATCTATTTATTTTATTCGCCAGTGAGGTAAAAATCAACTCAAAATTTGCTGAATTTTTGCAAGTTTATCTTCGAGTAATCTAACTCGCTCTTCAGCAATCTTTAATCGGGACTCGAGATTATCTTCACTATTCCACTGATTGGATGAGCATACACTATCTTCACTTACATAATCAAACGGTTTATATGGTTTCAACTTCCGCGATCTTGCCGCAAGCTCTTCCAAATCACTATAATGTGTTGCCATTTTAGTTCCCCTTATTCAAAACTGTGCGAAAATCCAGCTATCTTTCTCAGCAGCTTGTACACATCTGCATTTTTGCGCTCTCGACCAAAGCCAGCATTGCCACTGAAACCTGCATCTTGATAACCCAAAAAATCTACTGCAAATTGAGCAACAGCCCCCGACCTTGATACGCCCATAACACAGTGAACAAGTACGTTTTTATCTGAATTTTCTTTGAGCAAATTTGCAATGGTCTCTGCAATACTTGGCGTTATAGCGCCAGCTTCAGCTTCATCAACATCAGAAAAGACAAAGACGAACTCATCGGGGATGATGTGGGATTTCTTGATTAACGAAAGATCATCGACAATCCTAATTGCCATATCATAACCAGCATGATTGCCGTTTTCGTATTCGTATAATGAGAT
>JAEMQD010000005.1 GCA_022759035.1 Thiotrichales bacterium
TCATTTTTCAATGATGAGCAATCCATAAAACCGATTTTGCTGGGTTATCCAACGGCTTCTGAAGTGCGAGATAGAACAAAGGAAGCAGATCAAAGTCGTCAATTTCTTAGCGCATTGAATGAAAAAGCGTTAAAAGGCACTGCTTTTGAAGTGGCATTTCGTGCATTAAACGAATTGCTATTGTCTGTGCACTCTTTTAGCCCCTATGATGATTCGCCACGCATACAAGCGGTATGGGATGACTTTTTAATGATGAAAGTTCTGCCACGCATTGAAGGTGATCGAGACAAGGTTGAACAAGTGCTCGAAAAGTTGAGCGACATTTTGACAGTGCAGCTGAGTGATATTTGGTCGGATGAAGCCAAACGTCCTGACCTATGGCGTGAGACAGAAGAGATGATTGCTTGTCGTTCAAAAGCAAAAATTAAATGGATGCAAAATCGGTTGAATCAGTCTGGTTTTACCAGCTTTTGGCCCTAATGTTTGATTATGGCAGAAGTATTAACGGTTGAACATACTGACTGGACGCTAAGTGTTTGGACAAAAGATATTACGCTTAATCAGCGTAAATTACTATCGGCATTAAAGCGTCGAAATCCCAGTGCTGAGTTGCCCATACAGGATTTTGAACCTAGGTTTAATTCTGTTGCTTTAGGGCAGCCCATTTTCTTTGAGAACACGCAATATGATTTTGATATTGAGTTTAACCACTATTTAGCCGATGGCTCGGTTCCCTGCATTGCACATCCCTATGCACGTATTGCCGATGTGTTTCATTACAAGGCGAGTAGAAAAGTACTATCTGGTTCGATTAACTTTGGTAACGATATTGGGCGTGCGTTGTTACCCTTGATATATGAAACCAACGCAGGCAAACAGCAAATTGATTTGCGCTTTACGGTATGGCCAACAAAGTTAGACTATGAAACCGATTTAAACGACCTATTAGGTGCGTTTCAACGGAGTGATTTTTCCGATTGGCCTTTTGCGTTAATTTCTGCCACCGAGCATGGCTTTGCACGTAAACGCGGTCAGAAATCTTTTCCTTTGTTATGGTTAGCACATTTTAAAAGCCTATGGAATAGCCTAGCGCAACATACTAAAGCGATCTTAAACGCACCACATAACCGATTGATCTCCACTCAAAAGATGATAAAAGCTGAGCGTCTGACAGGTAAGTTATCCGAGCGTTTAGAAGCACGTGTCGCAGAGGATGTGCAATCCTTGCAGTTTGATCGACGTTATCGTACTGAAAAGAAGACGTTGAGCGTGAATACACCTGAAAATCGATTCGTGCAGTTTGCTTTGCGAAGCATGAAACAACAGTTACTTGCCATATATTATCAAGTTAGCAAACAGAAAAACGAAAAAGTGTCTGAGCATTTTTATAAAGGCTTGAGTGATTGGCAGCAGCAAATTTCCCTGTATTTAGCACATCCGTTATTCAAAGAAGTGAGCGACTTTAAAGGCTTATCGAAAGAGTCACTAGTCTTACAGCAACGAGCAGGCTATGCTGGTTTTTATCGTATTTGGCAGGAGTTGAAACTTTATTTAGGCGTTTTAGGTAAAGAATCGTTTGTGAGCCTAAAAAGTATGGATGAGTTGTATGAAGTTTGGTGCTTCTTAAAGGTAAGAGATGTGTTACTTGATTTGGGTTTTCAATCGGTATCGCAACAACCTGTGCACTTGAAACAATCAGCTTTAGAGTGGCAGACCCAAGATGGCTTTGGCGGTGCCTTTCATTTAGAAAAATCAGGTATTAAAATTCGTTTGGCTCATGAAAAAACTTTTAGTAATAAAGCAACACCGATGCGGTCATTGTTGGTCAGTCAGCGCCCTGATATTCTATTGGAAGCTACCTTTGAAAATGGTGAACAATTATTCTGGTTGTTTGATGCCAAATATCGACTAGAGCCCACAGAATCAGGCATGGATCGAGTGCCAGACGATGCCATTAATCAAATGCACCGTTATCGAGACGCTTTGCTGTATGAACATCAAGAAACAGGTCAATTGAGCCGTGCTGTTTTTGGTGCTTTTGCCTTGTATCCTGGTTTTATTGAACAAACCGATAATGAAATGATTAGTCCTTACCAAGAAGCGATTGAAAAAATTGGTGTCGGGGCTTCTCCGTTGTTGCCTTGTAAGGATTGTGATGTTTGGTTGCGGGCGTTTTTAGCCGATAAATTTGACGATCATCAGCAACTTCCTTATGCACAATATGCAGACACACCAGAGCGTTTTTATGTGCAAGAATCAGCTCGTATTCCGACTTATGGACTAGAACAAACCAGACAAAAAAACTTGTGTCTATATGTAACGGGAGCGAATGATAAACGTATAGACGGCTATTATGAATCTTTTGCTAACGGTACAGCACGCTATTTTCATATGCAACAGAAAGCAACGACACGTGTTGATATCGAAAACGAAATTGTGCAATCGGTCGCCTTTTTAGAAATTGCTAGCAAAGATGATAATGATTGCAAACAGCGAATTGCACGATACCGTTGGCCAGTTAAGTCTGTTACCTTAGTCGACCGAAATCAACTTACGGAAGAACAGACAGGTAAAAAAGCCAATAGTGAAACGGCATCGCTGTATTGGTTGTTTGAACTGGGTATTCCAATAGAGTTAGAAAACAAACACCAGCATCAAGGTGAAGGTCACGAGGTCAAGTTTGTTCGATATTTCTAATTTTTTGGTGCAAACCTAACCATAAAAAACAAAGCCAAACTTTTATGCTAACCTTTTTTGTTTGTTTTTTTGTAACATAATGAATATTAAAGAGTAATTTAATTGGCATTTTAATTGCTATAGATTTATAAAATAAGTCAACGAAGACTTAACGAATCTGAACAAAGGCGTTCAGTTGCTCCTATCCATTGTGATAGTTGAGTGACTGAACGCCTTTTTTGTTATTGGCAAAAGAGGCATAAGATGGAACATCTTCCTATTTTCATTAAAATGACCGATCAACCCGCTTTAGTGGTCGGTGGTGGTGGTATTGGTTTACGTAAGGTGACCTTATTGCGCGAAGCGGGTGCCGCGGTAACCGTGGTCAGTCCTGACTTGTCGCATGAACTTGCCACGTTATTGACACAAGGCGATATTGCCCACATTGCTCAGCGATACGATGCTCAATTGCTCAATCAACCGTGGAGACTGGTGATTGCTGCTACGAATGATGAAGCCGTCAATGCCCAAGTGTCGGACGATTGCGAAGCGCGTCATATCTTGGTGAATGTCGTCGATACGCCCGTTAAATGTCGTTTTATTATGCCTGCCATTGTCGAGCGCGGACCGATCACCATTGCCGTATCATCGGGTGGCGAGTCGCCCGTGTTAGCGCGACTGCTCAAAACCAAAATCGAAGCACTGATACCACAAACCTATACCCAATTGGCGAAGTTGGCTTCTCATTATCGACAAACCGTTAAAAGTACCTTCTCCCCCCATTTGCGCCGTCGTTTTTGGGAGAAAATGCTCACAGGAAGTAGCTCAGAAGCCGTCTTGTCG
>JAEMQD010000051.1 GCA_022759035.1 Thiotrichales bacterium
CCCGCCCCGACACCAAGGTGACCATCAAAGGTGAGCCTTTTGAACATCTTATTTTTGACCTTTGCGAGAAATAAAGACAGGGGCTTCACTCGCAACGACCTGTTGAATCGTTTCTAATAAGTGCGAGCGCGTGTAAGAGTAAGTGAGCGTTTGCATAATAATGCCCCTTGTATTTTATTGTACAACGATACTGTACATTCTCTAGAAAGGAGGGGCAAGGTATCTTTTGTCATGTCGGATCGACATAAGCAGCGACGGTACAAACATTAAATCTTTTTGTGCAAATGCAGCTAGATTAAGACATAAAAACAAGCTAATATACTATACGATTATTTGCATATAAGAGATCAAATGATGTCCAATTATAACTGCCAAGCCAAGCCAAGCCAAGCCAAGCCAAGCCTGAAAACTCCACTTTTTTCTCTATTTCCTATTTCAGCTGCCATTGCGGCTGTCTGTGTTTCTATCGTTTTTTATCTCGACCTTAATCACTTCAATTCTTAAGAGGTTTGTTATGTACGTTCTAAAACAAAAAATTTTGGCGGTATCAGTCGCTGTTATATTTGCTTCTGGTCTTTCTGGCTGCGCTATGGATCAAATGTCAAAAGAAGATATTGGAACTGGTATAGGTGTGCTTGCTGGTGCAGTTTTAGGAAGTAAAATGGGCAATGGTGGGGCAGGAGCTGTTGCTTTAGGTGCATTAGCAGGAGGCTTTCTTGGTCATGCTATTGGTGCTCATTTAGACGAAGAAGACAGAAAAGATTTAGCAGCGAAAACGGCACAGAATCTAGAAACCATGCAAGCTGGTCAGAAAATAGACTGGCAGTCTGCAAAAACAGGTAACAGTGCGACAGTAACTGTCTCTAATGTAACAGAAGAAAAGCGCCAAGTTAATATTCAAACAGCAAGTGCAATTACCGTTCCAGCCGATGTTAAGTTATTGAGCAAGACTTACCAAGCCACAAAAGCAACAACCATTTATACTCAATCAAATGCAACGACTGGCAATATTGTCGGAACTTTAGCTAAAAATAAAACAGCCAAAGTAATGGGTATGACCAATGATGGTCAGTGGTTACTGGTCGCTAGAAAAGGTACTTTGGTTGGCTTTATCAAATCAGAGGATGCCAAAATCTATGTCCAACCAAAGCCTGTTGCAGTAGTAGCCAAAGCAGAACCTAAAAGCGAACCACAACACGAAGTTGCTGATTTAGATAGCATGAGTGCTAAAGAAGTAAAAGGTCAGGCTAAAACTGTGGCGTTTGATTTAGATAGTGTCCAACCCGTAACCAAACAAGCTACAGCAACAACCGAATGCAAAACGCTCACTTATGACATTAATACGAAAGGTCAAACCAGTAAGGAAACAGCCAAAGCTTGTAAAGTTGGCGGAGCGTGGGAGTTAGGTTAATGCAGAAACGATTGTTATTAGGTGCAGCTATTGGTTGCACTTTTGTTTCGCTAGCCGCGCAAGCTGATTATACGTTAGCCAAGTCTAAATCGGCTGGTGTAGAAGTCAACGTTGTTGGCGAAAAGGTTAATGCCGATAACTGGTGTCAGCCCAATATGACGTTATCATTTAAGTCAATTGATGGCGTCGATGCGCCAAGTAAAGATGCTGTAACGCAACTCATGGTGAAGGTTGGTGCTTTGATGGCGCAGCAATGTGCTAGTGCAAAAGACGTTTCGTTACTTGCTCTTGATGTCAAAGGAGCTGTTGCTTTTAAGGGGACATCAAGCAAGGCGAGTGACTGGGCTTTTGCTAGCGCACAAATCCCAAAACAAGAAGCTGAAGCACCAAAGGGTGCTGTGGCGCAAGCAGAAAAGACAGACACAGCTAGTAAGACTCAGTTTTCTGAGTCTGATAAAGTAGAGTCGAAGACAAAAGATGACGATGTTAAGACGTCCCCATCACCACAGTACCACCATCCAGATAACGATTGGGTGATGATCCTAGCCTATGCAGCAAAGCATAATCTAAAGCTACAAGGTATAGATGATACCAAAAAAGCTTATTTAGCTGCCTATACCTCAGCTACTGCCCCCTCGGACTGGCGTGTCGTGAGGCAAAAAACGAAAGATGAGTTTGCGATTAAAGATTGGTTGAACAGCAATACTGCGGCAGCGGATGATTACATGGCAAAAGTTGGCGATGACCTTGTATTTAATATTTCTGTCTCTCTTGGAAATTACGACGATCAGGCTAAAGCTTTTCCTGTTAATTTAGGTGAACAATTTACCATTAATAGTAATGGTACTAATGTGCCTAATGAGTTTAGAAGTATCGTTGGCTGGAGTGGTATTAAGCTTGTCGTAGACAATGCACAAGATGCAAAAGCATTGTTCTGTGATGAAGCACAAGCGAGAACGATTGCGGAAAGCTTTAAGCCTTACTCCCGAGATTTAATTGCGAAGATAACAGTAACGCCATCTGTATCAAGTAGCGGCACAATTCAAGCAAAAATTAAACAAATTGTGTATGTTGATAAAAAGGGCAGCGAGTTAGTTGCTATGGGAAAATCGGACTTTGATCGCTTGGCACAGCTTCGCACAGAAAAAGTAGCTAAGGAAAAGCAAGCCAACTATGATGCCGAGCATGCTCGTTGGGAGCAGCGGGTTAATAGTTATGTTGAGTCTCAAGTCAGCAATGTAGCAAGTCGAAAACTGGATAGTGGCTACCTTGCGATGTTGGAAATGGGAGCTACGGGGGGGATTAGCTATCTTAGCAATAGTTATAGTCCATTTATGGAAGAATCAGTTTCTGGCTACGCACTGATTCAAGTGAAAAGTGGCGATATGATTTGGCCCTTTAAGCTGCACGCGAAAGGTAAGGTCGAAAATGGTTGGCAAGTAGCTCAATATACTTTAACGAACAAAGAGATTGAAATTACAGATCGCAAGGTTTGTGAGGAAGAACTATGTGGCGAGTATCAGCGTTCAACTAAGAAAGAATCACTGATACGACAAGCAGCTCGCAATGAAGCGTTGAGTATTTATAAAGAGCCAGTGTTGCAGTAGGGATGAAGTATGATGTTTGATCAAAAAACGAAAAAAATTGCAGGTACTATTGTAGCCGCCACTGCGATTATCATTGGCGGTTTAGGGTTTTATGTAGCTGGTTCGGTTGAAAAAGAAGCCGTAAAGCAAGCTAAAAAAATTGATTATTTTAACTTCAAGTCGGCTAGCGCTTCTTGGTTTGGCAGATCTGTTACTTTTAAGGGAGTAAGTATTGGTGGTAAAGGCATTGAACTTCAATCAGTGATTGTTTCTGATTATGGATTAGTCACTTCTAAAGATGACGTAAAAAATATTTCCCGTCTAACATTAACCTTTAATGGTATTCAAACGAGCAATGCTTATATGGGGGATGATGGGCTTATCAGTGTTTCTCTATCGTTACAAAAAGGTGATGATGACGGTGCGGTATTATCAGCTGGATTTAATGCGGATAATATCGATGCGGTAATCAAATTAAATACTGATGAAAGTGTTAAATCTGTCATGCGTAT
>JAEMQD010000025.1 GCA_022759035.1 Thiotrichales bacterium
TATCACTTTCACGATACCAGTAAAACGGCTTTAGTCAAACAAGTTCATGGCATTAACGATAATGTCTATTTACGTGAAGATGCGCGTAATTTAGCGGCTTTTCTCTATCGGTTGAAAAACCACCATGAAGCCCACTACAAGCGTATCGTTAAAACCATTCAATTGGTTGCGCCTTATTTCGGTGACTTCTATCTAAGACCTATGGTCGATAATAACGAGAAAATTCAATTAGAATGGACTGAGCAAGGGCAAGATATTCCTTTCACAGCCAGTGCCTTGTCCGACGGTACGCTAAGGTTCATGTGTTTAGCAACCTTACTATTACAGCCTGATAAGTTTACGCCAAACACCATTCTCATTGATGAGCCCGAATTAGGGCTTCATCCCTACGCCATTACCGTACTAGGTTCCTTAATGCGTTCTGCATCGCAAAAGCATCAGCTCATTATCTCTACGCAATCGGTAGAGTTGGTGAATGAGTTTGAGGTCGAAGACTTAATTGTGGTTGATAAAAAAGGCGGTGCTTCGACATTTACCAGACCAGACCGAGAAAGCTTTACCTCGTGGTTAGACGAATACAGTCTGGGTGAATTGTGGAAGAAAAACATCCTTGGCGGGAGACCTTCTCGATGACACGCATTTATGTCATGGTCGAGGGGCAGACAGAAGAGACCTTTGTGCGCGAGGTTTTATATCCTCATTTTTTAAGAATCAATAAATTTGTTGATCCAATTTTGGTATCCACCAGCCCAACACATAAAGGCGGTGTTACCAATTACGATAAAGTAAAACCGCAACTCATTCAACAGTGTCGAGAAAAGCATACTGCTTATGTCACCACTATGTTCGACCTCTATGCGTTGCCGAATAACTTCCCCGGCAAAGAAGATCCAACTTACCAAACGCTACGGATAGGGCATCAAAAAGCCAGTTATCTTGAGCAGGCTTTGGCAGCAGATATTGGCGAACGTAACTTTATTCCAAACCTAATGGTGCATGAGTTTGAAGCGATTTTGTTTAGTGATGTTGAACATTTTTCATTTTGGACAAATACGAGAACAGTAAACACTCTCAAAAGCATCGTCGAAAATTATCCGACACCTGAAGACATTAACGATAGTCCGCAGACAGCACCTTCAAAACGGATTTTGCAGTTGATGCCTGAATACGACAAAGTAGTACAAGGTACGGTGATTGCAGGCGATATAGGCTTAGACCAGATAAGAGCGAAGTGCAGTCATTTTGATGGGTGGGTTCAAAAGTTAGAACACTTGCCTGTTTGAGCTTAATAGAATCGAAGTAATTATCTGCTTAATTTTTAACAGGACAACAGGATCACGTATGAAATTAAAAGAAATTAAATTAAAAAATTTCCGTGGCTATGCAGAAGAGACTGTTGTACCTATGGATGATTTAACTGTGTTGGTAGGGCGAAATGATGCAGGAAAATCAACCATTTTAGAAGCGCTCGATATTTACTTTAATGAGCAAAAGATTGATAAATCAGATTGCAATGTCGGGTCTGGATCAACTGATACTGTGATTTCATGTGTGTTTGATGAATTGCCGACAGAACTTATTATCGATGAACAAAACCCAACGACACTTCAGGCTGAGTATCTTTTGAGAGCTGATGGTTGTCTTGAAATTATAAAAAAATACGACTGTAGCGGAGCATCTGGCAAGATGACTGCGGTTGCTTTTGCGAATCATCCCAAAGCTACTGGTGTTGAAGATCTGTTGTCACTGAAATTAACTGACCTCAAAGCGTTAGCGAAGCAAAGGGGGGTGAATCTTGATAATGTAAACCAAACAGTAAAAGCTCAACTTAGGGCAGCAATTTGGCAAGCAACAGATGATCTCGAGATCGAAGAATGTGAAGTATCTCTGAAAAAGGAATCAGCTAAAGACGCTTTTGACCAAATTCAGAAATACATGCCGTTGTATGCGCTTTTTAAATCTGATAGAGCCAGTACTGATCAAGATGCGGAAGCTCAAGATCCAATGAAAATTGCCATAAAAGAAGTAATTAGACGCAAAGAGGCAGAGCTGAATGAAGTTATTTCTCATATTCAAGCTGAGTTGAAAGAGGTAGCCTCAAAAACAGTTGAAAAAATTAGGGAAATGAGCAATGAGCTTGCTAGTGAGTTGAATCCTACCGTTGAAAATAAAAATTGGGATTCCTTGTTTAAAGTTTCGTTAACGGGTGATGATGATATTCCAATTAATAAGCGTGGTAGCGGAACACGTCGTTTAGTTCTTTTGAACTTCTTTCGTGCACAAGCTGAAAGTAATGTTAGTGGACGAGACACGGGTATTATCTATGCAATTGAGGAGCCAGAAACCAGTCAGCACCCTGATCATCAAAAAATATTACTTAATGCTTTTGAACAATTGGTAGAGCAAAATCGTTGTCAGGTTATTTTAACGACACATACACCGACCTTGGCTAGGCGTGTAAACCAACATTGTTTACGATTAATTCATAAGTCCAATGGTCATCCCGTGATTGAGCATGGAGACGATGATTCGACATTAGAGAAGATTGTTTCAACGCTTGGCGTATTGCCAGATCATGATATAAAGGTTTTTTTTGGCGTAGAAGGAAAGCATGACATCAGCTTTTTAGGGCATATTTCAAAAATATTAGCTGACACAGAACCAGAGATTCCTGATCTAATTGAAGCTGAAAAGACTGGAAAGCTTGTCTTTATACCATTAGGTGGAAGTAGCTTAGATTTATGGCGCAGTCGATTAGAGAACATAAACAGACCCGAGTTTTATTTAACGGATCGAGATAATTTGCCGCCCTCAGATCCAAAATATAAGAAAGCTGTAGATGATTGGAATGCTCGCCCTAATTGTATTGCATGGATAACGCCTAAGCGGGAGCTTGAAAATTTCATCCATTTATCTCTGTTGAAGTCAGAATATCCAGCTTACACAGGTGCAGGAGATGATTTTGATGATGTGCCTATGCTGGTTGCTGAAGCAAAGCATATCGCATCTGGTAGCTCTAAAATATGGGATCAAGTTTCAGAAAAGGATCGTAAAGATAAGATATCTAGAGCAAAAAAAGATTTGAATAGTAACCTAGTGCTTAAAATGACGCCACCGTTATTAACAGAATCCGATCCGAAAGGAGAAGTCAGAAGTTGGCTTAGAGCTATCGGTCGCGTGTTGAATAGTTAATTAAGCGATAAAAAAGAAACAAAATCCTAGGAAATTAAAAAATGCCAGCACTTGAACCCCAGTACATGTCAATTCTGAAAAAAATATTGAACGATATCTTTGTGCCTTTGCTTCCTCCGTTGTTGGATACGACAAAGCCAGCAGAGGCACAATTAGAAAAGCAACTTTCTCGGGCATTTAGTGCTTTTGCTTTACATAAAATGCTTGGTGCTTCTCCACAAATAGCAGCGCAAGCAGTAGTCGATGATTTCGATGATAAAGGTATCGATGCAATTTATTAC
>JAEMQD010000164.1:0-1370 GCA_022759035.1 Thiotrichales bacterium
GATGAGTATCTCGAAAAAGTTTATGCAATTTCTACATGCCTCATCGCTACTAGCGAGGGCGAGGGATTTGGCTTACCACTCATCGAAGCCGCACAAAAAAAGCTTCCTATTATCGCGCGAGATATTCCTGTATTTCGTGAAGTGGCAGGTGAGTTTGCTTATTATTTTAAAAACGATAATGACGCATCTGTTTTAGCAGATACTATTAGCGATTGGCTTGATTTGTACAAAAACAATGAACATCCAAAATCTGATGATATGCCATGGTTGACGTGGAAAGAAAGTGCTGAACAGTTGTTAAAAGCATTAAATCTAAATAAAGGTGAAATTAAATGAAAAAAGCAATTATTACAGGTATCACGGGTCAAGATGGTGCTTACTTAGCCGAGTTATTGTTAGAAAAAGGCTATGCGGTATATGGTACTTACCGTCGTACCGCGTCGGTCAATTTTTGGCGTATTGAAGAGTTAGGTATTCAAAATCACCCCAACCTACATTTAGTTGAATATGATTTAACCGATGCGTCTAACAGCATTCGTATGGTTGCGGATATTCAGCCCGATGAAATTTATAATTTAGCAGCGCAAAGCTTTGTCGGTGTTTCTTTTGAACAACCTTTGGCGACGGCTCATATCACAGGCTTGGGTTGTGTGCATTTGTTAGAAGCGATTCGGATTGTTAATCCAAAGATTCGTTTCTATCAAGCATCGACTTCTGAAATGTTTGGTGAAGTTCAAGCCATTCCTCAAATCGAAAGCACGCCTTTCTATCCACGTAGCCCTTATGGTGTGGCTAAGTTGTATGCGCACTGGATGGTGATTAACTACCGTGAGTCTTACAATATTTTTGGCTGTAGCGGCATTCTGTTTAATCACGAATCGCCATTGCGTGGTCGTGAGTTTGTCACACGTAAAATTACCGATAGTGTCGCTAAAATTAAGCTTGGCAAGTTAGACGTGTTAGAGCTAGGTAACCTTGATGCCAAACGAGACTGGGGCTATGCCAAAGAGTACGTCGAAGGTATGTGGCGTATGCTACAAGCGGATAAGCCAGATACCTATGTATTAGCAACCAACCGTACCGAAACCGTGCGTGATTTTGTTACCATGGCATTTAAGGCAGCAGGTATTGAGTTGGTTTATTCTGGTAGCGCGGAAAATGAAACCGCAACGGATAAAGCAACGGGTAAAGTGGTGGTTAGGGTCAATCCTAAGTTCTATCGCCCAGCAGAGGTTGACTTGCTGATTGGTAATCCAGAAAAAGCCAAACGAGAATTGGGCTGGGAACCTAAAACAAACTTGGAAGAACTTTGCGCCATGATGGTTAAAGAAGATTTAAGAAGAAATGAAATTGGCTTTTCGTTCTAAAAA
>JAEMQD010000164.1:1470-3472 GCA_022759035.1 Thiotrichales bacterium
CATGATGGTTAAAGAAGATTTAAGAAGAAATGAAATTGGCTTTTCGTTCTAAAAAAATTCTAGAAAAATGCGTGTTCGGCTTCTGAAGTTAGCGCATGGTTATGCACAAGGTTAAAGAGATCTTTATTATTGCTGGCCCTAATGGTGCTGGCAAGACAACCTTTGCGTTGGATTTAATTGATAGTGGTATCATTACGCATTATTTGAATGCGGATGAAATTGCACGAGAACTATCGCCAGTCGATCCTCAAAAAGCGAATGTTAAGGCGGCACGTATTTTCCTTAAAAGACTAAAGCGATTATCTGTGGGTGATGAAAGCTTTGCTTTTGAGACAACCCTGTCGGGTTTGCGTTATTTGGAGCATATTAAATGTTGGCAAAAAGAGGGCTGGATGGTTTCGGTGTTCTATTTGTTGGTAAGTTCATCAGATGTTTCCAAACAGCGTGTTGCAGAAAGGGTTGAACATGGTGGGCATAGCATACCGAATGACGATATAGAGCGCAGGTTTCCTAAGAGCTTGCTGAATTTTTATAGTTACTATGCAAAACAAGTTAATTTTGCCGAGTGTCTGTATAATGAAAATCAAGTGCCTGTTTCTATATTTGAAGTGAAGCAAGGGCATCTGTTAATCAAAGATGCGCAGCTTTATAACCATTTTTTGGAGTTAATTGAAAATGCACAATGATGAAGGTTACCAACCGAAATTTAATCGTATTCAACATTTAAGGAATGCCGTTAGTCGTGTTGTGCGTCGTAGAAAAGCCTTAGCGCAGTACATTATTGTTGCCAATAAAGGGAAAATACAACGTATTGATTTTTCATTGAGTGATGCCTCAAAGTAATTAACCTATGACGAAGATTTAACAAGAAATGAAATTGGCTTCTCATTCTAAAGGTCGTGTCCTTATTACGGGCATCGACAGTTTTACAGGCCGTCATTTACAGCAATACCTCGAGCAATCGGGGTATTCTGTTTTTGGTACAACGCGCACAAGCATGGATTTGAGCAATAAACAATCGGTTTTTGATGCGGTAACGCAAGCGCAACCAGACTATGTGATTCACTTGGCGGGTATTTCTTTTGTTGGGCATCCTGTTGTAGAAGACTTTTATAAAGTGAATACAATAGGGACTGAGTGGCTGTTAGAAGCGCTAATTGCCACTAATCGACCGATAAAAAAAGTGATTCTAGCCAGTAGCGCCACTGTTTATGGTAATTTAGGCATTGATGTGCTGGATGAAAGCTTATGCCCCATGCCAGCGAACCATTATGGTGCTAGTAAATTGGCGATGGAGCATAGGGCGCGAACCTACTTCGATCAGTTACCGATTGTGTTGGTTCGTCCATTCAATTACGTTGGTGTGGGACAGCCAGAGCAATTTGTGATTCCTAAAATTGTCAAGCATTTTAGAGCGCATTTACCTAGCATAGAACTTGGTAATATTTTGGTAGAGCGTGAGTTTAATAGTGTTGGCTTTGCTTGTGCAGTTTATGAACGACTACTATCTTCTGATGCTGTTTCATCAGTCGTTAATTTGTGTTCAGGGCAAAGTGTTGCTTTGTTGTCTGTTATTGAAATGATGCAGGAGATAGCGGGTTATAACATCGATGTTCGGGTAAATCCTGCCTTTGTCCGCGCTAACGAATTACCTAAATTGGTCGGCAATACCACCAGATTAGCATCGATCATCGGGGAACTACCGAATAATAACCTACGATCAACTTTAGAAGTCATGTATCATGCAAAACCATAAGCCCAGAATTTTAATTGAATGTACACCGACTTATAGCACCAATTTACTGACTGGTATTCAACGAGTTGTGCGTTCTATTGTCAATGCATCACAGTTGGTTACAGCAGCAGAAGTATTGCCTGTTATTTGGGTTAATGGGCAACTCTACGCCATTCAATTTGAAAATGGTGCTAATGAGCATGTTTCTTCTAATGGGATTATTTCAAGACTATTAAAGATTCAGTTTTTTATTCGTTTAAAAGATGG
>JAEMQD010000086.1 GCA_022759035.1 Thiotrichales bacterium
GGCTCTTGCCAAAGTATTCCAGCAAAATGATGCTTATCTAAATTAGCAACCGAAAAGACTAAGGCTAAATCTTTCCATTCATAATTAGCCGTTAAATGCGTGTCACTATCGGTTAATGCTGTTTGCACCGAATAGCTACCCACACCAAAACATGCGGGGAATTGAATATTAAAAACGTATACTTCATTTTGCTTAACATTGCTTAATGCTTGCTTCGTATGCCATGTATTGGTACCAAAAATTACCTGACCTAAACGGTCTTTAATACCATAACCTAACACAAGATAAGGCAAATCGGCATTTACCTTTACCGTAACACGCAAGCTAACGGACTCACCCACGTTAACCATTTCAACCAGATCATTGTTTTGGTTATACAGTCCTATTTCGACAACTTGTGCTTCGCCTGTACCCGAAATGGTCACTGTTCTACCATCTTCTTTTTTCTCTTGTCGAACGGTAGCATTTTCTTTTTCAGCAATTAACGCATTGTAGTAGTCGGTTACGGATTCTGGCTCGTCGTCTTTAAGTACTTGGCCTTTTTCAATTAAGATAGCTCTGTCACACAAGGCTAAAATCGCCCCTTTATCGTGAGAAACAAATAATAAACTTGTACCTGCCTCTCTAAATTGTTTAATTCGCTCGAAGCTTTTATGCTGAAAATAAGCATCGCCAACACTTAAGGCTTCGTCAATAATTAACACTTCGGGGCGAAAAGCGGTGGCAACGGCAAATGCGACCCTGACCTGCATGCCACTACTATAAACACGCACAGGCTGCTCAAAATACTCACCTATTTCCGCAAAAGCCTCAATATCATCAATCACGCTATCAATTTGTTCATGGGTATAACCCATTAGTCCCGCTGCATGATAGGCGTTTTGTCTGCCAGTTAAGTCGGGGTGAAAACCCATCCCCAATTCCAAAATAGCGGCAATTTTTCCCCTTACAACCACATTGCCTGTGCTGGGTTTAAGCGTACCCGTAATGATTTTGAGCAAGGTACTTTTACCCGCACCATTTTGACCAATAATGCCAACGGCTTCACCAGGCATCAGCTTAAAGTTAATATGCTTGAGCGTCCATGTTTCTTGTATGGCCTTGGTTTTGAACCCAAACCAAGAAGCAAAGCGCATTACATTACTAGAATAGGTTCGGTAGGCTTTGCCAATGTTGTTAATTTCTAGTACGGGTAGATTCATAACACATCTGCCATTTCTTCATTCGCTTGACGATAAAAGTGAACCGCTAGTCCGATAAAAGCGAGCGCCATAATGACGGGATAAAACAAAACACCAATATCGGGCGATTGATTGTAAACCAATACCGACTGGTAGCTCATAACAATGCCTGTCATCGGATTAAGCATCAGTAAATCACGATAGGCTTCGGGTATAAGGGTTACCATATAGACAATGGGGGTTAACCAAAACCAGAACTGAATGAGCACTGGCGCAACCTGACCAATGTCTCGCATAAAAACATTCATAATGCCCAGCGTTAACCCCATACCAATCGCCAATGCCAGCGTTACCAGCATTAACACTGGTAACCATAGAAAGGCTAAAGTAGGCAGATGACCCAATAAACCAAAAATTACCACCACAGCCAGCAGCATGAGTAGGTTATTCAATACGCCACTGCCGACAACAATCAGCGGTAATGCGATTCGTGGAAATGCCATTTTCTTGATTAAATTGCCGTTATCAATAAACACTGTTAAACAACGGTTAAAGACTTCAGTAAACAAAGACCAACCTAACATGCCCGCCATTAAGTAAATCGCATAAGCGTACTTATTATCGATACCAGGTAATTTTGCTGCCAACACTGACGACAAAATCAGTGCGTAAATAGCCACTTGTGCTAAGGGATGCAAGATCATCCACAAAGCACCTAATTTGCTGCGGGCAAAGCGGGTTTGGTACTCGTTTTTAATCGAGCTGATAATAAAGTTACGGTAAGCCCAAATAGATTTAATCATTACGAACGACCATACACATCTTCAAGGCGAACAATGTCATCCTCACCGGTATATTCACCCACTTGCACTTCAATCATCACCAAATCAATCTTTCCTTTATTCTCTAAGCGGTGCACTTCTCCCATCGGGATATAGGTTGACTCATTCGGACGAACCGTCAATACCTTATCACCATTAGTGACTTCTGCCGTACCACTTACTACTATCCAGTGCTCGCTGCGGTGGAAATGCTTTTGCAAAGACAATTTCTTACCTGGCGCAACAATGATGCGCTTAATTTTGTATTTGTCGGTATCTAGCAATACTTCATAACTGCCCCACGGGCGATATGCCAAGCGATGTACATCACACAAATCTGGCTTGATGCGTTTTAACTGCGCAACCACTTCTTTTACCTTTTGGCTGCTACCTTTTTTGGTAATCAGCACCGAATCGGTGGTATCGATAATAATTAAATCATCTACATCGACGGTCGCTACCGCATGGTTACGGGTAACGATTAGGTTGTTTTTGGAATTAATGCTAATCACGGGTACGTCTTCTTCACCGCGTTTCAAAATGGCGTTACCATCTTGATCTTCTGGAAGTTCTTCTGCTAAGGCATCGAAACTACCTACATCAGACCAGTCGATATTAGCGGCAACGACTTTAATCTTATCGCTTTTTTCCATCACCGCATAGTCGATACTGTCTTCGGGAATGGCTTCCATCGCTTCGAACGGAATACGCGCCGTATTGGTTTCTTGAATATGATGGCTATATGCTTGCACGCAAGCAGTATACATATCCGGCGCATACTGTTGTAGCTCGGCTAAAAACACGCCAACCTTAAAGCAAAACATGCCACTGTTCCAGTAGTAGTTGCCTTGGCTGATATAGGATTGCGCGGTAGCGGCATCGGGCTTTTCTTTGAAAGAAAGGACATTGTTACCGTTAGACTCGATATAACCGAAACCTGTTTCTGGATATGTTGGCACAATACCAAAAGTGACCAGATTACCCTGTTCTGCCAATTGTTTGGCTTGAGCTACCACACGCTGATATTCTGCTTCATTTTTAATGAGATGATCGGCTGGCGTGACCAAAACAATATCATCGCTATCCAACGCCATGCAGGCTAAGGCAATGGCTGGTGCGGTATTTTTAGCCACGCTTTCCAAAAAATAGCGTGTGTCGGCATGCGCCAACTCGGTGAGTTGATCTTTCGCCAGAAAATACTGATCGACGTTCGACACCACATAAATGCTATTGCTAACTTTGAGATTACGCTCAACTGTCTTCTGGAAAAGCGATTTGCCGTCAAAAAGTTTAACGAATTGTTTCGGTAATAACTTACGGCTAAGCGGCCACAAACGCGTGCCAGAACCGCCACAAAGAATAAGATTAATCATTTTATTGCTACTTTATAAAAATACGCATTGGTTGCATTTTAACGCCCCACGCCAACATAAGCAAAACCTTTATCGCCTAACACCGTTGGATCATAA
>JAEMQD010000050.1 GCA_022759035.1 Thiotrichales bacterium
GATCCTAAAGCGATGCCGGCTGCTTTGCATGCTCGAATTAAAACAGTGCAATCATCAATAAATCGAGTTGTCGCTGATAGTCAAGAAGTTGAAAATAAAATCGAGCTTATCAATAGTGCAGCAGAAGCAGCAGAGAACTTACCTGCAACACTTGAAACATTAGCGCAGACACAGCGGGAGATTGATGGTCTTAGAAAAAAATCACAGACTGCTTGCGATCAATCTACTGCTAAAGCTATTCTCTCAAATGAAGCACTAATTAAAGCACAAGAACATGTGTTATCTATAAGTAAATACGAAACGCAAGCAAAAGAGTTGGTTGCCGCTAGTGAGAGTGCTTATCGCATGACAACATCAATTAGTCTTGCTGGCGCGTTTGAAGAACGAGCTAAAGAAGAGAAAATATCGATCCGTTGGTGGGTTGGTGGATTACTGTGCGCACTTATGGTTGGCTCGTATATTGGAAGTGGGTTTTTAACCGAACTGTCGAAGTTAATAAGCGAACAAACACCAAACTGGGACATTATTTGGCTTAAAACAGGGTTAACCTTTATTGGGTTAGGGGCACCGATTTGGTTTGCTTGGTTAGCGACTAAGCAGATATCTTATAAGTTTAAGCTTTCGGAAGATTACTCATACAAGGCAGCTGTATCTAAAGCATATGAAGGCTACCGCAAAGAGGCGTCGCGTATTGATCCTGCATTTGAGGCGAGATTGTTTGCTACCGCATTAACGCGACTAGAAGAAGCACCACTAAGACTTGTTGATGAGGCGATCTATGGCAGCCCATGGGCAGAATTTATTGCCAGTAAGCAATTTCAGGGAGCTATGGAGTCCATGCCCGAGCTTAAAGAGAGATTTATTGGCTTTGTACAGTCAACGACGGATAGGATAGGGAATGCATTACCGACTGGGAGTTTAAAAAGTTCAGTGAAAGGCATTGATGACACTGACACAGCAACATTACAGACCAAGCATAATCATGATGCATAATTATTCAGAAAATTGGCATCACTATTAGACGTCAATTACTTTGTCCGATTCCGCGACAATTATCTTGTCCGGTCAGTGTTAAAAAATAGTTAGTCTTTAGCTTTCTGTTTACTGCGGTAACTTTCTCCTTCAATACCAATAATGGTTGCATGGTGTACCAGTCGATCAACTGCGGCCACCGTCATCATGCTGTCAGGGAAAATACTGTCCCATTGGCTAAACGGTTGGTTGCTGGTGATAATCAGGCTGGCACTTTCGTAACGGTGGGCGATCAGTTCGAACAGCACGCTCGTTTCACTTTCTGTTTTTTTAACATAGCCTATGTCGTCGATAATGATGACGCTGTATCGGTCAAATTTGCTCATAAAAGCTGTGAGTTCTAACCTTGATTTGGCTTGTTGTAGTTGTTGCACTAAGCCAATACCTGTAAAGTATTTGACTCGAATACCCTCATCAATCAGTTTTAAGCCTAGCCCATTGGCAAGATGCGATTTGCCCACGCCTGACGGTCCAAATAAAATGACATTGCTCGCTTGTTTTGCCCAACGAGTATCGCCTTGTAGTTTCTGGATGCGTTGTGACACTTCGGCTTTGTAAACCGATAAATCGAGGTTGTTTAGGCTCTTGGCGATATTGAGCGCGCTCTCTTTACGCCAGCTGTTGACGCGGGTTTGATAGCGTTGAGCAAGCTCTTGCTCACATAACTTGGCTAAAAAATCATGATGGCTCCATTGCTTTTCAATCGCTTGCGCTTCGAGTGAGTCGAGGTGTTGCTTAAAGCCACTCAGACGCAGTTCTGTCAGCATATTGGTTAGTGGTAACATGCGGATGCCTGCGTTGCATTAGCGATAAATTGGTCATAACGCGTTAGCTTGTGTTGCTGGCTGCTGGGGTGCTTAGGATTCGAGTCTGCGGGTACTTGTCGTGATTGTAGCTGGATCAGCGTTGGAATCTGTGTTTGTACTTCAGCCAATAGATCTTGTCCTAATTGTCGCCAGTTAGGATGTTTGGCTGCCATGCCAAGTGCAAAAACCATCCATTTGCAGGCATCAAATGCATCTAGGTTGGCGTCAATTACCTGCCAGATGGTTTTGTAATTGTCGTCGGGTAGTAATGCTTCGCGGTGGACACTGTAACGAAAGGCTTGAGGTTTTTGCATCAGGGCAGCAATAACATGCCGCCAGTCAATCACTCTAAGGCGCTCCTGATGATCTTTTGGGTAAACTCTGACACATTCAAAAACCTGTGTTTGTGCCACATAACCGACCAGTCGGTCATGATGGATACGCACAGTGACAATCGCACCGATTAAGTTGGCAGGAACAGAGTAAACCACATGTTTAATCGTCATGGTGGATGTGCTGGTGATTTTAACGCTCTGGCAGCGATAATCAACATAGCGATCAATCGGGAGCGCGGGCAATGCCGCTTTTTCTGCCACGATTTTGCTGTGTGTGCGCAAGTTCAGGCGTTCAACTGACTTATCAATAAAGGATTGGTAGTCTTTAATTGTTTCAAAGTCATGGCTGCCTCGCAGCTTAATCGCTTGACGAATACGATGCTTTAATGCGCCATGAACCGTCTCAATTGCCCCATTTTCATGCGCAACACCCAGGTTGTTTCGTGTGGGCTTCATGCCATAGTGAGCGCATAAATCCTTGTATAGCTGGGTGAACTCTTGCTTGTCGCGGTGATTGTTATAAGCTGCCGACAAGCTGTCTGTTCGATGCTCTTGTGGCATACCACCTAAGGCCATCAGTGCATCCTGTAAGCCTTCGGATAAGGCTGCATAGCTCTCACCACCTTGCACGATCTTGGCAAATCGCCAGCCACTATACGCCAATCTGAAGTGATAAATCAGGTGTTCGAACACTTTCCCTTTAATCGTAATGATCGAGTCAGGGTGCGTAAAGTCAGACAATCCTTGCAGCCCAATGGGCATCGCCTGACGAAACATGACCTCAGTGCTAGGTCCTTTGGTGTGCCTAAAGTGTTTTACACGTCGTTGTAAGGTTCTTAAGCTTGAATAGGGATACTGGTCTGGGTAATTGTCGTCAAGATGCTCCCATAGCGTTAAGCCTGTTAAGGTTGGCTCCTCAATGAGCATGGGCTCAAGCATGGTTAACCAAATAGCCTCGTAAGGATCTTTTCTCGTGCGCCACTGCCGGGATGCAACTGTGCCTGTAGGATTGTTTTCAATTCGGCGCCCTGAGCGCTCGCTGATGCCGGATTTTGCAGCACTGACTGATTGGGTTAAGTCTTGTTGACGGTGTTTCATATACATTGCCCTCTGTTGAGCGGTGATTCGTTTGCCTGACAACGATAGTCCTCACATAAAGACAGAAAATCGCCATCATAACGCCTCACTCAACCGGACAAGTTAATTGTCGTCAGTGCGGACAAGATAATTGTCGCCTAACAATTTTCTTTTAGCGCAACGCTTTTGCCGTATTTACAAAAAAACAACCGTGGCATA
>JAEMQD010000160.1 GCA_022759035.1 Thiotrichales bacterium
GCCCAGAATAAGCCAACCCCGCCTAGGAATAGATGCGTTTTCCATCTTGATATTAATCCCCGGACAATATGTTGTATGTAATTTAACTCCGATTCGTATTCGATAGTCTCTCCATATGGATTATACACACGAATGATTGGCTTAGAAATCTTCATCTGCAGCTTCCCTTAACCGGCGCTCGCTCAGTCTAACCTGGATAGTTGCGTCTGATGATTTAAATTTAAATATTGCAGATCTCATGCGCTCTGCTTCTTTAACTGCCTCGATCGCGTTTCGGGCGATTAATCGCTCTTCCTCCGTAACATAGTTGCGTTTTGCAGGTAAAATGTCAACATCGGCAACTGATGCAAGTGTGGCCATACCATTTATCTCCTCTCCGTTTTAACAGATCATATTATATCATATTCCTGGACATTTTTCAAATCTTAAATATCTTCGCAATCCGTTTTCTCAATAACCAAAGGAAAGCCTCGAATGAGTAAAACCTTCGTCTTAGATACAAACGTCCTCCTATCAGATCCAAAATCCATTCATTCATTCCAAGAACACACAGTCTATATCCCATTCATAGTCCTAGAAGAGCTAGATTCAAAGAAACAAGGTCATACAGAGCTTGCAAGAAACGCCAGGGAAGCAACAAGACAACTGGAAGATGTTATTAGTAGTGGCGAGGATTTGTCTGAAGATTGTTATAGACTGCCAAATGGCGGTTGTTTAAGATTTACAACACAAGAAACAAAGATCGCGGTTCCGGGCGATGCTAAAAATGATAACATTATTCTGAATGAAGTTTCATACCTCTCATCAAAGATATCAAACATAGTTCTTGTATCGAACGATATCAACATTCGTGTTAAAGCGAAATCTCTTGGATTAGTTGCAGAGGGGTATAGAGGTGGAGACGTTCTTTCTGATTCCGATTTTGTTTCCGATGGTTACTTTAATGCTGATAGTTTGTTTTCAGAGAATACTCAGAATAGATTGGTCCAGGTGTTTAATGCAGGCTCAGTAGAATCAGTTAAGGTCCCATATAAAGGCGAAAGTTTAGAACCATTCACAATCAATGGCATTATAACAATTGCAGATGTTGCACAATTTAAGGTTATCGATCAAGATGACGTTTCCGTTACGCTGGTACCTCTAACTATCTTCAGTGGAAAGAATAATATCTGGGGGCTTCGAGCTAAGAATATCGAGCAAAATATTGCGATGAATCTTCTAATGGATCCAGATAAACACTTGGTTGCTATAAGTGGGGCTGCAGGATCCGGCAAAACAATTATTGCTTTAGCATCGGCGCTAGAACAAAATATTGAATCTAAGCGGTATAAAAAGATTATCTTCATGCGCGAAACGATCACTGCAGCTGATACTGTTGAGATTGGATTCCTTCCTGGTGAACTGGATAATAAACTATTTCCATTCTTAGGCGCGTTAACCGAAAATTTGAGACAGTTAACTGGATTTGAAGAGCCGAAAGGATCCAAACGAAACGATAAATCAAACGACAAGCCTATTAGCCCTCTAGGGCAATTTGAGAACGCTATTGAAGTTTTAAGCTTGGGTATGCAACGCGGCACATCATTTACTGATTCTTTAATTATCGTAGATGAAGTTCAGAACTTATCTAAATCGACAATGAAAATGATATTAACGCGGGCTGGCATGGGGTCTAAAATTATTCTGCTTGGGAACGTCAACCAAATCGACAATCCATATCTAAACGGCGCTGATAATGGATTAGTCCACACAATTAAGGCGTTTGAGGGATGTGATTTATTTGGTCATGTCATTCTGAAGCACACAGTAAGAAGCCCTTTAGCAGACGAAGCTGTTAAGCGTCTTATGTAAGATTAAGGGAGCGCGTGCTCCCTAACTTCACACTACACCCTCTATTTCAAACGTATCCGAAATGCCGCAAACCTTAATCCAATCCCAAAGTAGATTGGCGTCATACTTCGGTGAGATTATCTTCGTTTTGAGACAATATGTGCACCCATTTTTCTCGGTGAGATAAGGGCAGGACGATGTGATTAGTCTGCCCGTATTGGTATCTATACTCTTAATCTTATAGCAGTAAGGTGTATTTTGTGGAATAACTCCATTCTTACTCATCTTTGTGGTGATCTTTCACTAAATTTGTAAGATTGCTTAAGGTTTTTGCTTGGATATAATGCAAGGCAACTATACCACAGATAGCCAATACTCCCAAACCAAATAAGAACAGAATCATTGCTTGAAAATTTGACATTTAAAAATTCCTCCAATATTAATTTAAGTTTTCAGACCCTAAGATAGGGTCCTTCTTCTGTCTAGATGAATTCTGTTTAACTCGCTTTAATTCTACGATGTTGAATCCATCTGCGAACTTGGGATTATCAAAGTTTACGACAGGTAACACCAGATTTCCAACTATGGATGAAAAGTGGCTAATAAACACTAGTTCCATACCATCAGGCAATCCAACGGATTTAATGTCATGAACGATATCTCGTGCTAGAGTTTTAGTGCATCCGTAGGTGATCTGACGAACGAGATAATCACCATGTAATCTAACAGATGAACTGCTAACCAACGAGGCTCGTCTATAAGGCAGTGCCTGTATAATCGTGCATGCTGTATGTTCGATGGAATAATATAGATCAGGCAGGGTTTCATTCAATGATGCACTGCAGAATCTTTGTCTATATTCAGCTAAATCTTTGGATCGAATCTTATTTGATTCATCTGAAATAAAGCGAGGCCTGGAGTGCATTGTGATGTGGTTCCAACTAACCTCAACCTCGTACCCAAAGGCGTCTGCAACTTCATAGTACGCTTTAATCATGTTGACAAATTCTTTGGCATGCTGTTTAGTTTTCAAACCACCCAACCAGGTCCGACAGAAACTCCAATGTTCATGAAACTCCACATAAATTCCACGAGACTTTAATTCACCAACCGCATCGATCAGTTCACTCATATTTTACACCTTACTTAAGACTGATAGATTATCCGCATGTTCGAATAGCTGGTCGATGTTCATGTCTTCAAATGTGGACATGCGAAAGAGGGCTTCATGATCTGCCGCAGACGGCATTATTAAAAGTATCGGAAAAGGATACTTTTGCCATGAAATAACGCATACGCGAAATTTGCCGTACTGATCCAGCTCGTAATTAGGCAGTTGTGATGACGGGAATCTAATTCTCCGTAGAAACCAATTAGCATGGAGTTTATTTCGTGACCCTCGAAACTCATGATTATATGCGTAAATACCATCAGTGCGCACTGATATTGCCCAGGATCCATTTATATCCTCAGTTACAATCATGATGTGGTCGGCGCTATTTTCGCCATATTTGCGGCACAATGAATCTCTTATCTCGCTCGGCAGCATTTATAACCCCTTTAATTCTTTGAGAATCTTTGACATTTCATGTTTGCGTTCACGGATACCTTTGCGAGTTGCTTTAATTAACCACG
>JAEMQD010000138.1 GCA_022759035.1 Thiotrichales bacterium
GTACCTGACTTCGTGGTTGAGATGGATGACGTGATTATGATGGCTGAAACCAAAGCCCGTAATGACATGAACGATGGACAAGTGCAAGCAAAAGCCAGTTCAGCAGCACAGTGGTGTAAACATGCTTCTGATTATGCTCGTTCTGTTGGGTCTAAGCCTTGGAAATACGTTCTGATCCCGCATGATGAAATTACGGATAGCAAACGCTTGAGTGATTTTTTGAGGTATGAGGTTTTGATCTGACTGGATTTTTAATCTGATAAGGTAAGTTGGGTCTGCCGAGACAGGCCCATTGGGGTGTTTAATGCTATTGACTCAAAAAAGCTCTTGATATTGGGTACATGTTTTTAGATGCACCTGACAATTTTGCAGTATTAGACCGACCAGTTGGTTTAACAAGCAGGTTTCTGCGTTTTAAGTCATTTAATGCTGGTTTTGAGTATTTGCCCAAAACAGCATCAAACCGTTCCTTGGTAATCCCTATAACGTCCTGACCACGAAATGTAGTGGATAAAACTTGTTTGTCATCAGGATCTAATAAGGTCGCCTTCAACTTATCAAGTGCTTCTTTTATTGCTAAATCGTTATCATCTATTACTAACAAAGCATCGTTCATGCACTTGTCAATAGATGAAAACAATTCGTGTTCATCTAGTGATAAAACTTTCATTTCAATCGCTAGAAGCCCAGCTGCATAACAAATAGCAAACTTTTTGGCTATTCGTTGTTGTGGTGGGTTTAGTGTATCAATTTCTGCTTTATTCATAAATTCATCCATGTAGGTGCCTATTTTTGTTAATCTGTTATAGCGTAGTAGTCTTCTAATAAAACTGCGTGCTGCCGAGCCGAAATTTTGATGCATGGTTTTTTCAATATGATCAATGTAAGCTCTTGAATTGTTAAATTCATCTGGCAGGGTTTCAAAAATACCCATTTCGTAGCCTGCATCAGCTGGAATATCTATCAGTCTGACCCTTTCTCCAGTTAGTCGAGATTTTCCACCCTCGCTAGCTGTTGCAGATAAACTTAACTCTCCAGCACTCAATATCAGTAACTCCCACGTTGATAGATTAGCCTCATAGCTTGAAGATCTTGTTTTAGACTTTCCATTGGTGAGCGCATACACAGAGGAGGTAATTTTGGTTGCAGCATCTTTGGCATTACCGTCAGTAAGTTTTAGTTCATCCATAATTAAGACAGCATCTGAATGTGCAGCAGCAAGTTCCTCCAGCCCTTTGGCTGTTGTTGACCAAGACTGTAGGTAGTTTTCATTGCCATAAACTGTGGCCGCAACTTTTAAAAGTGTCGTTTTGCCAATTGAGCTGGTTCCGAAAAAATGGAACCCTCCTGTCTCAATATTAGTCCATCTAACAATCATTCCAGCAAAGGCGGCACATACAGCTAAACTTACTCTGCTGCTGTGACGACAAATTGCAGATATTGACACTTTCCAACTTAGCAAGTCTCCACACTTTGACCATTGTGCAGATTTTAATTTTTGCTCAGGGTCAAAGAACAGTGAGTTTTTTTGACGACTAGGCATGATTTCTTCATTTGGCATAAGGTATTTTTTACCATGCCATCCAGATCTGTTGGTTAATTCAAACGTTTTGCTTGGTAGTGTATCGTTAAATATTGTAATGATTTTATCCCAATCTTGTTTTCTATGACCTGCAGTCAGCATATGGTGGTCTGTTAAGAAGTCCTTAAATTTTGATACATTATTTCCTAACCTACTAGGCACTAATAATGTAGACTGTTTATTAGATGTGCTGGTGAATGAAACTAATTTATAGGCCGTTGATGTCTTCGTAGAACTGTGCGCAAGCACACTAAAAATAGCATTGATTGTACTGTTAGGCATAATGCCTCCTTAAAATGTTTAATTAGCAACATCAGCAAAATTAGCAACAAAATGATGTTGCTAAAAATGCATATTATGTTGAGTAGTGTTGTACAAAATTCATTATAAAAATGGGTTAGGTTGTTCTTAATAGACTTGTTGATGCTTTAACTGTCGATAGGCTTTGCATTGCAATTGTTAATGTCGAAGTTAATTTCATCAAAGCTTAGGCTATCCATGATGATCAGTGACTGTTCAAACATGGGAGAGTGCATCCTTGCTTTTTGATTTCTATTTTTTCCGTTCTTATCAGTGAATCGGTAAACACGAAACCAAGCATATTTACTTTGATAGCTCAAAGTTTTTATAGGGTCTTTAATTTCTTTCGCCATCAAAGATCTTTTAGTTGTGTGATACTCCACATCTGCGCATAGTTCTGTTAAGCGTTGTCGCAACATTCGGATTTCCTTAATTCCTGCATCGACTATTAAGTGGAAGTGAGGTAGAAATAGCTTACCTTCCTCGTGATAATCGACCTCGAACGATCCTGAAGCTCTATCAATACCGCTCATTACTAGTAATCTCTCTAGCTGTTCTCTAGCATTTTGAAGCACCTTGTGCACATCGCTTATATCAGAAAAAATGTCATGGTAAAAAATGACAGTGATAAATCTAGGATGGTCAAAGTTCTGATACATACTTAAATGCTTGTTAAGTCTCTCCTCTTTTTCAATTGCTCCGCACACAGGGCATGCAGGGCTTTGACATCTTTTGCTTGCTCGGCAATTTTGTAGTGCTTTTAGTGTGGTCATCGCGCTACGCTGATTTGTTTTTTTGCATATCCACTTTTCCAACGATTTAATGCGCATTGATCTTTCTTTTCGCGCATGCTCCATTGAGGTCTTGTTGAAATCAATAAGCTGTTCGACTATTGCGTCTATGGATATGCGATGAGCTGTTTCTTTACGATTGGTTGGTTGTTTTGGTGAAACAACTAAGCTTATTCCGCCGCTCGTGATGACTTGTTTGGTAATAACAATGCTGTTGTTAGTGTGTTCCATTTGTAATCTTCCTCTACGCTTACGTTTAGTTCTGGCTATTTCATTCATCTTTGGCAATCTCCGCTCTTGGCAATGTGCTAATCCACAATTCGATTTCTGTCATACGCCATGCGACTGCCTTTGCTCCAGTCATAGACACGGGCTTTGGAAATCGACCTGCTTTGATTAATCGATAGATGGTTGACTTTGACAGACCTAACAATTTGGTAATTTCTGTCATTCGTAAGAGTTGTTGTTTGATCATGAGATGCTTCCTTATATCTATAAGTAGGTTTTTAAAGGCAAAGACTTGTCTTCAAAACCCTATTTACAAAAATTCAAAACCATGCCCATTTATGACATTAAGAATTTATAAGAATATGTATTTATTCATTTTTAAAAAGTTTAAATCATGATAATATCTGTGAGTCTCATTCCGCTAGATTGTGAGGCTCATGATTAATATTGATGAGCCTCACGATCTAGTGGCATGGCTGTGATTCTCACAAAAAAAGATTGTTGTTATAATCATTTAATGAGGTTTTGTGAGTCTCACTACATAAAACGTGAG
>JAEMQD010000147.1 GCA_022759035.1 Thiotrichales bacterium
TTTTGTCGCTCTTTACTAGGCAGCCCTGAAAATTACAAGCAAAACCTGACAAGTGAAGCCCCCGAAAGTGGACGTTTACACTACACACTGGGCGATTACTATCGCTTCTCATTGCTTAGTTTCGGTGGTCATAAAAACCACTTTCAACCTTTTATTTCCAGATTATTGGCATTGCCCGATAGCGCACCAGTTAAAGATAAAGCGAGTCCATTAAGAAATAACATTAAGCTTCATCAGCTAATCGACTTAGTCGACAGCAAACCTTTAGTCAATGCACAAGGACTCGATCCTTTTACTGCTAAACACCTCATCGACATGGCGCATGCTTGGCAACCCAGCGATACCCAATATCCTCGTCAAATCCAGTTGCAATGGTTAAGTCCTGTTAGGCTAATGCGAAGTAGTGACGAGCGTAAACAACATAAGCTCACAGGGGAAGCACGTTTTTGTCGAGACAAAAGCCACATTACACCAGCGCTATTAGTGCAACGCATTATAGAAAGCTTAACCACCTTAATGAGCGAGCTGGGACACACACCGAACAGTGTGATTGAACCCCAGTTATATCAAGGATTGGCGCTAACATTAAGCAAAGCCGACCTTTTCTGGGTCGATACACCCTATTACAGTAAAGACCAAGCCGACAATACCAATGGTGGCATGATTGGACAGCTAACCTTGACGCAAACAGCTCCCATTCCTTATGGTATTTGGCAAGGGCTGATTTTGGGACAATTTATTGGTGTCGGTCAAAGGCGAACCAGTGGCATGGGCAAATATCAGTTGTTATTGTCTAACGAACAACCCAAATATAATCAACCTTTTCCGCTTAGGTCTCGTCGAGCACAAACCCTACTTAGCCTAGCGCTAGATGCTAAGCAGCTGAATCAGGCCATTGCCTTAGCAGAACAAAAAGAAACCCTCAGCCAAAAGCAGCAGGCACAAATTAACACGGCAGTAGGCCAATTAAACAAAGCCAACTATCAACCCCCACCGCTGTTCGGACAGCTTATTCCCAAAAAAGATGGTAGCGATAGAGCACTGGCGGTAGCCCCTTTATTCGACAGGGTGTTGCAAAAATCTGTCTCCTTAACGCTTAGCCCAAGTATTGACGCTATTTTTTACCATCGAAGCTTTGCTTACCGCAAGGGTCATAGTCGCCAGCAAGCCCGGTTCGATATTCAGCAGGCATGGCAAGAAGGCTATCGATGGGTTTACGAATCGGATGTAGAAGATTTTTTCGATGCCATTGACCGACGGCAACTCCTTAACAGACTCACGGCACTCTTTGGTCAAGACCCTATTTTTGATGCCATTAACGCTTGGCTGAGTTGTGATGTCGTTTTTAACGGACAAAGAATCGAACGCCCGACGGGTATTCCTCAAGGTAGCCCGTTAAGTCCCCTACTTGCTAACTTTATTCTCGACGACTTCGACAACGACTTAGAAACGCATGGCTTTCGCTTGGTTAGATTTGCCGACGATTTTATCATTTTGTGTAAAAGCAAAATGGAAGCTGAATTAGCCGCCGAAGTGGTTAAAAACAGCCTTGCAGAGTTGGGATTAAGCATTAACCAGGAAAAAAGTCATATTGTCAGCCTGGAACAAGGTTTCAAATTTTTAGGCTACTTATTTCAAAATGAATGGGCGGTGGATATTGGTGGCAAAATCAATGATGGCACACTCACATTCAGCAAAGATGACATACCCGAACACCTACCCCCTTGGCTCGCTAATTTAGGCGAGCGTCAAGCCATTAGCTTAGAGTCTCGTTTAAATGAAAGCTTGGGCATGGTTGGTCAAATTGACGACGCTGGCGTTTTTTTAACCATTGCCGGTGAAAGTAGTGTGTTAAGTACCGATAACGGTCAATTAGTGGTAAAACGCAACGAAATGGTAACACACAGCCTACCCTTGGCGCATTTACAAGGCGTATTGCTCTTTGGTAATCATCACTTAACCACGCCCTTAATTAAAGCCGCCTTAAAAGCACAAATTCCCATACACATCGCCAACCGCATGGGCGATTACGAAGGCGCCATTTGGAAACGCCAACCCATCGACAACAGCTACAAGCACTGGTTTTTACAGTTACAACACTTTGACAATACCGATAACGCCTTGTCACTGGCTAAAGCTAGCGTACACAGTCGCTTGCACAATATGCAACGCATGCTCCAACGCCATCATAAGAACCCAGAAGTACTGGCATCGCTAAAGAAAATTGACCAACTCAAACATAAAATTGAAGCCTGCACACGGCTAGAAAGTTTATTAGGTATCGAAGGCAGTGCAACCAAAGCCCATTTTAATGCCTTGGCTCAGTTACTTCCCGATTGGTGTGAATTTAAAGGACGCAATCGGCGACCACCTAAAGACCCATTTAACGTCCTTTTATCTTTTGGCTATACCTGGCTTTATGCCCATGCCGACGCCATACTCATCAGCTTGGGGTTTTTAACGTGGAAAGGTTATTATCATCAAACCAGTAGTGGGCATGCCGCACTGTCATCAGATGTTATCGAAAGCTATCGCCACATTATTGAACGCGCCGCCATCACCGCGGTCAATACCAAACAGATACAACTAGAAGACTTTAGAATTGAAGATGAAAAACTGCGATTAAGCAGCGAAGCAAGACGAAAGTATATCACCCAATTAGAAAAGCGCTTTCTAAAAATAACCAATGCACAAACCTTATGGCAAGCACTACATCAACAAGGGAAAAGCCTGCTCGCTAATATTAACCATTACAAACCCTACTGTCCCTATTTGGAGCCTTAACGCTATGCATTGGTTAGTGTGTTTCGACATTCAACATGACCGTACCAGAAGCCGCGTTTCACGCTATCTTGAAAAGGTTGGCGTGCGGGTGCAAGGATCAGTATTTGAAGTGATCTTACGCAAGGAAAGTCAACGCAATCGACTGATTAAGTCTTTGCAAGGCATTATTGCCCAATGTGAAGAACCAGGTGCCGATATACGCTTTTACCGTATGAATGACCAAACCATTGCCATGAGCCACACCCTAGATGGCAAACCCGTCATGCAATACCCTAAAGCGATTGTACTATGAAAACCCCGATGAGCCTTAAGCTAAAAAAAGATAAAATCAATCAAAATCAATCAGTTAAGCAATTAATGCACACCAATCATTTTAACCTTATGAAATTTAATTGTTTTTTTAAATTATCCACAGCTAAAAACGCTGTTTTTCATTTATTTTGTTCAAATGTCAAAACCTTTGCAAAAACCCACTTGCAACCAACTGATACTAAAAGCGATAATAAGCCTGCCGTATCGATACGGTCTAGCCGAAAGGCTGTTAAGACGTATCACTTCTGGGCACACCACCAACGTTATGAAAGGTATCGATACGGTCTAGCCGAAAGGCTGTTAAGACACGTTAGAGCGCGTTGTAACGCTCTTTGTCTTACAGTATCGATACGGTCT
>JAEMQD010000135.1 GCA_022759035.1 Thiotrichales bacterium
GTGGGGGACATCTCTAATAACTCGATATTTCGTCATCCTCGCGCATGCGGGGATCTGTTATATCCAACGTGGGAAGAGCAATTCCCCCTTTATTTAGTAATTCAATTGGCTATATCTTTGGCTCGTAATGTCTCGCAGGACAATAAATTTAGTTCTACAAATGTCTTCCATGTCATAATGTTTCTATAATTGATGGCGTATTGTTCATCAACACGGCAGATGCTTGGGCGTTCAGCGTAAATACTACACTGTCTAGTATTGTCATCATAATGCCAACAACAGCCATCACCACGATCTAGATGTTGCGTTTCTTTGGCTAAGTGTACGTTTCGGCAACATGCACCGCAGCTATTGCATGGAAACTCTGTCATAATACAAAGACTGTATCTTCTTTCTTCATGAACGCATCGAACTCATCAAATGATTTGAATGGTAGTGACTTACCAAACGCCTGATTAACAGACTCAAGATGTTGCGTGAAACCATCTGCATCCCAACTGACCAATGATTTTTCCATGCCATCAAAAGCTTGTGTAAGTAAATTACTACGTTCAGAAAAATGCGTTTTGAGCAATAATTCCAGCTCTAAACGATGTTGACGTAACAAGGGAATGCTTTCTAAACACATAGCCTCAATACGCTCACGCCGCTCCCTAGCCACTTTAACAACTGCAACTTCACCCAATCCAATCAGACCAGATTGATGTAGCATTGAACCGATAAAATAACCAACTGTAGAACCAATCATTGCACCGAGAATTGGGATAGGAATTATCGCTTGCCCAAATGCGCCGTAGTAAAAAGCACTTACACTCGTGATTGCTGTTTCGCTAATTTCTCCAGCCAGCTGATCACCATCAATCTCTCCCTGTAAATAACGCACAACTGATTGCCCTGTTTTTACTATTCCTGCAGCTATAGCAACATGAGCATTACTTTTTGTTAATGCACCTATGGTTGTTTGTGATACGCCTGCTCCAGTAAGTCCGTGAATAACACCCTTACTACATGCAGTCGTTAGATAACTTGTCGCAAAGCTTTTGCTTGTATCAATTATTACTTGTGCAGCAACAACTTCATATGTAGTTTTACCTTGTGATAATTGATAAATACCAACAACCCCCGAAGTTGCAGCACCAATCGCAGCACCAATTTTTCCAGCATTCATTCCTGATTGATGCATGTCAGAGAGAGCCGCCTTGACTTCAAAAGAACTAGCAATGCGATTCGCCTGTTCAATGTCCGTTGCCTTCAGAGCTTCATCATAGGTTGTGCCTCCAGATGAAATACCATCAGCCTCCACACCTTTGTGTAGTTTTTCTGAAGCATTTTGATAGTCTGTCGACTTCAGTGCTCCGCTCTCAATTCGTTTGGCATAAAGCTCTTGCACTTTTTCTGTTTGGTCAGAAGGTGCAACCAAATTGACATCAGCGTATTTTTTATCAGCAAGCATAAAAGCACTGGTACTGGCTTTGTTGCCTGACTTGAACTGAAATGCTTTGCCGTTACTAATGAGGACATCTGTTGTTTGGTGATTGGTTTGCCCTAAACTGTCTGTGGTCGCCGCATATAATCGACTACCCTTGCGAACTGCATCCAGATTGAATTTGATTACTTCGAGCTGTTCAAACATCCAGCCTTGTGCTTTGTCTGCAAGGACATTTTGTTTATCTATTGCTAGCTGCCTCAATCGGGCAGCATCTCCGAACACTCGCTGAGTTGCCTCAGTCAAGCGTTGGGTTTGATGATCTGCTAACAAACTGGCATTAAGTGCAACCAGGTCATCTCTTGTTTTTCCCATTTAAGAATTCCTCAAGCCAATTGTTTTTGTGCTAGCAGTAAACTATGATTTGCACTGTCAATAATATCGCCAGAAGCTTCGCTAATTAAGCCTTGCTCATCCAAAATTTGGGTTTCAAGGACATTTTTGATTGTTTTCGCCATCATCATGGATACCATAATACCCACTTGATCTTCTTTGTTGAGTTTCATGTAGTCAATCTTTCCTGACCAATTCTTAGGTGAATGCGCAACAAGGCTTTGCAATCCCTCTAATAACGGCTCAAAACGATTATCTAATTTTACAAGAACCCGATGAATCTCCTTAATGCGCTTATGAACACCTTGTGCAGCAATATTAGCAGTTTCCATTTGTTCCGCCATAACTTCTGCTTCGCTTAAATTGGAGTAGGCGTTGTGTTTCGCTGCCTCTGCCTTTGAAGCAAACATCATGCCGCCCACAGCAACTACTGGAGCCAAAACTATTCCACCTAACACAGCTGCACCACCCGCCATTCCCATACCACCTGCGCTTAATGCTCCACCGCCTAACCATGCCAGTGTAGCATTGGTTGCTGCTGCGCCACTTAATCCAGCAATCGCCGTTCCTGTCGATGCAGAAGCTAAAAAACCGACACTGCCGTAAGTGGCTAAGCCTGCTAATCCACCAGCACCCAAAGCAGTGATGCCGCCGCCAACAACTTCTGTCATTTTGAGTGCAACTTCTTCGACGGATAGCATATCTGCTTGATCAACATCTAGTTGCAACTCATCGTCGATGGCATCGTGTTGAAAATCAATATTGTGAATTTTTTTGAACGCAGCCACGAAGGGAATGAGTTTGTCCTTGTAGAGACTAAACTTTAACTCCCCTAATGCACTTAATGAATTTTGTGTTTTTTCTCGCGTTGTTTCGAGCTTGCGAACTGCACCATCGTAGATACGCTGCGCTTGCTCATTGGTTTCGTTCGCATCATCAAAATCCGATTTTGCATCAAAGCCTTTTTTGACACCGTATCCAGCGATCAAAGCCGCTGCGCCAACCAAAATCAAAGGTAATGGCATATTTTTCTCCTGATACTATAAAGTGGCTGTGTAGTTGGATTATGTACTCCACCCTACTGCTTTATTTGTTACTACAATTAACCGTTTTTAGACATCCATTCTTCTGCTTTTTCTAGGTGTTTCGTTAAACTTTCCACCCATTGATAAGCGTCTGGCAGCATATCCTCAATATTTAAGTTGCTAGCAATGTCGTTAATCATGTTTTTTTCACTGTGATGTAGCAATTTATCAGCGAGTGCAATGGCAACCAACTCTAGTAACAAGCATATTTTTGATTCTTGATCGCCAAATAAAGTACCAAGTTCTTGCAATGGTAAGGATTTAGACTCCACACCAGCATTGCATTGGTCTTTCATTGCTTGAAGCATCATTTCTTCTTGCTCGTGAAGTTCGCCATCTACTGCAATTAGCTGCATAGTTAGGTCTAACAAGACAGCTTGCTGTTCCTTGTTTAATCTGTTAACAAACATGATGATTCTCCTTAGTTGATAAAAAACTGACTTGTTAAATAATTCTGTAATTGCGCCACCATACTAGCCTGCATTTCTTGCGGTTCTATAATCTCCACATCAGGTATCCAATACCTAACGATGGGTAATAATTGA
>JAEMQD010000085.1 GCA_022759035.1 Thiotrichales bacterium
CAAGAGTGATAGAGTTTTTGAAGTTACCTAAAGTGATAGCGTGAGCCGCGTCAACATCTTGACCTAAAATGATAGCAGAAGTTGCTGCACCAGTAAATGTCAAACCTACTTCAGTAGCAGAAGAACTACTAGAACCATCATCAGCCAAAGTGAACTGTTCAATACCAGTAACTGTTGTCATGTTAGCAGTTGAAGTGCCTTTAACTACAACAGTGTCATAACCAGTACCGCCAGTGATTGTAGACCAGTTGCCATTTGTCAGTGCTGCAGCAGCTGAATCTTCAATAGGTGTGCCCAAAGTAATAGTGTTAGTACCGTTAGCCAATACTAGTTTTTCAAAACCACTAACGCCAGCAGCAGCACCACCAGCTGCGAAGCTCAGAGTACCAGCAGTAGTTAATGTCAATGTGTCAGCTGTTGCAGCGGTATCATGATAAGTAGTAACACCATTAGTATCAGTAGTAGCAGTCTTAGCACCACCAACAACAGTATCAGTAGCAGAAATATCTGCGATCGCACCAGAAACGCTATCTGCGTTAGCTGTACCAACGTAGTTATCCAAACCAGAAGTGAACGACCAAGTATGGATTAACACTATGTTGTTGATATTAATAAGCTATATTTATAAACTAATACTCCTAATTTGTGTTTTCTTGTTTATTTCTTCAGATGGCCGATTTATTTTCTGTATCAAACCTCACACAACAGCTATTATCAACGTCTGAGCCGCAATGTCGTCGCAAAAAGATTCTTCATGATTTCTTCAGAGGTAGACATTAAGTCATGTCCAAATGCACTTTAATCGCAGCTTCGACCATCGTAAGCTCTTTAACCGACAAGGTTCCAAATTTGGTTTTCAACCGAGATTTATCAGCTGCCATAATCTGATCAGTTAATGCTTTTGCTGGTTTTCCATCGACTGTAACCAATGCATCGGATGGGTAAATTCTTTTGGTATTGCTTGTAAATGGCACGACAACAACCCGAGACAGATACTGGTTAGAAATGTCGTTACTGACAATCACTGCAGGTCTCATCTTTTGTATTTCGCTTCCTACAGCAGGGTCAAACGTTACCCACCAAATTTCACCACGCTTCATGTGTATGATCTTTAGTAAAGCCCTGACACCATTCTTTAGCAATCGCTTCCATTTCTTCATCTGCAGCCATTGCTTTGTAACCCTGTTCTAAATCCATTTCAACTGTCTTGGCGTACTGCTCAACCACTTGACTAATCCAATCATTAATTGACTGCTTAGATCGACTAGCAAGTTGGTTCATGCGTTGTGCAGTTGTGTCGCTTAATTCTAAGGTTAGCATCGTCATTTTTTGCTCCTTTCAATTAATCTTCATCCGAGATATGCAATCGTTTTTTACGATCAGATCGCCTATTCGATTCGTCTGACAGTAAGTCTAACACCAACTGTTGTGCTTTGGGTGTAATAACAATCGTAATGTCATCGTAGCGATCAACATTAACATCGATGCCACGTTCTCGCAAAACTTCAACGGCTCTGTAAAACACGTCAATATCAATCTTGGCTTCCAAGGTCTCAATACGTGCCAAGCTCGTTTTAGGGATGCTTAACATCCGAGCAAACTCGACTTGATTCACGCCTAAAGCAGTCCTTGCCGTCTTAATGGCAATAGCAGCTTTTGAACTAAATTCAATATTAGTTGACATTTTACTCTCAATGAAAATACAATAAAACTGTAAACCGAACTAATAGTCACAATTAACAACTGTGAAAGCATGGTTTATGACTTAATAACTACAAAAGGATAACATTATGCCAAAACTACAACTCACTCAATCTTTTGTCGACACCGCAATATGCGAGACTAATAGTTCCAAAACTGACTACTATGATAGCAAAGTTAGCGGACTTATTCTAAAGGTATTGCAATCCGGAAAACGCAATTTCTACATCCGCTACCAAAACGAGCGAGGTAAATGGACTGAAAAGAAAATTTCCTCTGTTGATGCCTCGGTACTCAAACTCTCCGATGCCCGCACCCTTGCCCAACAGAACCTAGCAGCGATTGCAATGGGACAAGACCCTTTTGCTGCTAAAGCCGAACTGAAGCAAGTACCAACGCTTGCAGCCTTCATTGCTGATTCTTATATGCCCTTTATTAAGGTCAATAAGCGCTCATGGGCAACCGATGAGTCTTTACTGCGTAATCATATCATCCCAGCTTTTGGTGCTTTGTATATGGACGAATTTACACCTCAGCATTTGATGAAGTTCATTAGTGAACACAAAAAGACTCATGCTAACAGTAGTGTGAATCGAGTGATTATCATTGTACGTTATATGTTCAACCTCGCAATACGCTGGAATGTAGCAGGTGTTAAGTCTAACCCTACTGCTAATGTTCCTTTACTTGAAGAGCATAATCACAAGGAGCGTTTCTTAACAGCAGAAGAGACTACGCGCCTAATGCAAGAAGTGAAACGTTCTGATAACAAGATGCTGCAGTACATTGTTCCTATGCTGCTTATGACGGGTGCACGTAAGCGTGAAGTCTTAGATTTAAAATGGTCGGATATCGATTTAGAGAATCGTCAGTGGCGTTTAGCTGAAGCTGATAATAAGTCTAAGAAGGTGCGTCATATCCCTTTATCAGAAGGCGTATTACAGATTCTAGCCAGCGTACCACGCTTTGATAACTGCCCTTACGTATTCCCTAACGAGAAGACACTGAAGCCCTACGTTTCCATTTTCTGCAGTTGGGATACATGTAGAAAAGCAGCAGGGTTAGCTGACGTTCGACTTCACGACACGAGACACTCCTACGCAAGTTTTCTTGTCAATGCAGGTTGTCCCATTTATGAGGTAAAGGAGTTACTCGGACATTCACAAATTAAAACCACTCAACGTTATGCACACTTATCACAGGATACCTTACTGATGGCAACCAATAAAGTCTCAGCATTAATATCTGCTGCTAATGATAACAGCAATTCAATTCAACTAACAGGAGAAATGTAATGACTTCACTTATTTCATCTAAAGATATTGCTTCGACTATAAGCCGTCAACATGGACATATTTTACGTGATGCACGCAAGCTCATCGACAAATTATTAAACCAAGGTATTAACTTAACAGATTGTTACGAGATCGTTCCTCAAGGATCAAAACGCACTGCTGAAATTAAGTTGAGCTATGAGCTTTCTACGGCTTTACTCAATAGCTTCCGTAATGTTGATGTAGGCGTATTAGATGCCTTAGTAGTACCACCAACAACACTAACATCATCGATATCACAAACCGATCTAGTTAGCCATATACTTAAGTTTAACAATTGGATAGGACAACAGATGTGTATTGTAAAAAATCTCTTTAGATAAGATGGATTGAGGTTATGTGATGTATCAATTCTGAGATGAGAATCTGTAAAAGCGTCTAACTTCTACAGATTCGGTGCCCTAAGGCG
>JAEMQD010000131.1 GCA_022759035.1 Thiotrichales bacterium
CTCAACGCTGGATTCGATGCATCCTCGGTCACTCTGCCAGTATCCGCGCCGGCGCCTGTACTAAAGTTAGGAACAGCATTAGCATGCAAGACATCTGGCGCTGTATTAATTTCAGTAGCAGAATTATGAACTGCATCCAACCCACTAATACCGCGAGTATCAACTTCGACACCATCTAGCACCACAAACGAGGTGCCGCCGCCACCACCACCGCCGGCACCCGCACCAGCTGCTGTGGCGTCTAATAATTTATTTAAGTCGCCACCTTGGGCAAGTGCTTGCAGAATAGGATCGACCGTTTGTGGATTCGCTGCTGCTTCGGTTGATGTGGGCGCTGAAGAGGCAAAAAGTTCTTCTGTTATTAAGGTAGGTTGTGCTTTGGCAAGATTAATCACCTCACCATTGGCGCTCATCAACTCGACCATACCATTGGCGTTATTTAAGATGGTATCGCCTACACGAATAGCGTCACCTGCTTTGAGCGCACGTACGGCACCTTCGGCAGAACGCACCATAACGGTACCTTGTACACTAACAACAGTTGCAATAATTTGTTCGGCCATGATGATCAGCTCCCATAAGGTAAAAAGGTATGATGCTACTTTATGGCTTATGCAAGCGAAAAACTATTGTACTAATGGACAATCTTTCAACGTTTTATTAAAACAGTGGTCATTAAGCCTTTAACAATAGTGCTAAATGCACCCTATCTCTCACACCGAGTTTATCGAATACCGCAGTTAAATGGGCCTTAACAGTACGATCGGTGATGGCCAGCTGCTTGGCGACTTCTTTATTGGTAAAGCCTTTTGCAACCAATTCGGCTACCAATTTTTCTTTGGCTGTTAGCAACCCTAGTTGAGGTAAGTCAACTGACTGAGATGACTCTTGTGCTTTAACAAGACGATGCACCATTTGTTGCATTAACTCGGCACCCAGCCAAATATCGCCCGCTTGTACACTATCGACCACATGCTGCAACATGCTTGGTGCGGCTAAGGCATGACAGTAACCTAGTGCGCCTTCTTCGAAGAAACGCAACGAGGCTTGCACGCTGGGGGTGAGCGATAAAATAACAACCGGAAAGGATTGACTGCGCAATCCTTTAAGGAGCGCACTCACTCCGGGAAAGTCATCCATTAGCCAGATAAAATCGACAAACGACCAATCAACACCTTCCAACTGATTGATTAATTGAGCATCGCTTGAAAAAGCGGCTTGCCATTGCGTTTCTAGCTGAGGTTGGGTACCAATAAATAAATGCTTCATAAACAATACTCTTTGATTAGCGTTCGCTTAATGCATTGGCTTTAGCTCGAAGGATCGGCTTCATGAGGTAGGCCAAAATGGTTTTCTTACCCGTCATAATATCGACTTGCGCCACCATCCCTGGAATGATCGGCAAATTGTCACCTAAACTGGCACTGTTGGTTCTGACGCGCACAATGTAAAAAGCTTCTTCTTTTTCATTAATGACCGTGTCAGCACCGATTTGCTCCACTTCACCTTCTAATGACCCGTAAATCGTAAAGTCATAAGCTGTCAATTTAACAATCGCTTTTTGACCCGGATGCAAGAAAGCAATATCCTGCGGGCGAATTTTCGCTTCCAATAACAAAGTATCATCGGTGGGTACAATTTCGATAATATCCTTACCCGGCTGAATCACACCACCAACGGTATTCATTAATAAGCGTTTAACCGTACCACGCACGGGAGATTTTAAATCGGCTTTGACCACCTTATCGGCAAATCCGGTGCTGGTAGCATTCAGCGCACTGAGTTTACCCAAAGTATCAGATAGTTCTGCACTCAACTTGTTGCTAAAACTTAATCGTACTTCTTGTTTTTTACGCTCTGCTTCTTGAATCGCCGATTGAATACGCGATATCTGTGCACTGGTTTGATTTCTTTCTCCTTTGAGTCGAGCAACATCTCTTCTGAGACGCAAAATCTCAACCTCGGAAACAGCACCCGATCCGACTAAGGGTTCGGTCACGCTAAGCTCTTGTGAGGTTAGGTCTAATGATCGTTGCGCCTGCTCTAATTTCGCTCTCGCTTCGACCAGCTCTTGTTGGCGTTGCACGATCTGCTGATCAGAAATGGACGTTTGCGCGACAATTTCCGATAAGGTGGAGTTATAGAGATTGGTTTCTTGCGCGATAATAGAAGCATCGCCCATAATCAGTTCGGCCGGAATGACAAAGGGCTTATCTTTCGTTAAGGCTTCTAGACGCATCGCTTTGAGTGTGAGCGCAAAAATTTGTGCTTGGTTTTCTGCCAGTGACGAGGTAAAACGCGTTGAGTCGATTCTTACCAGCAAATCACCGGCATTAACCAATTGCCCTTCTTTAACGTAGATTTCTTCTACAACACCGCCATCCAAAGACTGTATGACCTGTAATTGTGAGGAAGGCACAACCTTACCTTGCCCCCGTGCAATTTCATCGACCTCTGCAACTGAGGCCCAGACAATGAGCAAGGCAAACATAATAATAGCCGCATAGAGCAACAGACGCGCTCGCAAGGGTTGTTCGTGCATTCTTGCCCAGTCAGCTTCTGTGTACCAGTCCATAATATGCGATTGACTGGTATTACCTTGATTCGTTGGGATTTCTGGTTGATTATTTACTGCGCTCATACTGCCTTCCCGATTCGACATTGACGCAGGGATTCAATAACTTGTTCTTTTGGACCATCGGCAACGACCTTGCCAGAATCTAACACGATGATTCGATCAACCAAGGAGAGCAACGAGGTTCGATGGGTAATCAGTACGAAGGTTCGATTGTTTAAGAACTGCTTCAAGGATTGTTTAATTTCTTCTTCGCTGGAATTGTCCATTGCACCAGTAGGTTCGTCCATTAGTACCATACTAGGATCGCCTACCAGTGCGCGAGCAATAGCGACACCTTGACGCTGGCCACCCGATAAAGACTCGCCCCGCTCTCCGACCATCATATCCAATCCTTTGGGATGATGATCGACAAAGGGTTTTAAGCGCCCTAATTGCAGTGCATGCAAAATTTGTTCATCGTCAAAGCGTCGTCCCATACGAATATTGTCGCGCAAGCTACCATAAAACAGGGTAATGTCTTGCTGTACGTAACCCGCACTGCGTCGAACTTGAGCAGGATCGAGTTGACGCAAATCGGCATTATCAATAAACACACTGCCTGCAGTTGGCTGATAAAGACCGAGCATTAAACGAAGAATAGTGGATTTACCAGAACCATTACGACCCAAAATGGCGACATGCTCACCGGGTTGAATATTGAAACTGACACCGCGCAAGGCTTGTTGCTCTTGATTTGGGTAGGCAAAAGCAACATCACGAAACTCGATTTTACCGGCAATGGCACTAGGAACAACAAACTGCTTACCTTCTGGGCGTTCTACCGAGTTGGCCATGATGTCT
>JAEMQD010000047.1 GCA_022759035.1 Thiotrichales bacterium
TAAAGTCGCCGAAATGACCGATCTCCTGACGTATTAGGATTTCATTAGTTAAGATTTCAGCAGGCGTTAGTGTAAAGTTAAAGTCGCCATGTTCATTCATATATTCGATTCTGCGAAGATACCAGATCTCATCAAATCGAGCGGCAAGAATGCCCAAATCAAAAGCCTTCACACTGTCTGAAGTTACTTTAACCAAGGATGCGCATTTATCAAACCAAACAATTCCGAAAATTTTAAACGGGTCTGTGCCTATAGAAGAGACCCAATCTTTACTATATCTGACGGTTGTTTTCATGGTTACACCTCACGCCAGACACATTTCTGAATTAATATTAATCGAAAGCAGTTCATCTTCCAGGTTTAATACTTTAATATTATTAAGCAATTGGTTAGTATTATCTATTTCTTCGGTTATTTTCTTAATTTTATTATCAAGTTTGATGACGTCACCGTAAGGCGCCACCAACCCACGCGTTAATTTGGTTAGTGATTGTGCAAAATTGCCGTCAAAATTCTTCAAGAGTCTGCTTATTTCATATTCGAGCGAATACAATACCGGCGGAATTGGTCTAGGATTCTCCAGGAAATCATTGAAAATGCGGATAAGATTTAAAATCTCATCCATAATATGTTTCGCACCAGTCTCAGCACTGCAATACACACTATCATGGTGAGGTGAACCTCGCTTAACCCATACATGCAAACGTTCTACATTAAATCCATGCAAGAGTTTATCTAGAAACGAAAGCTGATCCCATGATTGTTTGCGCATGTCGCATATTGCGACATAGATTCTATCAAATCGCAAATCGCCGTGTGCGGATTCACGGAATAATGCATCACGAATCTTCTCGATATATGAAATGTACAAGTCGTGCGACGCTTTGTGGTCGATAAGCAGTTGTTCCTTCTCTGCATCTAACTCAATCAGTTTGCGTTGCAAAGCATCAATGTACTTCTGTGCTGTTAATTGGACAATCATAAATTTAAACCTCGCATACGCCGTATGTAATTTGTTGAACTGCTTTTAGATCGATGGAGCCATTTACCCATAAATCTAAAACAGCACAATCAATTGTTCGACTGATGAATCCTTTCTGAGGTTTTATGGCTTTAGCTAAACAATTTTTTAAATAATTCCTGCGGTCCCTTATGATATTGCGTGTGATGTTTTCATCTGACATGATGTGGTATGTGGCGACCGATATTGTATAATCGTCGCCGATAGGACTAAACTCGGCCCTATAATAAACGATCGTTCTATCTTTATCCAGATTATCCTTAATCGATTGTAACTGTGCAATTATATCATCGATGGGCACATCGACCTGCAAATACTCAGTATCTATCGAGATACTAAGCACATCGCACAACTTAACAGATTCTTCCGGAGTTAATCTGAATGTTTCGGATGATGTTTCTTGCGCTGTACGTAATGTTTGCGCCCAGTCGATGGCTGCTTTAGTAAGTTCCGAGGTATGCGCCAAATGTTGTTTGAATACTTCGGGCGTTAGCTCATATTCTTTGCCGTCGACTATCCATGTTGTCATTTTATTTCATCCTTTCTTTTAATCTAAGCATATTATACATCACTTAAGATTATAATGCAACTGGTTTAATTAAAAAAAAAAGAGGCTTTCGCCTCTTTTTAATCTCAACTAACCTAACTCCCATGGAAATACGACCCAGTCATCCTTATCAAAAATTTTGCAAGGCACAAATGACAACATATGATCGCTGTGGTCCTTTTCAAATAACGCGGCTGTACTCATTCGACCGCTTGGTGCAACTGACGAGTAATACTCAATGAGCTGGTTCAGTGTTTTGCCTGAATCATTAATGTCATCAACAAACAAAACTTTTCTGCCAGTTTGCAGAATGTTGATTAGATCTTGATTGCTCTCCTTAATGGATCCGTCTCGTGTTTGCCACGTAATCATCATTAACGGGATCTTTAACTCCTTTGCAACCAGATATGCAGGAATCATGCCACCCCTAACGATCCCAACGATAATGCTAGGCAATTCATAACTATCGACCACAGAACCCGCTGTGTGGAGTACTGCGTTCTCGATATCCTCGTATGAGATATACACCTTATTCACTCTAAAATTCTCCTACTTTCCAATGCAGTTGCCATAAACGCGAACGTGAACGCGATCGCTGATATTATATCCAAGTTCAATTAACTTATCATACATCGCAGTTGGATGTGATTCCTGTTCTTCAAGGGTTGCGCCAACTGGCATAGCCCAAAATCCTATGTTATATTCCCAAACATCGTACTCAGACAACAGCTCTAAAGTTCTTTGCGTCAGTTCATCGAATGAACTCTCATTAACCACGAATTTAACATATGAATGTCCAACTGAACTCGCCAATTCTCCGTAGGACAGAATAACTTCAGGTTTCCACGCTTTTTCAGGGCGCTCACCGCTAACGCCGAATAGTTTAGGACTCATGGAGAACGTAAACTCAATTTCATGTTGCGAGTGCATCTCCCTAATAGCTTCGATGAAATCGTGCCGAAGTTTTTGCGTCGCATTTGTTTCGAACGTTACGTGATATGGGAAATTGCCACTATCAATCAGTTCTTTCATAACTGCAACAATTGCTTGCTGCCCTCGAGGCATTAATGGTTCACCTCCAGTAAAGCATAGATGAATATCTTGGAGAGTTAAAGGATGAACCCAGAGCCCTGTTGGATTGATATCACTAATATTCAGCGCCGTTAACTTCTGGGCAATAGTTGCTGCGGTATCCTTGTGAACTAGGTGCTCGTATCTGCGAGACCATGAGTAACTTGAATCACACCCCGAAGTAAACACAGGCAGATCTTCAAGTTTGGTGATATTTGAGATATCAACAGTTTCATATGGCAAAACCCATGTTGTTTCGTCGGTTGGATTATCTTGCCCAAACCCTGAACACGATAAATTGCAATTGAATAATCGCAACCAGTTTGTCAATTTGCCTGTATGTAAACCTTCACCTTGGAATGTCTTCCCGAAGATTTCACTATATTGAATTAATTTTTCGTCAGAAGCACAGCCCATAATCACCCCTTGTTTTTAAGTATTGAACGAATGTATCAACTTGCCCAATGATTGAATCATTTTTGGCACTATTATCAAATATCCAGAAACTATCATCAACATCGCGCGGCAACATCTCCGATATATGGCCGTCAGTATTACCACCAATCACTGTACACACGCATGCAAATATATGATTTTCTACGTACTTAAGTTCATGGTTGAACCTTAAATCTGTGATTACTGCATTGCCTTGATGTTTGACGTACTCCACATCTAACATATTAACAAAATAATTTGTATTTGCATGTTGGATAGCCATACCAATATTTCTAACGATATCGCGACCCAGAACACCATTAAATTCGCTACGTTTA
>JAEMQD010000108.1 GCA_022759035.1 Thiotrichales bacterium
TACTGCTGCCCCGACTAACAATCGGTACACGCACAACACGGCAGCCTTGATATTCATTAAATGCCTGAGGGTCTTGCTGGTACTCTGGAAATAAAGTCCCCGATGGATAATTCGGTTTACCAGTTAAAATCGTAACCTGATGACCCCGTTTAACAAACTCTTCAACCAAGTCATTAATACGAAAGTTTTCTGGCCAAAAATATTGTGTAACTACTAAAATTCGCACAGTCTAGTACTTCTTCCACACCACACGATTCACATAATCAGTATAGCTATGAATAATCCGCACCATTTTGTCCGACACATTGGGCATAGAATAATCATAAACTTGACGAATCAACCGCTCATTGTCTCTGGGTTGACTGTCAATAATCGCCAAGCTTTGCATAATGCGTTCTTTCTGCAAGCCTGTCATGATGACTGCTGCTTCTTCCATCCCTTCGGGGCGTTCGTGGGCTTCACGCAAGTTTAATGCGGGAAAGTTCATAATCGACGATTCTTCATTTATGGTGCCACTGTCTGACAATACCGCTTTCGCGCATAACTGCAACTTGTTGTAGTCTTTAAAACCTAAGGGTTTGAGCAAACGCACCAACGGATGAAAGGTCACACCCATCGCATCGACACGCTTTTGCGTTCTTGGGTGTGTTGAAACAATCACAGGTAGTAGATAGGTTTCAGCAATGCTGTTCAATGACTCAACCAAATTTAAGAAGTTTTTATCAGAATCCACATTCTCTTCACGATGCGCACTAATCACAAAAAATTGATGTTTTTGTAATACTAAACGCTCTAGCACATCCGATGCCTCAATGCCTTCACGATAAGTATTGAGTACTTCAAACATTGGGCTACCCGTTTTAATCACCATATCGGCTGGCAAACCTTCACGTAACAAGTAATCACGCGCAATACTACTGTAAGTCAAGTTAATATCTGCCATGTGATCGACCAAACGACGATTAATCTCTTCAGGAACGCGCTGGTCAAAACAACGATTCCCCGCCTCCATGTGAAAGGTCGGAATTTTACGACGCTTGGCTGGCAAAACTGCCATACAGCTATTGGTATCCCCTAACACCAATAAGGCTTCTGGCTTCACTTCTGCCAACACCTTATCCACGGCAATAATGACATTACCAATGGTTTCAGCACCCGTTGCGCCTGCTGCGCCTAAAAAATAATCGGGTTTACGAATCCCTAAATCATCAAAGAAAATTTGGTTTAGTTCGTAATCATAGTTTTGTCCTGTGTGTACCAAAATATGTTCACAATGCACATCGAGCTTTTTCATTACACAAGCCAAACGAATAATTTCTGGGCGCGTGCCAACCACCGTAACCACTTTAAGTTTTTTCATTGTTTATACCTTATGGTAAACCGTATCGGGTTTGGCTGGATTAAAGTTTTCGTTAGCCCATAGCATGACAATCATTTCATCGTCACCGACATTGGTAATATCGTGCGACCAACCGGGTACGGTTTCGACAATTTCGGGCTGTTCGCCAGAAGTGAAAATCTCACAAACCTCATTTGTCATAATGTGCCTAAAGCCAAAACGCGCTTTACCCTTAATGACCAAAAACTTCTCTGTTTTAACATGATGATAATGGCCACCACGGGTAATCCCAGGGTGTGCGGTAAAAAACGAGAACTGCCCCGAATCTTTGGTTTTGAGCATCTCAACAAACATACCGCGTGGATCTTCGTGTTTTACCAATGGGTAATTAAAATCATCGGGAGATATGTAGCTAATGTAAGTGGCATAAAGCACCCGTGCAAAACCATCGCCCACAGGTTCGGTCACAAGGCTTTCACGACTGGCTTTGTACTTATAAAGTTGTTCTGCTACTTCCCCGACCGTGGTATGGTAAACAGGCTCAAGAACTACATACATTTTATCATCAGGCTGTTGAAGCATCATGTTAATAAATGAATTAACAACTACCCCAATATGCACTAGTGATAGCGGCGCACTTGAATCATTAATTTGGATTGGCAAGCCACGACTAATGTTATAACAAAAAGTAGCAACGGCTGAGTTATAGTTAGGTTTTGCCCATTTACCAAATACATTTGGTAAGCGATAAATGTAAACTTTATTGCCTGTTTCCATGGCTAAATTCAGCAGATGCATTTCGGCTTTGAGCTTACTGCGCCCATATGCATTGGCACGTTCTGCTTGAATAGACGATGTTAGCACAATCGGAATTTGTTTACCCGATGCACGAATGGCATCACAAATAACGCCCGTTAAATCGGCGTTGCCCGTTGCAAACTCACTATCTTCTTTGGGTCGATTAATCCCCGCCAAATGGAAAATAAAATCGACAGAAGCCACCAAAGCCGGCAAATCATCTAAGGACATCTCATGCGTAAACTTAACGACTTCAATATCTTTCATGCGCCACAGGCTAACTTGTAAATTTTTACCGATAAAACCGTCAGCACCAGTAATTAATACTTTCATGCCTTACTCCATCGCTACAACCTGCTCACCACGGACAATGGCACGCATAAATTCAAGTTTTAACAACAATTGCTTCATGCCATCCACATCCAAACGCTGGGTGTTGTGAGAATTATAGTCTTCCAACTCAGAAACCTGTTTGTCTCCTTCTTCGACATACTTGGCATAGTTTAAATCGCGCAAGTCTGGTGGTACACGGTAATAATCGCCCATATCCTCAGCACAGGCCATTTCTTCTCGACTCAGCAGAACTTCATACAGCTTTTCACCGTGGCGTGTACCGATGATGTTAATGGGGTGTTCTGGCAAGTTCAGCATCTCGCGCAAGGCAATCGTGAGGGTTTCAACGGTTGCTGCTGGGGCTTTTTGCACAAAAATATCACCATTATTGCCATGTTCAAACGCATACAACACCAAGTCAACCGCATCCGCTAGGGTCATCATAAAACGGGTCATGTTGGGGTCGGTTATAGATAAGGGCTTACCCGCACGCATTTGTTCAATAAACAAAGGAATCACCGAACCACGCGATGCCATGACATTGCCGTAACGGGTACCACAAATAACGGTTTTGGCATCATCGACATTACGTGATTTCGCTACCATGACTTTTTCCATCATGGCTTTAGAAATGCCCATGGCGTTGATGGGATAAACCGCTTTGTCGGTGCTTAAGCAAACCACACGCGACACATTATTTTGAATCGCAGCTTCAAGTACATTTTCCGTACCAATGACATTGGTATTGACGGCTTGCATGGGGTAAAACTCACAGGAAGGCACCTGTTTTAATGCCGCAGCATGAAAGATAAAGTCAACTCCACGGGTTGCTTCTAATATGGAACGGTAGTCTCGCACATCACCAATATAGAATTTTAGCTTGGGGTGTGCATAACGCTTACGCATATCATCCTGCTTCTTTTCATCGCG
>JAEMQD010000030.1:0-1530 GCA_022759035.1 Thiotrichales bacterium
CCTTCATCATTTCGGCAAAAGCTTCCATTGCTGCGCCGCCGTGTCCGACAGTTAAGGCTTTATAACTTAAATCAGGTGCAATGGTGGGCAGTACCGCTTTAATCGACCAACTGCCTTTCATTTCTGGGTGATAATAGTGGTTGCGCATCAGCGGTAATAGATCAAAAATTCTGGGCATGAGTGCGTCAATAGCTGGCTTAAATTCCTCAAAGGCATCCGCCATTTCTTTCAATCTGCTCTTTTCGAAAGCGGCGTTGTAGACGAAAATCGTTCCCTCTGTGCCGATGGTATTGAGCAGGCTTTCGGTAAATTCACGACGAGGATCACTAAGTCCATCGCCTAAAAAGGCATGATGTGTAATGCTATCTGGCACTTGAATATGACATGACCATTGAAACGGCACTTGCTGATAAGGTCTCGTGCCTGCCCAGACAGGAATAGCAAGGTTAATGGTTTCAAAGTCAATATGATAATAAGGGTAAGGCAAGGCTTCGATGATTGCTTTTGCTTTCTGGTCGAGTTCGGCTTGTCCTGTTTGAAGCGTGCGCCAGATGCGCTGATACACTGCTTTGGACAACTCAGCTTCTGCCAACAGTGTTAAATCGTTCGTGCCTGCATCAATTAATTGCTTGGCATACTTGCCACCTCTGGGTAAGACTTTAGGCGAGGTCACGGGAACTGGCTCAAATGCTTGCGGGTCGCAATAACGACGAAAGCTACAACCAAAAGGCTCGTTGCACTGATTACCAGCCGTAATATTAGGCTCTTTTTTGAGTGTTAGGGTATTTTGTGCTTGTGCAATCCAATCAGGTACTTGTTGTGCCAAGGTGTTGACGGTTTTTGTTTCGATTTGATACTTAAGCAAACCTTGGTAGTTGTCATCACCTTGGTAAACAAATTGGTTATCAATATGCGCGATTTCTATCCGACTAACAGGGACGTTGTTCTGTGCCAACACATAAGCCTGTACAGCCGCATCTTCGAGATGATAGGGCTTAACACTGGTGGATGATTTAACTTCGACCATCCGCCAACCGTGTTCTTCAGGTAACAGCAAATCTGCACGAATCAATGTACCTTTATGTTCAAAGGTAGCTTCAAAAAGTGGTTTTGGTGATTCGTTGAGTAAGGTTTTTGTTTGAGCCAATGCTTCGGTTAGATTCGGAGGGTCAATGAGTAGACCGTCGGGATAAAGCGCACGCGCTTTATCGCCAACGCTATCGCCCGTGGTAAAGCCGATTGCCATGCCCTTATCAATAACTTCTACTTCTGGCTTGTTAATTTTAAGCCATAGCCGTTTAGGGCACTGACGGTGCAAAAGAATACGTGATTTTGAAAGTCCAGTCATATTTGCCTCGTTGTTACTTTTATCACATATTAGCTTCTTTTGCTTATCCCCAGAACAAAGAACAAAAAAAATCATCACGCAATTTTTTCGCTATAGGCGAGCGTCTGAGCTTCATCATTGCATTCGCTTCAATCTGTCGCACTTGCTCAAGCGACAGACCAAAAGACTTCCCGATTTCTTCT
>JAEMQD010000030.1:1630-3386 GCA_022759035.1 Thiotrichales bacterium
TTATTCCCATTTTTCTAAATTCAGAATTAAAGAAGTTAATGTCAAAATTTGCATGATGAATAATTAATTCTGATCCATTTATAAAAGACATAAATTCATTAAATATGGCACTAAATACGGGTTTATCAACTAAAACGGCATTACTAATTCCATGAATATTAATGACATACTCATCCATAATTAAACATGGGTTTATGTATTGATGATATGACCTTCCTGTTAACACTTGGTCTATCATTTCAAGAGCTGATATTTCAATAATCCTATGACCCATTTCAGGAGACAATCCAGTTGTTTCACAATTTAAAACGACTTGTCTTTTTGAGCATTCATAGCCTTTAAAATAATCATACCGAAGAGAACTAATGATACTAGTATCGCCACAAACCGATAAGTTAACCTGTTCATTAAGCGTGAAAAATCTATTTTTTAGGATTTGCAACGAAACCTTCTTCTTTTTGGAATGGTCTGGACAAGCAACATACAAAGATAAATTGAAATACTCATCAATGTCATCTTTGAGATTGCTCAGACCATACGGGCTATCGCTTCCAAATAAAACAATAATGGCGGATTGGCTATTTTTGGCACATAATGACAGTGCCTCATAAAAATAAATATCACTGTCACGAGACGTACCAGCCATGCCATCAATCACAATTAACTGAAATGGCGTCTCGCAGTCATTTAAACAGGAAAGTACAGCATCACTGGTTCTAAACTCGTCATAAATTGATAAAGGAAGCTTTTTAATCGTATCAATTGAGCTCAACATACGTGACCAGTCATTAATCTCTAACATCCCCGAAACAAGCTTATGCGTTTCTACACCTGATATATTGGCAATGATATGCATCATTGCATTTTGACCAGACAGCTGATTACTGAACAACAAAACAGACACATCTTGGCGCAATAAATTGCATACGATCTGATAAGCCAAAAGTCTATCGCCATCATGGCATGAAGCTATTTTCGTCAAACGTCCTTTAGGGATACCATTAATTTTCTGTTGAAGAGCAATAACCCCTGTGTTAAAACAATCATCGCGGCTACTTTCATAAGCATTACTTATCGATTCGACACAAGATTTTAAGTGTTCACTCACATTGTAACCACTGGATTTATTAAGTTTCATAACCTACCCTCATTTTTTTCATAAGCCTAGCATGAAACAAGTAGAGACAAAATGAGTCTTAATTAAGCATCTGTATAACTGATTCTTGTAACGAGGCGAGACATAATGTGTTGATTCGTTTTCGACACTAGCTGATCCATACTGCCGCCTATTTTTAAATCCCATTCAAACAACTCATGCCAGAAACACTGGTCTACGAGTGCATTAAGATCATCGATAGCTTGAGGGTAATGACGTGGCGATTCAAAGGCCATGGGTTGCATGAGCGCCAATGCAACTTTTTTATTCGCCAAAAGTAATTTTTTTGCTAAGTAAGGTGCTTGACTTCCTGTTTTACCTGATGCGCCAGAGATAATAACAACAGTATCAGCATCATGCATTAGGGAAATGATAGTATTTATGGCGTCATCGATAGCTAGCCGAACATCTTCAACTGAATATGCCTCTCCTTTACCTAAGTACAAACGACCAGCAACGCATTCATCCACTTCAAGGACACGATCATCCATGTTAGCTAAAATAACCTTACTCATTGGAAATAGGTTAGGCGTACTCGTTGCAATATTTTGACCAGCCCCACCAAGCCCAATCATAAAAGATTCATGCTTCATTTCTAAC
>JAEMQD010000100.1 GCA_022759035.1 Thiotrichales bacterium
AGAAATCGGTTTGTAGAAAATGGATCGGTTTTTTAATAACTGTTTGTTTTTATGGTATTTTATCACAAAAACTGTTGATTTTGTTGCTTGTTACAGAATCATACTAGCAGGAAATTGCATAATTTTACCGCCCGATAAGGTGTGGCTTGCTTGTATGGTTTGTGGGGTCATTCGGTAAAAACGAATGTTGGCACCTGCATCGTCATATTGGTCGATAATTTTTTGTAAGGCTGCCAACAGTCTCGTTCGTTGACTTTCTTTTCTTAGCACCACTTCAAATACCGAACCCTGCACACGTGTTCCCACTTTTTCTAAATAGCGGGAAATGCGCGTACGTGCTTTGTCGTGTTCTATATCAAAACAGATTAACCAATACATGCTAAGTGTCCAAAAATGGTTGATAGGGCTGTTGATTTTCGATATGAAGCCACAAAGATTCTATTTGCGAGTGGATTTTTTGCCAAAGGTGCGTACCCGCTTTTTCGCGTACAAAGTAAGCTTCTAATTGTCGCAAATAGCGCTTTCTGCCTTCGCTAGATAATCTGAGCTGATCTTCCTCGATTCTAAAGTCATCGAGTTGTATTACTTTGTTGTTAACTGCAGTCAGTGCTACGCGCTCGATGATGTGGCGGTAACTTTCCATTATGTCGGAAGCAAGCGCTGAATGCCCCGAGCTGACTTGATGATAAAATCCTTTCCAACTCAGTAGTCCTTTAGCGATTAAAATGGCATCGACATGAGCATAAAGCCAGGTGTATCCGTAAGATAACAAAACGTTAAATGGGTCTTTGGGTGGGCGGCGGTTACGAGAGTCAAATTCGCACCAAGCAGGAACGAGATAAATGAGTGCCGAAAAAAATACTCTAGTTGCATTGCCTTCGTAACCCAATAGGTTAGCAAGGCTTTGTGCGTCATCAATTTTGGCTTGTATGCTATCGATTTGTTGAATGCAATTAAGTAATTCAGCACGCTTGTTATAACGCTGCAATAGATATCGCATATTTGCTATTCGGCTGGCAACAGTCATTTTTGATAATGCTAATGCGTTAGCTTCATTATCGAAAAACGCCATTTGTTTAAACCAACCTTTAAAACTATTGTCGATGGGTTGTCGATTCCATAGTGCGCCTTCGTATTTACCCATACGGCTTGCAAAGTGAACAGGGATGTTACTAGCAAGACATGCTTTCATAAATGGTGTGGTAAGGTGATGATTGCCAAAAAGTAATATGCCAGAGAGATGAATGAGCGGAATGGTTTGCAATATAATCTCTTCTTGCTTCACCACCATGCGTCCATTATCTAGGCTCAGCATGCTACTTTCACCTGCCAGTGTAAAAAATAGCCCTTCGCTGGGCATCTGACCAAAAGATGCCATTTCGTTGTCGTTAGGTTCATCGATATTGGCTAGCTCTGCAAATGATGGTAATGAGCGCGGCGCATCTTCCCATGGCGGTGTGTTGTCATTTTCAGGATAATTCGATTCTGGATACTTAGGTGCATCTTCCCAAGGTGGGGTGTTATCCTCGTTTAGGTTATTAGGCGCTGGTTTTGCAATTTCTTCCCATGGCGGCATTGTGTCGGGGTCACTATCGTCGTTCAACAAGGCATCGTCGGGCTGCTCATCGTCCATGTCAAACTCATTCCAAATGGGGTTGTCATCGCCATCAAGTGGATGCGAGTGGTCTTTGCGTGCGGCAATATCAACACCCCAAGCGTTTTGAAAGAGATAACCAACGAATTTAAAGCCTTGCTCAATGGTAACAATATGGCTTTTTTCAATGTTGATGCTTAGCCCAAGCTCGGCAAGGCTTCTGTCAACTTCGGCAGCAGCCAGCTCGGCTTCAATCTGACTCTTGCACATGACCACAAAGTCGTCGGCAAAACGGATGAGCCTAAATCCTTTGGCTTCTAAGTCGGCATCAAAATCATCGAGTATAAAATTAGCAAGTAGCGGGCTCAATGGACTGCCTTGTGGAATGCCAAGTGGTCGAGTTTCCTTTTTGCCATTAAAAATAACATCGGCAGCGAGCCAATTCAGTACAGCAGGTATGATTGGGTCTTTACCAAAAATGGATTCGAGTCGTTTACCCAGTTGTTCACGGTTGATATTATCAAAAAAACCTTTAAGATCTGACTCATAAATCCATTTATAACCTTGATTAATGGCATTTTGAATGTCATCTTTTACTTGTAACCGACTTTTTCCTTTACGGTAGGCATAAGAGCGTTGGTATAAAATGGCGTCGATGCTTGGGGTTAGTTCTAGCGCAATGGCTTTTTGCAAAATACGATCGTACAGTGGTGCAACGGCTAAAAAGCGGGTTTTCCCATTGCGTTTGGGTATTTCTTGTCCAAACAAGGGCGGGGCTTTGTAATGGTTATTGTGCAGCTGCTCTATGGCTAAATCGAGTTGATTTTGGTACTTTTGTGCTAATGCTGTTTGGTGGCTTCGCTTTTCGATAAGTTGTGTGGCATGGCGAATATTAGGCAGTCGTAAGGCTTTGCTCAGAAGTGTTTGACTTCGAACGGGGCGAATCGGCTGGTCGTGATGTTGGCTAAGATGACTGTTGCTGAGTTGGTATTTGCCAAAACCGCTAGCACGTCGTTGTCCAACCCCTAAAAATTGCCCTAAGATCAGTGCATGCCAAACCCAGTCGGGTAGTGGTGCTATTTGTTCTAGGGTAATATATCCAACCATACCGCCAGCGACATTATCTTGTTTATCTTTGCTATAGTAGGGCGTATCTACCCAAAACAAATCGGCTTCTTTGATGCGTAGTGCCTGCGATATTGCATCAAAGTCTTCTGGATTTATGTCTGCAACATTTTGATTTTCTTGAATATTGGTTAGGCTCTCAACAATGCGTTTTAACAGTAAAAACGGATTGATGTGGGTTTTATCCCGACAAAATCGGTACTCGCCTTCTAATTGCATATTCGCACGATCTTGGCTATTACGCATGAGTCTTACAGGGCTTAGCCATTGTAGCCTTAGGTTTCTAGGATAGCCAATATCGTTGTTTTGCCAGTGCTTCGTGATGGCATTCAAGTGCTTTTTGCTAAATGCATGTTGTTGTTTGGCCTGTTGTATCGGTTGATGATGAATTAAGTCAGTCAAGGCTACCAAACGCAAATTATTACGTAACGGTGCCGCTCTGTCTTGAATCGGTGCTGAATTAGGTAAGCGTTTTAGTTGTTCGATGAACGACTCGAAAGGTGATTGCTCTTGAGCAAAACTCAGGATGAGAAATCGGTATCTATCGCCTTGGCTAAAACGCAACTGACCACTTTCAGGCGCTTCACTGGTGTAGGCTTCTTTATAATGGTTACCCGCGTTGATTAGGTAACGACAAAAAGCATCCACCGTCATTTGGTGAAAA
>JAEMQD010000136.1 GCA_022759035.1 Thiotrichales bacterium
GAGATATCACCGAAGACGTTAAAACACTGGAAAAGATGAAGCAAGGCTTTGATCCTGAAAAATACATTGATTTAATAAAAGGTGTTTTTATTGGTTTAGATGAGCATAGAAAGCCTATTTACTTGCCGCAGAATACATTGACATCGAACCACCTTGATATTTTAGGGGCGAGTGGTGTTGGTAAGTCATCGTTTGTTGGCCTGTTGTTGTCTCAGTTAGCTATGTTAGGCGAAAGCGTCATTGTCATGGATCCAAAACACGATAAGAAGCTGCCTTTTGTGCTATCGAAAATGGCGAAAACTTATGGCTTTGAGTTCACCTTGATCGATTTGAATGCCAGTGAACCACAAATAAACCCTTTGTATGGTTGTTCTGATCTTGAAGTTGAAGAATTGCTTCAGGTGGCTTTAGAGTTAGGTAAAACTGGTGATTCTGCAGTGGACTATTACCGTGGTAAAGACCGCGCAGGTGCCCGTTTATTGCGTTCAGCAAACACCATACAAGAAGCGATTGCAAGGGCGTCGGGTGATGAACGTGTCACTGTTGATGCTGAAAACATGTTTAGGGAGTTATGCGATATTGGCACGGTCGAAGCGATCAAAACCGCTAAGGGATTTGACTTGACCGCCTTCTTGGAATCGAAGAAGGGCGGTGTTTTGTATGTGGTAGGTTCGACAAAACAATATCCTATTTTTTCCGCTCAGCGTATGGTGTTACAGCGTATTTTGCAAATTTTAGATACGCGAAGCAATGACAGCAAACCAGTGGCGTTGTTCATGGATGAGTTGAAATATCTGTTGTCACCTGCCGCTTTGCGTGCTGCTGGAACGGTACGAGATCGAAATTGTCATTTGGTGTTTGCCCATCAAAGCATCGGCGACTTGCATGATGCCGCAGGACTTAAACCCGAAGCGGTTATTGGTGCAGTGGTGGGTAATACGTCATTAAAAATGGTGTATAAGCTTCCCGATACACAAACAGCTAAAGAAGTATCTGAGGCAGCGGGTATTGTTCGAACAACCGAAATCAGTAGATCTGTGAATGATCAAAGTGGTGAAACACATACTGAACGAGAAAGCCAAGAGCGTTTGATTCCTGTTCATGTCTTCACAAACTTACCCAAGCCTAAAAAAGGCAGTACCGAGGCTTCGGTTGGTGTGTTAATTGGTGATGGGCTGCCAAAATTTATTAGCACTCGATGGATTGCGGTTTCAGCGACAGATAAACCGAAAATTTACCAATGCGATGATGAACCAGAAGTCACGGCAGCAACACAAACAAAGCCGAAAAGCACACCTCTGAAAAATCAGCCTGATAATTTTGATCAGCTATTTGATTGAGGTGCATCATGGCAATAATTCAGGATTATGCTGCCCGTATGAAGCGGGCGGTAGATAAAAAGCGACTGATCATGCGATTCTTACGTGATGAGATTTATACTACGCTTGGTGTGATCTCATTGCTGATTGGTGTCGATGAGCGAGGCACAAGAGCGACGGTAGCAGCACTGGAAAAAGAAGGTTTGGTAAAGCGTCATTCAGTATCGGTTTATGAAAGTTTACCGCCAGTGGTGGTGGTCGGTATTACCGCACACGGTCAAGCCATGAGTTATGATCTGGCAACCGAAAAAATGGTTGAAAAGGTTTTTGAGATTGGACGGTTTAGCCGTCAGAACTTACAGCATACCATCGACATGCATCGTTTAAGAGTGGGTGCTGAATCTGCGGGTTTGGTTAAAAAGTGGGTCAATGGTGACAGGCTAAAAACATTGCCAGCTAAAGTGAAACGACCCGATGCGATTGCGCTAACTCATCATGATCAGCGCATTGCTATCGAGGTCGAAAGAACCATTAAAACACCAAAACGCTATATTGGCATTTTGGAGAACCACTTAGCTGCGATTGCGGCAGGTAAGTGGCAGAAGACGATTTGGGTTTGTCCCAACACCCAAATCGAAGAGCGATTGAAGCGGCTTATATTGTCCATCCAGTACCTTGTACAGAACGGCCAAAAAATCCGCATCAATCCAGCGGAGCACCATCAAAATTTGCGGTTTTGCACCTATGCCAATTTTGAAGATGCCTTGAGCGCATAGCAATCAGGGCAACTCCAGTGGTGAGTAACCACACGAGCAGCCCTTACGATTGCCATGCTAAAAACACCAGAATGCTCGTACCGCCTGCTTTTACCACCGTGCGGTGCAAACCCAGCGGAACGAGCACACTGGTGCAAAAACTTCATTCACTGCGTTCATTGCGCATCTCCACAACCACCACAAAGGGCGATGCCGTTGGCATCGTCCGCTAGGGCGGAAACCCTTTGTTAATAAGGCTGAACGCCTTATTTGGTGGTGCTGATTTGCCTTCACAAAAATAGCCACTGCGTCGCTATTTTTTACAGCGTTACTGCGTTCCTTGTGGGTGCCCGTCGCCACGCTTTGCAGCGCGCGACTCCCCATTCTGGGGCTTCGCGCGACATGCTACCGCTATGTGCTCTCGTTGTTACTTGCGCAACAATCAATTCTGAACGAATTGACCACCTATAATGGGGAGTCGCGCGCTGCTTCGCATCTCTTGACGGGCACGGGCTACGCCCCCGTGCGCAACCGCCTATGCTGGGGCACAGGCTAAACCGTCACGACGCATGACCGAGTTCAACTGGCGTTGTCGGTGTCATGCTGTTCGGTTTTTGCTTCGGCTCCCCCAGCACCTTCACCACAATCGCTAGGGCGATTGGTGGTTTCGGTGGGCTGCGTGCTGAACGCACTTGCCCCACCCACTAAGCCAGCCGAAGGCATGGCAAGTGGGTGGCTCCCAAAAAAAACTGCGTCCAAAAGTTACAATCCACCACAACAAAATTACAAATGAGCATGCGTGTTACCGCAAAATGTCGATATAACGCTGCAGTGCGCCTTCAGTGGCAAGGAAAATTTGCGTTTTTTTACAACGACAGTTCTTTCGTTAGGGTTGATTTTTATTCCGTTAATTCAAACAGCAGGTGTTGAGCTTGCTTTTGGAGCAAGCTTCTTGAATATGATGCAGATATTTCTAGCTGTTGCTATTTTAGTCTACTCTGTGGTGATCGGAACTGCACGCTACGATGTTAGATAGGAAACACTGACTGAGTGTGGTGATAAGTTATAGGAACTAATTCGTGTGTAGTGGTCAAGCAGTAGTAGTTCAAACCTGATATGACAGTTACCGTTTTTGTAGGGTGTCTGTCAGATTAAATCGAAACTACTACATTTCAGAGCAGCTAGAAGACAAACTACACGAGTATCTTAACCTGTACAATCATCACACGTGCAAAAGCACCTTGGGCATATTAGCCCAGTGGCAAAACTTAAGGAATGGC
>JAEMQD010000042.1 GCA_022759035.1 Thiotrichales bacterium
AAGGCTCGAAATATGAAGCCGATGAGATAAAAGAAGAGATATGGAAAAAATTCAACGGGCGTAACCACGAGGAATTGCGCCGCGAGTATGGTACTTCTATTCAGCATATTTATAGAATCCTAAAGGCTGCGCGTGATAAAACATTCGCTAAGAATCAACAAAAATTAATTTAAGGAATAACAATGAATCCACTAAGAGCATTATTTGCTAAAAAACAACCACAACCAACGACAGCTAGTCACATTAGTGCAACAAAAGTAGCTGATAGTATCTTTAACAGCGTACAACGCGCCACTGGGTCACAGATTGAATTTGAATTGCGACGAGTTGGCACAACCAGAAAAGACTTACGTAAATTAACCCTAGATGATGAGATTTATACAGCAATCGAAACTAGACGTTCTGCCGTTGAAGCCACCCCGTGGCAGTTAGAGCCTTCGGAGAATGAACTATCTCAAGCTATTACTGAAATCATTAATCCACATATTAAAACCATCATAGGCGCAGCCATTAATGCCACGCTATACGGATATGCTGTCATCGAATTAATATGGGAGGATGGTAGTAAAGGCATTAAATTAAAAGACGTGCGAAATCTGCCGTTTGAATGGTTCGACGTAGATAGTAGTGGTCAATGGGTAAATGTAGAAAATAGCGCAATCCCAATCGACACACAACATAAGTTTATCGTAATTACACATAACGCCAGTATTGAAGAGCCTAAAGGCGACCCATTATTGGCGCGAGCATATTGGGCTTGGCGATTCCGCACTGATGTATGGCGTTATTGGATGCGCTACTTAGAGCGCTTTGCAGACCCAGTGTTATTGGGCAAGGTATCAAACCCCGCAGACTTTATTAGCAGCGTCACGCAAATGGGCTTGGATTCTGCGATTGCCGTTGGTAGGGATGAATCAGTTGAAGCCATTATCGCCAACGGTGTAGGGGAATTTGAGCGGATAGAAAGCACGTTGCGTAAACGCTTTCAGCGGTTAATTTTAGGGCAGAACTTGACCAGTGAAGTATCAGGGGGAAGTCTTGCCGCAGCGGAGGTACACGAGCGAGTATTGGAAGACCGACGCAACGCAGATATTGAAAAGGTGGAACAGGCTACTAATAAGCTGATAACTGCTTTAATGGAGTTATGCACTTTGCCAGCTGGTGAACAACCTGTTTTTGCGATGCGAAACGACACAGGGTTAGAAGAAAAACGCGCCGACCGTGACGCTAAACTAATGGGGCAAGGGGTAAAACTAACCGAGCAATACTTCCTCCGCGCTTATGATTTTAAGCAAGGTGACATTGATACCACGTTAGCGCAATCAGCCAGTGATGAATCTGCAAACTTATCAGCAACCTTTAGCGCTAAATCAAGCCCTTTTACGCCTGTACAAACAGCGCTCGAAAGCATTGCAGATGATGCACTTGCAAAAACAGCAAGCCCTATTGACCCTAGTCTAATCCGCAACGCGATATTGGCAGCCAAGAATCCAGAGGATTTAGAGGAGCGGTTATCCACCCTGTTAAATGAGCGCGACCCGAACTTTCAACAGGTCATAGAGCAAGCAATTTTTGCCGCTGATGTTTTGGGCTACGTGGCAGAAGCGGAGCAGAAAATATGAGCGAATGGCTTAATCATTCGCTAACATTTGATGAGGCGGTCGCTTGGGCGAAACAGCGTAACGTTGTTCTACCAGATGAGTATTACGGTAGTCTAGCTGGTATTGCGCGAGCACAGGCGTTTAGCGTTGCAGGGCTTGCTAGTATTGACCAGATAGAAGCGGTTAAAGCAGCGTTAGACAATTATTTGATGCAGGGTAAACCTTTTGGTAACTTTGTAAACGACGTTAAAGACGGTATTATCCCAATAGACTTGCCAAAAAGCAGGTTAGATAATATTTTCAGAACTAATATACAAGGGGCATATAATGCTGGACGATATGCAGCGCAGCAGGATTTTAAGGAATCACGCCCCTATCTAATGTATGATGCGATAAATGATAGTCGAACTCGCCCGTCGCATCGAGCAATGGATAATATCATCAAGCCAATGGATGACCCTTTTTGGGAGACCCATTATCCGCCTAATGGATACCGTTGTCGCTGTCACGTCAGAAGCCTAAGCGTAGAGCAAGCAGAAAAGAAAGGCGGGACAACGTTAAACGTTCCAGCAAATGCCAAGCCTGATGAGGGGTGGGATTATAATGGCGGTAAAGATAGACTTAGCGGTGTTAAACAAGCTGTCGAACAAAAGCTAGGACAGGTAAAGCCTAGCGACGTTGCAGCATATTCGCTATTGGTGCAGATGGATAAAAAGCTTGATGACCCAACAGAATAGCACTATCAACCGCAGCTTTTTAATTTTTAATATCGGTTAAAAGACTATACAATGTTTACGAGTTAGGATGACAATCATGAATAAACCTATTTATCTATCAGCGGCTTTAACGCCTGAATCAACAGACTGTACAACTAACCGCGCGTTTTCAGGCGTGGCGTACAGTGGTGCAATGATTGAAAACCACGGGTGGTTATCTAACGTCGTTATTGATATCGACAGCATGACAATTGCACCTAACCTACAACTATTGCTAGAACACGACACAAACAACGTTATCGGGACTGCTACGGCAGTTAAACAAGACGGTAAAGTGCTAGTCAATGGTTTACTGGTTAGCGCTATTGACGACGACGCGCAACGTGTATGCCAAAAGGCGCAAGCTGGTATTACTTGGCAACTATCTGTTGGTTTATATGACTATCAGCAGCAAGAATTGATTGAAGGTCAAAGCGAAGTTGTCAACGGCTTAACTGTCGAATATCCCGCAACTATCTTACGCAATTCCGTACTCCGCGAGGTGTCCGTTGTTGCTTTGGGCGCTGATAGCGCAACATCATTAGCGATTTTTTCACAAAACCCAACCAAAAAAGAGGATAACCGCATGGAAGTAAAAGCCTTGCAAGAAGAAAACGCCACATTGAGAGCGCAGCTTGAGGCTACCAATGTGGAATTATCAACATTAAAAGAACAGTTTGCAGCAAAACAGCTAGAGGCTCGCACTAACGAAGTAAAAGCCTTGTTTGCAGCTATCGGCAAAGAAGCAACAGATGAAGCCATTAAGCCATATTTATCTATGGATAGTGCAGCTTTCGCAGTTGTATCTGCTGATATGCAAGCGTTAAAACCTAAAGCTAATGCTGCTTTGTTTGCAGCAACAACACAACCAGCCGAAAAACCTGCTTTTGACTCGAGCAAAGTTTACGGCGCTAACCGTTACAACCAAGGAGCATAATAATCATGCGTACAGGAACACAAGTCGAAAACCCACGCGCTTTAGCGTTTTTATTATC
>JAEMQD010000017.1 GCA_022759035.1 Thiotrichales bacterium
AGTAACATTATTAGATTACATAAATTGTGGGTAGAACGGAAAGACGGAGGTAAGCAGGCGGATTTGGGTGGTGAGGACCTTAGCGGCATGAATCTTACCGGTGTGGATTTTAGTAGAGCAAACTTGCAAGGTGTAGACATAAGTCATGCACATGCAACTAAATCAAATTTCGGAGAGGCGGACTTGAGTAACGCTAACCTAGAGGGTTTGGATTTACGCGACGCTGATCTTAGTTGGGCAAACCTTGCTGGTGTGAATTTAGCGGGGGCTGATTTGCGTGGGGCTGATTTGCGCAAAGTGATTGTTAAAGGGGAAAATTTGTGTGGTGAAAATCTAGAGGGGACGAATTTAGAAAGGGCAAATCTAGAGGGGGCAAATTTGGGAGGTGTAAACTTACGCAACTCGGATCTTAAACTCGCGGATTTGGAAGGGGCTGACCTTAGTGGCGCCAACCTCGAGTCGGCTAATTTTAGTGACACTGATTTACGTGGGGCTGATTTACGTGGGGTGGATGCGAGTCGTGCAAATTTCATGGACGCGAATTTTAGTAAAGCGAACGTATGCGATGCAGACTTCTGGTGCGCGAATTTATCAGGTACAATCTTTAGAGGAGCGCGTATGCATGGGGCGAATCTCGATGGGGCAGATATACGTCGAATCGATTTGCGTGAAGCCGACCTTATTATCATAACGTTGCCTATTTGGACCGTATATGTGTACGATAATACAATGCGCGTTGGACGTCACTACCACACGCATGAGAAATGGATGGAGTTTTCGGACGAACAGATTCATGGGATGGATTCGCATGCATTAGCGTGGTGGCAAACATATAAACCACTAATTGTGGGTGCCATGGAAAGTATTAAATCCGCGAAATAATAGTTGACATCTATAATCGAATGGGTTATAATATAATTGAAGTGAAAATGAAAGGTGAATAAAAATGGGCAGACAAGATTTTTATGATATCATCGCATCGCACAAATTGTGGTTAAGTGGTCATCCTGAAGGCAAACGTGCGGATTTTAGTGATGCTGATTTGTATGGAGTTAGATTTACTGATATAATTCTTAGCGGGGCAAATTTGCGCGGGGTGATTTTAGAGGATGCAGACCTTTGCGATGTGGATCTTAATGATGCTGATCTTAGCTTCGCAAATCTTAAAGGTGCGGATTTGAGTAACACGAATTTACGTAACGCAAACTTACGTAACGCTAACCTAGAGGGTGCGAAACTTAGTGGCACGCATTTGCACAATGTGGACTTGCGCGGGGCAAATCTACGTGATGCAACATTACACTGTGCAAACTTGTACAATGCAGACTTGCGCGACTCATATCTACGTAACGCCGATTTCGAATGGGCGCGATTAGAAGGTACAAACTTTGAGGGTGCGGTTTTAGATGGGGCAGTTTTTGAAGACCCAGAGTAAAAAAAAATAGTTGACTTCTATAATTAGATGTGGTATAATATAATTGAAGTGAAAAGGGAAAGGTGAATAAAATGGAACAACAAACAATTAACAATATCATCGAAAAGCATAAATTGTGGGTAGAAGGAGAACCTGGAGGGCAACAAGCAGATTTGCGTGGTATGAATTTGCAAGGTATGAATCTACGAGGTGTGTATCTTCGGTGTGCAGATTTACGTGGTGCTAATTTGCAAGGTGTAATTTTCAGTGATGCTAATTTGCGTGGTGCTAATTTGGCGGGAACGAATCTTAGTGGTGCATGCCTCATCGAGACAAATTTACGTAGTGTGAATTTGAGTGGTGCAAATTTGAGTGGTGCAACTCTCGAAGGTTCAAATTTACGGTATGCAAATCTTGTGGATGCAAATTTAGAAGACGCCAACCTAGAGGATGCCGATTTTAGCGAGGCTGATTTACGGGGCGTTAACCTTATTAATGCAAATACTCGTGACGTAAATTTTACACGCGCAGATTTGGGTGGTGCAGTTTTCGAGGATGATGTAGAGTAAAAAATAGTTGATTTATATAATTGGATGTGGTATAATATAATTGAAGCAAAAAGAAGGTGAATAAAATGGAACAAAAAGAATTTAACAATGCAGTAATAAAAGACGCATGTGACGATCATAGTGACATGGATCCTAGTACTACAACCCTTGCAGGTGTGAAACTTGGCGATGTAGATGTGGAAGGTGCGGACGCACGAAATGTAAACTTCGTCTGTCCTATGCAAATTTGTGTAGGTCAGATTTACGTACAGTGAGTTTGTAGGTGGGTTAAACGAGTAATACGTACTAAACTAACCGCAAAAATAGTTGACTTCTATAATTGAATATGATATAATATAATTGAAGTAAAAAGAAAGGTGAATAAAAATGAACATTATTAAACAAACTGACACATACACAATTTTTATTAATGAGAATGCCGAGAACATAACTAACCCTGGTGATATCACCATCAGAGCTAAAGTTAAAGGATTCTGGGCAGGTGAACAAATGAGCGTATGGTTCAGTCGCCAAAAAGTTGGTACAGACATCAACTGGATCCCTAAAGTCTCAACTGCAGCCGGAGGGCGCGATACAGATGAGGTTGCCAGTGATCTAGAGGCGTACACGAATTTTGCACAAGCTCTTAATGAAATGTTAATAGCAGCTAACCTAATAGTAGCGGTTAGTTAATGAAGTGCACGAAAGCAGGTTTTGGTTAAAAATAGATTCTCCGAAATATAGTTGAATTGAAAAGAAAGGTGAATAAAATGGGAACAATGGCTCGTATTGCAATCTTAAAAACAGATGGGACAGTTAACTCAACAACGGTCCATTATGACGGATACGTACATTACACAGGCGTCATGTTAGCTAACCACTATCGCACAGCTAATAAGGTCAAGTCTCTGATTGAGAATGGAATGATTAGCACCTTGCATGAAGAAGTTGTTGATTGTGAAGAGGATTCAAAACACGATTTCTACAATCAGGTGCCCGGGGTTACAGTTTTCTATAAACGTGATCGTGGTGATATGTACACAGAGATGGATGTGTCAACAAACATTAACGAATTTTATGATATGCATCGTACACAGTTTATGTATATCTTTGACGAACTTCAGGGCGAATGGTTTTTGAAATTTGAGGGGTACATCATTCACCTTAAACAAGGTTTAACTGAAGCGGAAGCCATCGAGATTCAGTGCATCCCTGCACATTATCAGACGAAAATACAACCGATCACAACCGATCACAACCGATCACAACCGAACAGAAATTGGAGATGGCGCAAAAATGAACAATCATGACCGTAACAACGTATTAACAGCGCACAATGCCGCAGTTGAATTATCGAATACACTTAAGGAGTTAATCAAAT
>JAEMQD010000161.1 GCA_022759035.1 Thiotrichales bacterium
TGCTATTCGTAAGCAAGTAGAGTATATCGTTTCTAAAGGCTGGAACCCAGCAGTAGAACACACTGAACCAGAAAACCAAATGGATAACTACTGGTACATGTGGAAGCTGCCAATGTTCGGTGAAACTGACGTTGATGCAATCTTAGCTGAGTGCAAATCTTGTAAAGATGCGAACCCAGGTAACCATGTACGCTTAATCGGTTATGATAACTTTAAGCAGTCACAGGGTGCTTCGATGGTTATTTATCGTGGTAACACGAAATAAGAAAGTTTAAGCCTATTGCGCAGTCATCTTGCGTTGTTGGTGCGGTGCTCACAACAGTCATGTAGGTTACTACACTCCTGTTGTTGCGCTCCTACCGCCTAGCAATTTTGACTGCTCATCACGGCTTAACGCTTCCTTATTACAGCATTAATGCTTGCTGTTTTGCTGTAAACAGCAAGCAGTATTAACCCCAAGCAGCAATGTTTGGGGTTTTTTATAAACCCAAGTGCATTTTATTTTAGTGTCCTTTGTTTTATAAAAATTGTTTTTTGTCTAGGAGAGCCAACATGTCTGACTTACTTGCTCAATACCGTGTGACTAAAGAGCCTTATTACGAAGCACAAGCTGATGAAATTGAATTGTATCAAGCGGCTTATGACAACCGTTTGCCAGTCATGCTAAAAGGACCAACTGGTTGTGGTAAATCACGTTTTGTCGAACATATGGCGTGGCGTTTAGGCAAGCCGTTAATTACAGTTGCTTGTAACGAAGATATGACAGCCGCCGATTTAGTTGGACGTTGGTTATTGGATAAAGACGGCACACGCTGGCAAGATGGCCCTTTAACTTTGGCGGCGCGTATGGGTGCAATTTGTTATTTAGATGAAATTGTGGAAGCGCGTCAAGATACGACGGTGGTGATCCATCCTTTGACGGATCACCGTCGTACGCTACCGATTGATAAAAAGGGTGAATTAATTGAAGCGCATCCAGACTTTCAGTTGGTTATTTCGTATAACCCAGGTTACCAAAACCTAATGAAAGACTTAAAACAATCGACTAAGCAGCGTTTTGCTGGCTTTGATTTTGATTATCCTAGCGAAGCCACGGAAGCGAAAGTGATTAGTCGTGAGTCTGGTATTAGCATGGGCGATGCTGAAAAATTAGTACAAATTGCACAGCGTGCGCGTAATCTAAAGGGTCATGGCTTAGATGAAGGTATTTCAACACGTCTGTGTGTGTATGCAGGTAAGTTGATTGCCAAGGGTGTCGATGCGAAAGCGGCTTGTAAAATGGCGATGGTTCGTCCAATTACGGATGATGCGGATATTCGCGATACGTTAGACGCGACAATTAGTACATTTTTCTAAAACCTATTCGCAGCCGAACTTTTGTGTGACTGGGTGCTAACACAGTGTCATTTACGTGTCGCGCTTTGTGTTGCGCACCTCGTGCTAGTTTCGGCTGTTTGTAATGGTTTTAGTACATCGTAACGCACGCAATCGGAGGAAAGATTATGTCGATTGATATTCAAGCCTTTATTGCTGACTTAAGTTGCGCACAAAAATCGCACATTGTGCGTGATGCGTTAGAGGGTAGTGTTAGTGATGCGCAACGCGTCATGTCTCCGAATGGCTTGCAGACTTATTTGGATGGTGCGCAAGCATTGTGCAACTTGGGTAAAGGTGAAGATTTACTGATTTCCTATTTGGAAGAAATGCCAGAAGTTGCGCGTGAAATTGGTGAAGATGCTGTTGGTGAAGTGGTATTAGTGTTGCTTAAGTTGGCATCGCAAACCTCTGGTCCTGTTTTGGCATTAATGGTTTCTAGTTTACCAATGGCCGCTAAACGTTTGGGCGATATTGCCGTATTTAAAGGCTACCTGAGTTTGCTAGAGCGAATGGTTGCGTTAGCGCCACGTGGCTTGCGTCCGTTTTTAGCCAATGTCGATCACCTATTAACGCTGTTGACCTTAGGTGGGCTACGTCGTTGGGTAATGTATGGCGCAGAAACCTATCGTCGAGACTTCAATGCGCAGATCGCATACTTTTCGTTGGAGTCTGCCGATGCGCATAGCATGATTCAAAGCCAGCGTCGCGGCGTATTGTTTATTGATGCGCAACGTAAGTTGCAAATGTATTTGCGCGCTTTCTGGAATCGAGAATTTTATTTGCGCCCAACTTCTGGCGATTACGAAAATAAAGAAGGTTATAAGCCTTATATTGAAAAGGGCGCGGTATTTGTTCCTGATGCTTACGATGATGTTGATGGTATTACTGGTATGGAAGTCTACCGTGCGGTTGCCGCACACACGGCAGCGCACATTATGTATACCACGGCAGCAATTCAAGCTGATAATTTAAATATGTTGCAGCGCTTATGTGTCGCTGTATTTGAAGATGCTCGTGTTGAAGCAATGGCAATTCGCCATTTTCCAGGTTTGAAAAGCCTATGGCTTTCTTTAATGCCATCAGCAGAAGTTGTACAGGCACAGGATCCTTTCATTGCTGATTTGTTGTTGTTAAGTCGCGGTCTATTAGATCGTGATTTTGTGGCGCCCACGGCATTGCAACGCGATTGGATTGGCCGCTTTAACGATATGATGCAAACACGCGGTGATGACAACCAAATGGCGTGGGATTTGGGCGTGACTTATTGCGGTCAATTAACGACAAAAATTGAAGCGCGCTTGTCTTCTGTTGTCATGGCAGGACTACCGATTCCTTATCGCGACGACAACCGCTTTATTTGGGAGTTTGCAGAGTTAGATTGGGAAGGTGGCGGTAAGGATTACACGCCAGCAAGTCAGCGCGCAGAACGCCGCCATGTTGGTTTAATGGAGTTTGTGAACGAGATTGACTCTGAATTAACCGGCGATATGGAAGATGACGGCGAAATTTTGGTATTGTCTACGGAGCTATACCAATATGAAGATAATGGTGTCAGTTTTAATGATCTTGAGGGCAAAGAACCTGTATTAGGTCCGTTCCATTATCACGAGTGGGATTATCAGGTTCAAGTAAATCGTCCCGATTGGGCAACTGTTTATGAGCGCCGCCAACCTCGTGGAGATCGTAATGAAATTGATCTGATTTTGCGCGAGCATAAAGGCGTAGCAACTCGGTTGAAGCATATTATTGATATGTTGCAACCGCGAGGTTTGCAAATTGAGCGCAAGCAAGTCGAAGGCGATGATTTGGATCTAGATGCAGCAGTGCGTGCTATGATTGATATTCGTATGGGCCAAACGCCAGACGATCGTATTCAAATGCGGCGCATCCAAAAGCACCGCGATGTGGCAGTAATGGTGCTAATGGACTTATCACAGTC
>JAEMQD010000065.1 GCA_022759035.1 Thiotrichales bacterium
AGTGATCGAATGACCATAGCAGCGCCTTTTTCCGCTAACACATAGGGCTTATTGGGTAAACGCTCAATTACTGAGCTTAATTCAGCTTGCATACCGCACCACAAAACATTGTAGATTTTCTACGTTCAGTGCTTGCGGAATGCGCTTGATGTGTTAAAATCATCTCACGTATTCCGTACTGAGCCCCTGATAACTCCTTTCCGCCAAGTTAGTAAGTTACAGGGGTTTTGTCTTTTAAGGGTTCAACACTGCCCTAAGTGTTGAATGAAGTATTTTTGGATTGTACACCAAAATAATCTAAAAAAGCATCTTGATATGATTTTAAGCTGCCTGTAGCGTTCTTTCTACCTTCTCTTTGATGGCTTCCGACACAAATGAGTTCAAACTCATCTCACCCGCTGCCAATACTGCCTGACGGTGTAGCTCTGGGGTCGTTCTGACGTTAAAAGATCCTTTAAACGGCTGGTTAGGTTCGCGCCCTAGCTCTTGGCAATCGTTCAAGTAAGCGTCCACTGAAAACTCAAACTCCTTTTTCAACTGAGTTAAATTTTCAGCTTCGTAAGTCACTAAGTCACGAATAAAGGCAAGCTTTCCATAAAGCGTATCATCGTCTAATTGCGGCTCGATGGTGCCCAAATAGCCTTTGTAGTGTAGATATGTCATAGAAACCCCCTATCCTTCAGTTGCGCCTTAACGTCCTTTAATGCTCCACCTTTGATGTAGTTCTCAGGATGTGGCTTGTGCATACGAATCATGTGATCCTTTTCCGCATTGAAAAACCTAACCCTTGATCCTTCCATTTCAGTCAAGGTATAGCCTAATCTGGTTAGTATCGTGACCAAATCTGACCACTCGAACGTATTTGAGCACTGTTTAAGTTTCTCTAGCAGCTTTTCATGCTTACTCATAGGCTTACCCCTAGCAACTAATTATAGTTGCTTTTATTTATCATTCAAGCTTTAACCGAAAATTCTGCCCCAAATACCTTTCTTCTTGCCCGCGCTATGCTCAATCAGCTCAAAACCGCGTCTCATATCAGCCAAATGCTTTTCTTTGTCCTCTAGTCGCTCTTTTAACATGGCGTTTTCTTGGTCCAATAAAGCAACTTTTATTTTAAGTTCATTCAACAACTCCATGTCATTGCTGTCATTATCGTTTGTAACATCGTGTCCATTCTCATCATCTTCTTGACGTAAATACTTAATATTTCCAAAAACACGAATCAAGTCAGAAACGTCTATTTTTGGCTCATCATTGACACGGTTGACAGTTATTACACCCTTATTGATGTAACGGTTATACATTGTTTGACGCGATATACCCACCATTTTTGACGCGTCTGTAATGGTGACAAAGGTATCTGGTAATGGTGTCATATTCTGTCCTTTTATGATGTTGCTTTTACAATAATGCTCATTGTAGGTCTTTTTGTTAATTACGCAAAAAAAAATGGCAAATTAATGCTACAAAATGCAATTCCACTGTGCTATATTTAAGGTTCGTAAATAGCCAAAGCCGTGGCTTCAATTCGGCTCAGTTGATACATGTTTATCAACTTTATAACAAGCCCTCACTAATGTTAGTGTTGGCTATAAACCATGCAACCATAGCAGTGCATGCGTAATATCAGTATCCATCCTCAGTGTTGGATCGATTCGGCAAAGCCATTAAAGCCCCGCTAAGGCTCCAAAAGGTTTGGTGATTGTCGTTTATCCGTGCCCCTGCCTGAAAGAAACTACTTTCTTTTGGCTGGCATCTCGAAGCTTCCTGATTTTTTATCGGGCACTGCTTATCTGTTGCTTGGCTCTTTCGCCTGCAACTCATTTTTATCTCGTTTATCTGCCTTTTGGTGGTTAATTGGTCGATTTCATGCGCCGCCAATGCTTGTAAATCGTTGTCAATCTTGCGTGTCTTGCATGTCATGCCCTGACTTGCACGCTCACTATCGAAATGCTGTGTCGTTGCTACATCCCGTAATTCTGGGTATGTAGCCGCGCTGGCTTTTTCAGCAAAGGCAATGACGGCCGCAAAAAACCCGATTAGGGTTTAGCCTTTCGCAAGAAAGGCGGTTTGTGCCGTTGTTGCTGACCGTTCGCTTCTGAACTTTTTATCTATCGCTGTAGGTGCGTCTCTTTGAAAGTCGAAGACTTACAAAGTGACGCACACCAGTCGAACCTGACAGAAGCCTTTCATGGCTTATATTTCTCGCTTGGTTTACATAATGACGCTTCAAAAAAGGAGGTATGCGTCCGTAAAACGCTCATGCTACTGCTCTCAGCATTGAATAGAGCCTTCCCTGTAGTTTTCGGATTCTATAGGGTTTGCAGTTATCCGAGATTTGTCTAAGTCCATGCCGCTAATGCGGCCTCCCCGTCCGTTTAGTCGGACTTCATCCACGCAAGTGGCCAGTCAAGGAGCTAACACGCCTTGGTTTGGCGGGGATCGAAACTCACCTTTTGGTGTACCTGACAGGGTGGATTTAGATGTAACAACGCCTGTCATTCACTGTCAAAGGAGACTGTCAACCATGAGTAAACTGAGCGAGTTAAGAAACAGCGTCGCCACTCTTGCCAATAGCAAGGGTGGTGGTCACGCTACAAAGGAAGCAAGGATTAAAACGGCTGCTGACTTTGCGGCTTCGATGTACCAACTTGGGTACCAAATAAGATCCGTGACTCAAATTAGAGTCAAACACCTACAGGCTTATTCGCAATCGCTTGTTGAACGGGGCTTGTCGCCTCGAACGATTGCCAATCGGCTTTCACACATTCGCGCTGCTTTATCGATGGCAGGTAAAACCGCCATGATTAAAGAACCAGGCGCTCAAAATAAATCATTGGGTGCTTCTGGTGGCTCTCGTATTGGCACGAAAACCGCCATGCCTGATGATAAGTTTGCTGAAATTAAAACAGCTCTATCGCAAAAAGGAGAAGCTTTCGCGGCCATTGCCGAACTGCAACGGGCATTAGGACTACGGCAACAAGAAGCCTTACGGGGTGCCAATGTCGATACGCTAACCCAGTGGAAAAACCAACTGGCCAACGGTTACGCTGAAATTTCATTAGGTACCAAGGGTGGGCGCAATCGGGAAACCATTGTTCACGGCTATGAGCGTGCCCTGAATGCGGTTAATGCCGCTTTAGCTATCGCTGAGCGCAATGGCGGCTATGCCTTGCCTGCCAACAACTATAAGCAAGCACTCGATACGCTTAACAATGCCTATCGATCTGCTGGCATGAAAGGGGTTTACTCCAGTCATTCGCTTAGGTATGCCTGGGCAAGGGAACAAATGAGCCATTATCGTGGCCTTGG
>JAEMQD010000166.1 GCA_022759035.1 Thiotrichales bacterium
TCGTATGGATTTCGATGTGGTTATTGCTAGCCCGGATGCAATGCGCGTAGTAGGTCAGTTGGGTCAAGTGCTGGGTCCTCGTGGTCTTATGCCTAACCCAAAAGTAGGTACTGTTACTCCTGACGTCGCTGGTGCGGTGCGCAATGCGCGTGCTGGCCAAGTGCAATATCGTACAGATAAAGGCGGAATTGTACAGTGCACCATCGGCCGTGCTTCTTTCGAAGTCGATGCATTGAGCGAAAACTTGGCTGCATTGGTGGATGCGCTTGTTAAAGCTCGTCCAGCATCAGCTAAAGGCGTGTACATGAAGAAAGTTTCTGTATCAAGCACGATGGGTGTTGGTGTGCGTGTAGACGCTAATAGCATCGCGCAATAAAAATTTATCTGCTGTAAAGCAGGTTATAGAACTTTGGGCTGCTAGCGATTATCGTTGGCAGGTTGTCAAAGACCGTAGGGGTCAAATGGTTAATTTAGCCATCGATTTAATTGCAAGGGTAATATCTTGCTCCCAACGTAGATGGCGCTCCCTGAAACAGGATATGCTTTTGCAGTGCAATGGTTACTCCTGATGATAGGTCGCCGACTCTCGGGTGTTGGTAGGGTTTCTCCCTTATTGGCGTTCGGTGTTTTTAAGAAGGAGGTAAGACCTTGAGTCTGAATCTAGAGGAAAAGAAAGTAGTTGTTGCCGAATTAGGTAATGAACTTGTTGGCGCGCAAACCATCGTAGTTGCAGAATATCGCGGCATGGGTGTGGTTGGTATGACTACTTTGCGTGCTAAGGCGCGTGAAAATGGTGTTTATCTGCGCGTGTTGAAAAACACTCTGGTGCGTCGTGCGGTTGCTGGAACTGCCTTTGAAGGATTAACCAATGCTATGGTTGGCCCTTTAGTTTATGGTATTTCTAAAGACCCAGTGGCTGCAGCTAAAGTGCTGTCTGATTTCGCTAAAACCAATGACAAATTAATCATTAAAGCGGGTGCTATGCCTAATTTTGTTATGTCTGCTGCAGACGTTGCAAACTTAGCTAATATGCCTAGCCGTGATGAATTGTTGGCGAAATTGTTGGGCACTATGCAAGCACCTATTGCCAAGTTTGTTCGTACGCTTAATGAAGTTCCAACCAAATTTGTTCGTGGTTTGGCTGCGGTTCGCGATAAGCAAGCAGCTTAAGCAAACAAAATTATTTAATATTTACCCTTTTAATCAGGAGATTTACCATGGCTTTATCCAAGGCTGATATTTTAGATGCAATTGCAAACATGACCGTTCTTGATCTTTCTGATCTGATCAAAGAGATGGAAGAAAAATTTGGTGTTTCTGCTGCAGCTGCTGTTGCTGTTGCTGCTGCTCCAGCTGCTGGTGGCGCTGCTGCCGCTGAAGAAAAAACTGAATTCGATGTGATCTTGACTGGCGCAGGCGAAAACAAAGTTAACACGATTAAAGTAGTTCGTACTATCACTGGTTTGGGCTTGAAAGAAGCTAAAGACTTAGTTGATGGCGCACCTAAAGCAGTTAAAGAAGGCGTGTCAAAAACTGAAGCTGAAGCAGTTCAAAAGCAATTGGTTGAAGCTGGCGCTACTTGCGAAGTTAAGTAATATCATTATTTTTGCATCACTTAAGCGCGTCTTAGGTGATGCAGAAAACATAAGACAGCAGGACAGCATAGTGCTGTCTGTTGTCTTTTGTCTTCTGCGCAAGCCCCTCTAGGAGATTCCATGAGCTACTCTTTCACCGAGAAAAAACGTATCCGTAAAAGTTTTGCAAAACGTGCAAATATATTACAGGTACCTTTCTTGTTGGCAACACAACTTGAATCATTCCGTGCATTTTTGCAAGAAGATGTTGATCCTGCAACACGTATTAATGATGGTTTGCAAGCAGCATTTACCTCTATTTTTCCTATCGTTAGCCATTCTGGTAACGCCAAATTAGACTTTGTAAGCTACGTTCTTGGTGAGCCTGCTTTTGACATGGTTGAATGTCAGCAGCGTGGTCTGACTTATGCGTCCCCGTTACGCGCGAAAGTGCGCCTGACGATAATGGATCGTGAAGCGTCAAAACCAACTATCAAAGAAGTAAAAGAGCAAGAAGTGTATATGGGCGAAATGCCTTTGATGACACCTACTGGCTCTTTCATCATTAATGGTACTGAGCGGGTAATCGTATCGCAGTTGCACCGTTCTCCTGGTGTGTTCTTCGAGCATGACCGTGGCAAAACGCATAGCTCGGGTAAGTTGTTGTTCTCAGCAAGGATTATTCCATATCGTGGCTCATGGTTAGATTTCGAATTTGATGTAAAAGATTATCTATACTTCCGTATCGATCGTCGTCGTAAAATGCCAGTTACCACATTGTTGAAATCGTTGGGTTACAGCAATGAACAAATACTTGCAGAGTTCTTTACTACGGATTTATTCCATTTAGGCAAGCAAGTCATACGTTTTGAGCTGGTTCCTGATCGTTTGCGTGGTGAAATTGCACGATTCGATATCATCGATAAAGATGGTGCGGTGATTGTTGCTAAAGACAAGCGTATTACCGTTAAGCATATTCGCATGATGCAAGAAGCTGGATTGCAACAGATTGCGGTGCCAAATGACTTTATCTTGGGTCGTATCTTGGGTACAAATGTCGTTGATACTGCAACGGGTGAAGTTGTTGCGCATGCCAACGATGAAATCACTGATGTGCTGCTCGCTAAATTGCAAGAAGCAAATATTACTTCAGTGAAAACTCTGTATGTTAACGAACTGGATCAAGGTGCGTTTATTTCTGCAACTTTGCGCACAGATGAAACTCAAGATCAATATGCAGCTCGCGTTGCAATTTATCGCATGATGCGTCCTGGTGAGCCTCCTACTGAAGATTCAGTAGAGGCATTATTTAATTCGCTATTCTTTAGTGAAGATCGCTATGACTTGTCTGCTGTTGGTCGGATGAAATTTAACCGTCGTATAGGTCGCGAAGAGTTAGTCGGTAGCGGTGTGTTATCTACTGAAGATATCGTGTCAGTGATTAAGATATTAGTTGAATTGCGTAATGGTCGTGGTGAAATTGATGATATTGATCACCTGGGTAATCGCCGTATTCGTAGTGTTGGTGAGTTAGCAGAAAATCAATTCCGTGCTGGTTTAGTTCGTGTAGAGCGCGCAGTTAAAGAGCGTTTGTCACAAGCTGAATCTGATAACCTGATGCCGCACGATTTGATCAATGCTAAACCTGTTTCTGCTGCGATTAAGGAGTTCTTCGGTTCCAGCCAGTTGTCACAGTTTATGGATCAAACCAATCCACTGTCT
>JAEMQD010000125.1 GCA_022759035.1 Thiotrichales bacterium
ACGTAGCAGTCTCTCTGCAGTCTTAAGCGAGCCTTCGATATGACGGCGCATCTGCAAATCTATACGACCACACAGTTGCTTAACGGGAAAACTTGGCTCAATTGCATGATTAATTAAACAATCCACAAAAGCGCCAGCACCCCACCAGAAAGTTCGGCTGGCAGGAAGGCCAATGTTGTTTTCGATATTGCTTACAGCTGCACGCATGAGTTGCAAGCCTTGATCCGCATCTTGTTGGCGTAAGAAGCCAAGCAAGCCGCGCTGGAAGCTAGCTCTTGATTTTTTGATAAGCTGGGTAAGGTCTGCGCTGGATAATTCTGGTTTTGTATTGGCGCGTGGTGCACGATTACCCATATCGGGAAAGAACAGATCGGTTTCAGATGATGTAGTGATGCCCTGTGCTAACCTAATTGATTGATAAACAGGGAATAGTTGCAGTTCGTGATTGGGTTTTCCTTTGAGTAAATCATCCAGATATTGTTCGATATGTGTGATGGTATTTTTGAGTAATGCAAGCGACTCGGGTGTAATGCTAATCGTGTTTTGTTCTAGTGCCTGAACGAACTTCTCGGTCTCTTGACAAACTAATGTCACGCCTTGCAAGCCTATCATTTCAATAGCACCTGTTATCTGGTGCAAGAAGGTATTGGCTTGGCGTAGCTTGGCTACGTCATCGGAGGTAATGTCAAACTGATCAACGATGCTATTGATTTGTTCTATCGAGCGATCTATTTCTTCCTTGACCCAGCTGAGTGGTCCGATATCATATTCTGGCGTTGTGCTCATGATCTATCCTAATTTAGTCTGCTGTTCTAATCATTTATATTCGCCCCGGACTAGCCGAGGCTGAATGCAGAGGTTATGCTAGTTTGAAACCAGAAATGGATTTTTTCAAATCGGTCGCCAGTGATGTTAGCTCACCAATAGATGAAGCGGTTTGTTGAGTCCCCGCTGTTGTTTGTTCAGTAATTTGCTGAATATCCTGCATCGCTTTGGTGACTTTGTTCGCTGCCAGGGTTTGGCTGTCGGTAGCTGCTGAAATATTTTCAATCAGGCTCGCCAGATTACGTGAAACTTGACCAATTTCGTTCAGTGCCTGACCAGCGGCATCGGATAGTTTCGCACCCTCTACTACCCCTTGAGTACTGGTTTCCATCGCGGAAACTGCGTCCTGTGTATCGGATTGAATGGTTTTAACAATTGCGGCAATTTGTTTGGTTGCTTGCCCCGAACGTTCCGCCAGTCGTTGCACCTCTTCTGCAACTACCGAGAAGCCTCGTCCTGCTTCTCCCGCTGCCGCCGCCTGAATTGCAGCGTTTAGCGCAAGCACGTTGGTTTGTTCGGTAATGTCAGAAATCAATTCAACAATTTCACCAATTTCCTGTGATGACTCACCCAGACGTTTGATACGTTTAGAAGTTTCCTGAATGTTTTCACGAATACTGTTCATGCCGCTAATTGAGTTTTCTACTGCCTTGGTCCCCTTCTCTGCTGCTTCCAATGATTGTGTTGCCACTTGTGCAGACTGTGTCGCACTGGCAGAAACATCATTAATTGATTGGGAGATACCCAGAATAGCTGCTGATGTTTCTTCGATTTCCTGCGCCTGGCGCTGTGCTGCAGCCAGCAGTTCTTCTGAAATAGTTTGCGCTTGCAGTGTGGTGGTGGTTACTTTTTCAGTTGCTCGGTTAATTCCTGATACCAGTCCGCGTAATTCGTCGATAGTAAAATTGATCGAATCGGCAATAGCGCCCGTAATATCTTCGGTCACGGTAGCGTTGGTGGTGAGGTCGCCATCAGCCAAATCACCAAGCTCGTTTAGCAATCGCAAAATAGCTTCCTGGTTACGTTTGTTCTCAGCTTCACTCTGTCCAACGCGACGTTTAGATTCGTTGACGTTAACAATACCAAACAGAACCAAGCTGGCTAATGCCAGTATTCCTGACAGAATTGCAAATGTGTTACTGGTTGTGCCAAGTTTGGAATAGGCTAGTGCTAATTTTTGTGTGGTTTTGAGCAGATCATCACTTGCAGTGAAAATAGCCAGGTTGGCTTGCTTGGTTTCTACCAATGGCTGCATGTTACTCAATATATTAGTTATGGCAGCATCAAAAGGTTTAAAAGCGGCTGTTAATTCCATTAGTTTGCTGTGTGCATCTGCATCACTAATGGCTGCAATGTGATAGCGTTCGCTACCATCACGGAGTGCTTTTAATGATTCCTGAAATGACGTTGCGTCTTTGCCTAACTGGAATGCAACGTCTTGATCTATGGACTCGGACGATACCAGCGCGTTTGCATTTTTTGCCATACGCTGGGTTAACATGACCATTTCACTGGCCAGCGTGCTTTCACGTTGACCAAGATTGGCATCGGTCATGCGGCCTACAAGCTGCTCGGATATTTCCAAAAGGTCATTAGCTGTTTTGTTGATGCTGTCTACGTTGGTTCGAAGTTCTACCAATGGTTTTTGTTGGCTTAGAATTTGATTGATTTGAGTTTCAACAGGTGTCCATTGGGATTTTAATTCTGCAACTATCGGCTGGATTGATTTTGGTGAAGCAGGTAAGGAAATACTGCCTTTGGAAATCGCTGTGAAGTTGTTTATAAACTGTTTTTCGCTTGCGCCAAGTTGCGCGAAAGCATCTTTATTGCCAGCTACAGCTTGTTGCGCACCCTTAGCGATACGCTGAGATAACATTTGCATCTCAGTGGCTTTGGTAATGTATTCGGTCTTGTTGCTAGCCTGTATGCCGCTGTAGGTGAGCAAGACGCCTGTGAGAACCAGAAACCCCAGTCCAGATACCATGGACAGGATGTATTGCTTTTCAACTGGCAGATGACCAATCAGTGGTGTTTCAAAAGCTGTGCTGTCTGACATCTTTTTGATGCCGCTCATGATTAAGGTCGTGTTTTCAGCGCCCGCGCTGGCCCTTCCGGTTTTCTTTGGTTCGTTTTTTGGGTTGAAACTTGGAAGTTTAAAAGCCATTTTGTGTCTCCGGTGCTAAATTAATTATGGAATTGTTTTATGTTGCTTAAATTGATTTACAAACTTACAGTAAGAAATTCATTGCTTGTGACTAGTGCTTCAACATCCAGGCTGAGCCAGCTTTTACCATCGTCATCTATGTGTGATTGCGCTGCCCAGGCTGGGAGGCTGACGTTAGTCTGTAATTGCATCTTGTCAATATTACGTAACCCCAAAGCTTGCTCAACCAATAACGCGCTATTTGAAGTGAATTGTGGGTGGACAATCAGAAGTCTGTTCTATGCGCTTC
>JAEMQD010000151.1 GCA_022759035.1 Thiotrichales bacterium
AAAACGACTGAAAAAGAAAAGATAAGCAATCACTACTGATGTGACGTCAAATATGATAGCGACAATAAAATGTCCCCATCTGTTCCAAGCCATCACATACTTGTCAACCGCACCATCAGCTATAAATGTCTGATAGTAAGGATGACCGATATAGAGACCCGTAATAATTGCGACAACCATAGAGATCGCATTAGCCCAATGGATAATGCGTCCGGTAGTCGTCATACGTTTGACCTGTTTATATTCAGAGTTCATAATAATCCCCTTAGATACTGCATTGCGTATCTATTTTATAGACACCCAACTCTTTACCTTTGGTATCAACTACGTGAACGGCACAAGCGATACAAGGGTCAAAGCTATGGATAGTGCGGATAATCTCAAGCGGCTGTTCAGGGTTAGCGACTTTCGTACCGATAAGACTCGCTTCATAAGCACCCATTCTTCCTTTATAATCGCGAGGTCCCGCATTCCAAGTAGAAGGAACAACAGCTTGATAATTCTCAACTTTTCCATTTTCAATGCGAACCCAGTGACCAAGAGAACCACGAGGTGCTTCAGCTAGACCCATACCTTTTGTTTTGACACTCACTTTATCAAAATCAAATTCTGTCCAAGTTCTAAGATCACCAGAAGCCGCATTTTTAGCCAGTTCATCTGCCCATTCTACCATAATATCTGCCATGAGTTCTGTTTCAACCGCACGTGCTGCAGTTCTACCAACTGTACTAAAGAGCACTGATATAGGAAGGTTACCGCGTTTTAGAAAGTTTGTCACATATTTAGTGATACGTTCATCTTTACGCGCCACTCCGATGATCATACGAGCCAAAGGTCCAACTTCAACACGAGTATCATTGTAGATAGGTGATTTAATCCAGCTGTATTTTTCACCAGTTTTGAGATATGCAATACCATCAGAACGTTTATCAAGACCTGTATAGTGAGGAATAGTCTGTCCATCATAAGGGTGAAGAGGTTTTTGACCCTCATACCATGCGTGAGTAACATCTTCAGCTATTTTACTCTGGTCAACATCTTGGACTTTAGAAATATCCCCACCATAAACGATACCGCTTGGAAACAGTGTTTTCGCTTTATAAAAGCCTGTGTCATCCAAACGGAAATCTCCATAACTCATATAGTTGAGCAGACCCCCGCCAGTTCCGCCAACACCTTTACCTTCCATAAGCTCTGTAAATGTCGCTTTTGAATCAGTCGCTTCATCAGCGTACATTGTTCCAGCCATATAAACATCAGGAAGATATGCTTCTTTAACAAATTTCGTGCTATCTGCAAGAAGTTTTTTAAAGAGTGCTATACGAGCAGGATTTTCAATATCTTGCACACAAGTCACACCACCAACGACGATAGACTGAGGATGCGGATTTTTACCACCGAATATCGCTTGCATCTTTGCCATTTCACGTTGAATATCAAGCGCTTTTAGGTAGTGAGCTACACCTATAAGGTTTTGTTCTGGAGTGAGTTTATAATGCTTATTACCCCAGTATCCATTTCCAAATATTCCAAGACGGCCTTGTTTTACAAAGTTTGCCACACGATCTTGTATCGCTTTAAATTCACCTTCACCATCAGTATAAGGAGTTACTCCAGCTACAGTTGCCCATTTTCTAGCTTCTGCGGCAGTTTTTACAGGATCCGCTGAAAGTGCAGAAACAACATCAACAAAATCAAGTGCATGAAGATGATAGAAATGCACCAAGTGATCATGCATATAAAGTGAACCTTGGATAAGGTTACGAACAATACGTGCATTTTTTGGAATAGTAACACCAAACGCATCTTCTACAGCTTCAATCGATCTTTGATAATGAGTTCCTGTACAAACACCACAAATACGCATAGCTAAAAGTCCACAATCACGAGGGTCTCTTCCTTTTAAAATCGTTTCTATTCCACGAAACATCGTAGAAGAACTATAAGCATCTATGATGGTATTATTTTCATCAATAACAGCCTCAATTCTTAAATGCCCCTCAATACGTGTAATTGGATCTACTACTATATGCTTATTACTCATTACGCTTCTCCTCCATCATCTTTTTTGCCACCCACTGCACTCGCAATTGCATGTATACCAATACCAATACCTGCTGCTGTAAGAAGGCCTAGACCAAATTCATCAACCGTTTTCTCAACGCCACCTGTTGGTGCTTTTATTTTTGCATTTGCCATTGGACGCTCATATGCATATTTATCCCAGAAATCAGGCTCAGAACAACCTATACAACCACGCCCAACACCGATCGGCCAGTTGACTGCTTCGTTATAACGTACGATTGAACAGTTGTTAAAAGTCATAGGACCCTTACATCCCATTTTATAAAGACAGAAGTTATTTTTTGCACCCTCATCGCCCCACTCTTCTACGTATTCACCCGCATCAAAGTGTGCACGTCTTTCACAGTTGTCATGAATTCTATAACCAAATGCAAATTTAGGACGTAATAAAGAATCCAGTTCAGGAAGTTGTCCTGTTAGAACATAATGCATTACAACACCAACCATATTTACTGGATTAGCAGGACATGCAGGAATATTTACCAGAGGTTTGCCTTTGACAACATCCATAACTCCAACAGCTCCAGTAGGATTTGGAGCCGCTGCTGGAATACCACCAAATGTTGCACATGCACCAACAGCTATGACCGCTGCGGCATCTTTTGAAACACGCATCAAGTGATCATGAAAAGTCTCTCCACTTGCACCAATTGTCCCATATTGACCATTCATACCCATAGGAATAGAACCTTCAACGAAAAGCAAAAACTTGCCTTTAAAAGTTTCTATCGCTTCATCAAGCTGTTTTTCTGCTTGAAATCCTGATGCAGCTTGCAGAGTTTCATGATATTCAAGAGAGATGATATCAAGTACGATCTCGTCTATTTTTGGTCCATCAGAACGGAGAAGTGCTTCTGAGTTTCCTGCACAATCTTGCAGTTCTAGCCAGATAACGGGAGCACGATTCATTAGCTCTGCAGCTTCTGCAACTAAAGGTGAAAACATCGGAGGAAGCATAAGCATCGCGGTTGTGGCGCTTACCCATTTCATAAAATCACGTCTGTCAATACCATTATCATTTAGTAATCCACTAAAATCCAATCTATTAGCAGGTTGTGAAGCACGTAGCTCACTTAATCTTGTTTGACATCTCTCAAATAAATCGTTGTAATAAGACTCACCTTTGTTGGTCTCAACTCGAGCGCTCTTTGAAGTAAACAGTTTCTT
>JAEMQD010000119.1 GCA_022759035.1 Thiotrichales bacterium
CATGTGCTATCATAGCGGATTTACTTTTTGATAGACGGCTGGGTTGGCGTCAGTTGATAATGTTTTAAGGGTTTTTGCGTTGTAAGTCGCTAAAATAGCCTTGATTTTGTCGCGGTTATCAGGGTTAGCTCGTGATTTTTCCATGCAAAGTTCGTGCAACTTTTCTACCGTTACGGCAGGTGTTGTCGCAGGGGCTTCTTTTGGCGTTTCTGTTTTCGCCGCTGGTGAAGACTCGATTAATGTGGCATTGTATGTCACATTCTTCTGAATCAACTCAGTTAAAGCCTGAACTGCTGCGGTTAAATTCTCGATTTTGCTTTCTAGTGACATGATGTCGCTCCTGTTTAGTCTGTTTTTAGATGTTGTAAATAATTACGTTTACATTATAGTGTAAAAATTGTTATAATGTAAACAACTATTTTAAGGAGGTTTGATGTGAATACAAAAATGATAATGCTGGTCAACTGGGCTGGCGGTAGCAAGGCAAAACTAGCGCGGCTTTGTGGTACAACACGGCAAAATGTAAATCGTTGGATGCGCACGGGTAGAGTGCCTAAGCATTGGGCGATTAAGATTGAAAAGATGAGCGAAGGAAAATTTAAGGCTATCGAATTAAATTGGGGGGATACAGATGTTATTTGATGTTGCATTAGGTAGAGACGTTAAGTCATCATCCCTAACTAATAAAGCACTTGATTGGCGTTCAATCGTAAAATTATTAGGGGCGCATACTGTTGGCGAAAAAGAGCGGGCAAAATGGTTTATTGGTGGCAAGTTTGACGGTGATAATCGTTCAAGCAATATCATCAGTCGCTCATTAATGACGCTGGATATAGACAATTATAATGGGTCAAAAGATGATTTAATTTTCGATTTAGAGTTAGCGCTAGGTGCTTTTAACTTTGTTGCTTATTCAACCTTTAGCAGTACCGAGGATGCACCAAGGGCTAGGGTTGTCATACCATTAAGCAATGATATTGCACCGAATCGCTATACCGAGTTATGCGCTGCTTTTACAAGCCGTGTTTTGCGGGGCTTTGATTTTGATAAGTCTGGTTTTAACCCTAAGCAAATTATGTTCTACCCAACAAAAGCAGATGCCTCCGATAATGGTGTTTTCATACTTGTTGGCGATAATAATGCGTCAATAAACATCAGTGACTATATTAGTGGTGAATTATCCCAAGTTGATGTTGCCCCAGTGGTTGACGATTTAGAAGTTTTAATCGCTAATCAACCATTAGATATTGATAATGATAAGATTGAGGCAACGCTAAGGACATACCCAGCAGCAGCACTTAACTATCAGGAGTGGTTAGATGTTGGTATGGCACTGCATCATCAGTTTCAAGGAAGTGACGAGGGTTTTAACTATTTTAACGAGTGGTCAAAAGTTGATAAAGACCGCTATGATGAACGCGCAACGCTGGTTAAATGGCGCTCATTCAAACCAAGTAAAACAAACCCTTTGCGCTTTGCGTCAATTATAAAACGCGCTAACGTGGTTATTGAAACTAATGCAGATATCGCTGTTGATGTGTTTAGTGAGTTATCGCAAGAAGCAGAAAAAATAAAAACGCATGAAGAATATGCAGAGTTCAAACGCAAGGTGCTTGGTGCAACTGTAACACAATTACCAAAAGACTATCGGGCTATGCTTGCTGCGGTAATTGCAGGTTCTGAATTTGGCGTTAAAAATAAATTAACAAAGGCAGATATAAAAACCGCATTAATGCCAGTGAAGGGCAAAAATAATGCGGTGATAGATGAATCACTTCCGACGTGGTTACGTGATTGGGTTTACGTTGAAAAGTCGGACGAGTTTTGTTGTTATACTAAGCGCGATTATTTTATCAAAAAAAGTGCGTTTTGTGCAAAATATGACCGCATGAGTGACTGCAAAGCCGCAGAGGTTAATGCTGTTACTTTTGCAACTGTTATCGCCCCTGTTCCTACTGTTTACGACCAAATGTTTTTCCCTAGTGCTGGGGTGTTTTTTGAATGGGAACATAAATCCTATGTTAATTCTTATTTTGGTAACTTTATGCAACCAGCAGAAGAATATACAGAGGCTGGGTTAGCAACTATTGAGAAGTTCAAAAAACACCTTGCGCTAACGCTTGAGGATGAGAACGAGCGTTCTATTCTTTTAGACTGGATGAGTCACGTTTTACGCTATGAAGGTAAGCGCGTCAATTGGGCGATTTTGATGCAGGGGGGCGTTGGTGTCGGTAAGTCTTATTTTGCTACTATCATGCAGCGCATTTTAGGTAGCAATTGCGGTTACGTTGATAGCACTGCAATCGGTGGGCAGTTCACAGGCTGGGCACAAGGGAAAGTTCTAAACATTATCGAAGAGATTAAGATTAGCGGTCATAATCGTTACGAGGTGTTCGATAAGCTAAAACCAATTATCACAAACGACACTATCGCCATTGAACAAAAGGGTATAGACCATAAGACAGTCCCTAACTTTACTTCTTACATGATGTTCACCAATCATAAGGATGCACTGCCAATTGATGATGACGATAGGCGTTATTGCATCATGTTTGCCAAGTTACAAACCAAAGAAGAATTGCATGATTATTTTGGTGGTGAAAAAGAAGCAGAGGCGTATTTTACGGATTTATTCGATTCAACCTATGACCACATTAGAGAGATTTATAAATGGTTGCTAGAACGTGAGATAAGTCCGACATTTAACCACAAAGGACGCGCACCAGATACAGCGGCACGTCGTGAAATGATTGCCATTGTGTCATCGGATAGTGAAATGGATGAGTTAGACGATATTATCGACAAGCACCATTGCGCAGTTATTAATGACAGCCTTATTGATGTTACCTATGCCAACGCATTAATAAAAGCCGAGGCGGAGATTGGTGCAAAAACAAAATTAGTGGCAAGGAGGTTAATGCAAAAAGGCTTTGTACCAATAGACGGCAAGAAAATAAAGGTTAAAGGTGTCCATCATTACATTTGGTTAAAGCCCAAGAAAATTACAAGTTCGGAAGCAAAGGCGGCTGTTAATGCGTTCCACCGAGTGCATGATGACGATGATGAACTAGCTTTCTAAAAATATCCATTTGGTACAAAGGGCGCGAATTATGCGCCCTTTTTTTTATTGCTGATAGTTTTTGCGGGGCGCGGGGCGCGATACGGGGCGCGATTAAAACCCTTCGCGCCCCGCTTAAGTTATTGATTTTACTATTAAAGGGCGCAGGGGCGCG
>JAEMQD010000054.1 GCA_022759035.1 Thiotrichales bacterium
CAGGAACCATCCTAACGCAACTTAAAGCTGCGTAATGGGAATCCTCGCCCTTCCCAGCGTTAGCTGGCAACCGATAGGTTGAGGGCGGGGAGGATGTCAATTAATTGTTTGCTTTGTAACAATCGTTATTTCGCTTTAGTTTTTAACTTCATTAAAACGGCCAACGATAGTACAGCAAAGATGATAGCTGTAATCATGATACCAGCAGCCATGATATTTACTCCATAAGTTTCAACAGTATCAGGCTATACAAAAACAAAAGGGCTGTAACTAGTATTTCTACTATGACAGCCCTTTGTCACTTGTTAGTGATTTTCTTTTCGTTTTTTGCTACGGTATAAATCGTAACTTGCAACGATAGTAATTGCAATCGCCACTACCAGTATCCCAGTTGACATTGTTCGACCTCCTAAATCATGTCTAAATCATAATCTAAGAAGTTCAATTTAACAATAATCAAGTATGAGATTTGGTATGCTTAAGGTCGTAAAGAGCGATTGATACTAAAACCGCTCCTATCAACATAATTGCTGTACTCATAGTTACCTCATTTGAGATGCTATGCGCAGCAGGATAAATGCAAAAACGCATACTGCCGCACCTTCAAGTTTGTCCTCTCCAAGCAACATACCAATACCAGCGGTCATTAAAGCAACGCCAGCATCATGGTATATTTCAACACGTTCCTCTTTCTTGATATGAAAGAGATATTGCATGAATTGAAAAGGTTTTTGAATTGTTAAGGCAGCAGTCACTAGCATAATTGCCACGACCACTGCCACAACTATATAAATTTCAGTTTCGATTAACATATAGACCTCCATAAAACACTAGCCCCTGCACGGGCTAGTAAAAATTATTTAGCCAGTGCAGTGGGTGTTTAGAAGTTCTACTTTGCCAGTCGAACATCCATTTTCTTGACGCGAATCTGCGATTCAGGTCGTTGTTTAAAGAACAAATGCACGCGCTGCGCCATTCTTATCCAAGCCATTGCCGACGACTCGGCCGTCATTTCATATTCTTGGTGATGTTCTTTAACTAATACGCGTAATTCTCCAGCTAGAATTTCACAGCGAAGCAGAAATTTAGCTGGTGATGTAAGCGTGTGACCGTGAGGCTCGATGCCGAAGGTCACTTGTTTGGACTATTTTGGACTATCTTGGTTTTGGATATAGGCTTTGATTACTTCTAGCGGCGCTCCGCCAGTAGTTAGTAAGCAATATGCTCTTGTCCAAAAATAAGGTTTCCAATAATACTTGCTAACGTGTTCTTTGTATTCCTTACGGATCAGCCTTGAACTAACCGTCTTAATCGAGTTGATAAACTTACTCAAGTCCATTGCTGGGTGTGCGTTGATTAACAGGTGAACATGGTCCGCTTCACCGTTGAACTCAACCAATCTTACTGACCAATGTTCACATTGTTCAAGGAAAATTTGATGTAAGCGTTCTAGCATGGCTTGATTGATAACCTTATTGCGATATTTAGTTACTAACACTAAATGGTAGTTTAGGTCATAAACTGCATGAAAGTGGCTCTTTTTATTTGATTTATTTGTTTTATTCATATTGACGCCAAGTTAAGTAATAGTAAAATCATAGCATGAAAACTTTAAAAGCTTACAAATACCGATTAAAACCTAATGCTGATCAATTGGTGCAAATCAATCAGCACTTTGGTTCTGTACGCTTTGTTAAAAATTGGGCGATTGCCTTGCGTTCACGCTATTACAAAATATTTGGCAAAAGTATTTCATCACGTCGCATTCAAGACCAATTAGTGAAGAAAAAATCCTTGCCCAAATGGGCTTGGTTAAATGACGTTAATAGTCAATCACTATTAGCAGCACTCAAAGACGTGGATACCGCATTCACCAATTTCTTCAAGCATGGGACTAAGTATCCACGCTTCAAAAAGAAATACGATAGCCATCAGTCTTATTCAGCACCTCAGCATGTGGCCGTATTAGACAACCAGGTTAAGTTGCCTAAAATAGGCTTAGTGCGTTTTGTAAAGCATAGAGAATTGCCAGAAGGCAAGATTAAGACTTGTACAATTAGTCGCAATGCAACAGGTAAGTTTTTCATTAGCATTCTTTTAGAGAAAGAGGTTAATGACATTATTCCTTGTGTGATAACCGAATCAGAAACGGTTGCAGGTGATCTGGGAGTTAAATCATTTCTCACCTTATCAGACGGTACGGTTATTCCTAATCCTCGTTTTCTGCAAACTTCTCTTGAGAAGTTGAGAAAAGCACAGCGTTTATTGTCTCGTATGAAAAAAGGCAGTAAACGTCGTGCAAAACAAAGGATCGTTGTGGCACGCTTACATGAGCATGTCGCCAACGCCCGTAAAGACTTTCATCATAAACTCACCCACTATTTCGCTGTCAAAAGCCACGCAACGACCTATGTGGGAGAGGATTTGATGGTTAAGAATATGATCAAAAATCCAAAGCTATCCCGTCATATCACCGACGTTGGCTGGGGAATGTTTGATGTGTTTATGACTTATAAGATGCGTGAGAATGGTAAAAATTACATCAAAATTGATACCTTCACGCCATCGAGTAAAGAATGTCGTATGTGTCATACAAAACACACCGAACTCAAATTGAGCGATAGAGTGTTTGTCTGCCCTGCCTGTGGTCATACCGAAGACAGAGACTTGCATGCTGCGATCAACATCAAACGCTTTGGATTGCAACAAATTTCTGAACAGGTGGGAATCACCTGTGGTGTAAAGTGTTCCTCACGAACTAAACTGTCCAGAAGCAGTGTTCGTGCGAGAGATGTGACAACTTCGTTGCATAGGTCGCCAGAAGCTCACGCCAGAGTCGGTAATCCGACTTGGCGGGAGTAGTTCACTCTGTCCGTTTTCTATTGTAGAAAAACGGACTTCTGCTATAAATAAAACCATGATGACCTCCAGTCCCCTCCCCTGCTCGGGAAGGGTGTAGTGGTCAAGCATTTTTAGCCACATTTATAGAGCAATTTTCCCAATAAATTGACTCTGCCTTGTTTGGCGTTTTACCGCCGTTAAATTGATGCGGTCGCACATTGCTGTAATAACCAGTTATATAACGCACAATATGCGATTGTGCTTGCGTCAGGCTTTTATAGCCTAAAGTTGGTATCCATTCTGTTTTAAGGCTTCTAAAAAAGCGTTCCATTACCATTACCTAAAAGTTCAGCACCTGATTGCAGGTTGCAAGACAGAGATCATA
>JAEMQD010000052.1 GCA_022759035.1 Thiotrichales bacterium
AACCCTCGTAACCGAATGAAATATCTAAGGTTGCCCCTGTATCTGGCAAGTTATCACGCCAAAAGCCGCTAACGTCTTCAAACGTAATGCTCACCGTGTCGCTTCTGTCACTAATGTTATCTTGATAATCAAAGCTTATCAGGCTGTCAGTTAAATCGCGCCCAGTGCTTTTTCCGTTATAGTTAATATTAAGCGCAGGTACTAGACTTATGTTAGCCATGCTGGTTTTGCCTGTGTCGTTAATTTTGTTGTTTTATAAACAGGGACATTGACCGTTAATCCTGTTGGCAGCGTATCAGTTAGCGGCAGGTTTGGATTAATGGCAACAATATCGCTAATCATGCTAACATTACCGAAATACTTAAAACTAATCAAGTCCAATCGGTCATCTTGCGTGGTTACGTGGTGAATATAGTAAGCAATTTCATTCATTTTCTAGCCACCGCATTAGAAATATTTTCCGAGTACCAAGGGCTAACGCTACTCATGTAATCGTTAGCTGCTTGCATACTCCCACCCATTGCCTGTAAACCCTGTTCGATATTACTTGCGTTCATGTTTTTGGCGACGTTGCTAATATTATACATCTCCTGCCCTGATTTACTCAGATTAGCAACATATTTCAGGTCATCAGATGATATCCCGCTAGTGTCAATCCCTAACGCATTGGCGGCTTTCACTGCGTCATTAGCAAGCCCTGACATTTGACCTAACACCCTTGATGGATTACCGCTCTTTAATGCGTTAGCAAAAGCAATACCGCGATTAACAGCACTCATTGCTGTTCTGGCTGTGCTTAGGGCTTTTGCAATAGTCATACCTTTTCCATCATCGGCTAGTTTTGGTTTATCACCAATGGCGTTTGCTGGGTGCGAAACGTCGCCGTCTGTGTCACCAATCAGCAGCGGAGGGCTTTCAGTTAGTGACACCGATACCGTAGCTTGCACCAAGTTCCCGTCTGTGGTCATTTGTGTGCTTGTTATACTGATATTACTACACACAAACCAACCCGCATGTGTGCCGTTTGTTAGCACTAAGCCGCCGCTTTTCTTGCTGGCTAACATGCCTTTTAATTTGTCTATTTCCGCCTGTGGGTCACAAAAGCGAACATGAAACAACATATCAAGCTTATAAGTATCTGCACCAAAACCAGTAAACTGCAAAAGTGGTTTTTGTCCGATACGCTCAAGACTTGCATAATTTGCCGTCTGCTCCTGCGATACACCTGTAAAGTAGGTAATTAACCCGAATGTCACATCGCCAAAAAGTCCAATCATTGTGCTGCGTACCCCGTGCGTGTTTGTTGTTTCATCATGGTTTTATAACGTTGCTCGAACTCCGTTTGGCTGATACCTAACGCCTGTTTAACGCTGGTTACAGTTTGTTCGCTTGTTCCCGCTGGTAATGTTATGTTAGGGCTAAAGTGGATAACATCACCACCTTTCGCACTGCTATCGTTACCAGCCGCTAGTTTTTGTTGAACATCTGGTACGGGCAACTGTTTAAGTTGTGGTGCGTTAAGGTGCATCTGATACTTTTCTGGCAAGATGGTATTTAGGGCTTCGTTTGTTGTGTTAATAACACTCATGAATCCGCCTAAAATACCCTGCCATAATTCAGCGAACCACTGTTTCAAACCTTCAAAAGCGGCTTTAATAGTGTCGGGTAATGACCAAATTTGATAAATAACCTGACCGATAAAATCTGTAACTGAGCTAATTGCGCTACCAATAGCAATGCCAGCAGTTTCGCCCCACACTTGCCAACTAAATGCACTACCATCGGTAGCAACTTTAATACCTGTAAGACTCTCTATCAAGTTAGAAACTTTGCCGCCAAAGCCGTCGAATAGTTTAATGACAGGTGCTAAACCAACCAAAAAACCATCCCAAAGCCCATTAAACAGTCCGCGAACCTGTGCGAAGTTTTCATAAAGTAGATAGGCGGCGGTAGCAATGGCTATAATCGCCGCTGAGATTGGGTTAGCTATGATAGCGCCTCTTAGTACCATTAGCGCGGCAGAAGTTGCTAATGATGAAGCTTTGACCAACAAAATACCAACCGATAACGCCTTAAATGCAGCCACTCCAGCTAATACATAGCCTGCCATTTTTGCTATTTCAGGATTGTTTTTTACAAAGTCACCAACAAAGATAGCGGCATCTTTTAAGTAACCCGTGATACTCTTAACCGCTGGTAATAGTAAATCACCAACCGATACGGAAAACTCGGTAAGCGCAATATTTAAGCCCTTCCACTGCTCAGAAAAACCTTGCGTCCGCTTCTCAAAGTCCGCCCCAAGCATATCACTATTACCTGCGGCTAAAGAATCAGCGCTAAAGCTAGTTAGCTTGTCTTTGTTTTGCAACAGCGCACGTAAAGCTCCCATTGCTTGCATGTCTTGAAATAATTTCCCCATGTTTCCAGCTTCACCAAGGCTTTTGAACATTTCAGCGGATTTTATGCCGTCTTTTTCAGCTAATGCCGCTTTATATTTAGCCAAGTCATCTGGATTCATGGCTTTACTCATGTAGGTTTTAACCAAGTCCAGCATAGCGGTAACAGGGTCAACACCGTTTAATGCGGACGCTTTAAGACTAGCTTTTAAGTTGATTCCTACTTTTTCAAAGTCTTTATCGGTATCGAGCGCATTGATTTTGGTTAATAGGTTTTTAAGGTTATTACCTGCTTCGTCTGCCGTTCCTGCACCAATTTTAGACACTTGTAACATACTGGCAAGCTGGGCAACGCTTTCTTTACCAGTCATCCCCATAGCCGCAAGCATTGGCGTTAATTGCGGCATCCATTTAGCCATATCTTTGAACTCGACTTGTCCAAGCTTGGTTGACTTAATCATGATATTCATCGCGCTTTCGCTATCTGCCGCGCCGATTTTCATGTTGTTCGCAAGTGCTAAAAAGGTGTTACCAATGTCATCCATTTGCGCACGGGTAGCCGTGGCTGTTTTTGCAATAACAGGGGCATACTGGTTAAGTTCATCGGCAGACTGAATACCACCAGCAACTAACGTTTTTACCCCATCCGCAACAGAATCTAGCGACTGATTCATGTCTAGCGCGGCTTTGCGCAAGGTAAAACCTAGCGCGGCTTCTTGTTCTGGTGTAAATTCGCCAGTAATTGAAATATCTTTAACATCATCCTCGGCTTTTGCTTTTGCCGTGATTGGTTTAGCCGCAACATAACCAACGGCTGC
>JAEMQD010000097.1 GCA_022759035.1 Thiotrichales bacterium
AAAACGGAAGACAAATACTAACGGCTTTCGTTCATTTACCATTACGTGTTGTGTTGTTATCTTGGGTGGCGTAGAATTACTAATAATCAGTAAGTATCGTTAGTTTTTTATTGACTCGGATTAATGAGGGGTTAGCATTGCAGCACAGCACAGCACAGCACAGCACAAGCAAGGCTTAGTCTTGTGAGTATTGGCAGGATAAATCGTTATGCCCTGCTCATTGTAGGTCTGTTTTTCTGTGTGCTTCTCGCAACGGCGAATGCCGAATCGCCTGCTAACAACGCACCACTTAAGCCCGTGACAGTGCAATTGACATGGAAACATCAGTTTGAGTTTGCGGGTGTTTATGCCGCCATTAAGCAAGGCTACTATGCCGAACGTGGCTTGGCGGTAACCGCTAAGGAATGGCAACCAGGGATTACCCCCTTAAACGAAGTGTTGGCAGGACGTGCCGACTTTGGCATTGAGCATTCGAACGTATTGGTCGACTGCGTTAAAGGTGCGCCAATCCAGTTGCTAATGGCCGCTTTTCAATATTCTCCCATGATTCTATTGTCGCATGAACCGATTACGCATTTAGAGCAGATGTCGGGGAAGATGGCTTATGATCTGAATAGTTTACAGATTCTGTCGATGCTTAAAACATTAGAGAATCCCGTTGTTCGCGTGCCACATACAGGTAGGTTAAATGATTTTATTGAGCATAAAGTAGATTTCTACGCTGCCTATGCGACCAACGAACCCTATCAATTACAGCTCATGCACCAACCCTATCATATTGTAGATCCTCGGCTTTTCGGTATTCAGTCGCAAGAAAGCTTTGTTATTACCAGTGAAAAAAATGCACGCACCAACCAAGGCATGGTACAGGCGTTTAAAGAAGCGACCATTGCGGGTTGGCAGTATGCACTTGAGCACCAAGAAGAAATCGTTGACTACATTATCGCTAACTACCCAGTGGATAAAACGCGTGAAGCACTGATTTATGAAGCCAATGCAACAGCACCATTAGTTAAGTCGGGCAGTATTCCCATTGGTGCGCTAGAAGCAACAAAATTAGTGGCCGCGCTCACGCTCGCTAAAGAAGTTGATTTGATTACTCAAGCTCAGCTGGATGCGTTTAAGCCCGAGAGCTTTATCTTTTCGACTAAGCAGTCTTGGTTGACAGAGCAAGAGTGGCAGTATTTGCAACAGCATCCTAGCTTGACCTTGGCGAGTGATAACCGCTGGATGCCCTTTGAATTTATTGATACCGATGGGCGTTATCAAGGCATTGTTGCTGATTATCTTAAGCTGATGGAGAAAAAACTGGGTGTTCATTTTCAGGCAACACAGAATAAGTCTTGGTCTGAAGTCCTTCAGTTGGTGCGCGACCAACAATTAGATGTTATACCCTCCATTGTGATTACCCCTACTCGGCAACGCGACTTTTCGTTTACCAAACCCTATCTTTCTTTTCCGATTACGCTTGTTGCGAATAGTAGCCAGACCTATGTCGCAGACTTCAATCAGCTCAATGGCAAGACGATTGCCGTTGTTAAAGATTATTGGGTTAAGGAATACCTTGAACAGAATTATCCTTCTGTTAACCTATTGTTGGTAGACAATGTTGAAGTGGGGTTAAGTGCGGTTAGCAAGGGAGAAGCCTTTGCATACGCCGATAATTTAATGGTTATTAATCATCATATGCAGCAGTTGAGTATTCAGGGTTTAAACGTGATTGGTCAAACGCAGACGATGTTTGATTTGGCGATGGCGGTAGACAAAGATAATTCCGTTTTATTGGGTATTTTAGAAAAAGCCTTGAGCAGTATTTCTGAAGAGGAGCGTCAGCAGATTTATAGCAAGTGGGTTAAGCTCGAGGTGATCAATCGCTTAGATTCAGCACAATTAAAGCAGCTAACGCTTTATTCGTTGTTGATTGTCGGTGTTTTCTTACTTGTTGTGCTTTTTTATCGGCAGCAAAAAAATAATCGTCAGAACTACATTAACCAGATTCATGAACTAACACTGGCATCGAAAATTTCGCTTGCCGATGCGCGTGTTGTGTGGACGAGTCAGGCATTTGCGCGGTTAACGGGTTACAGCCCCGAAGAGTTAAAAGAAATTAATTATCGGAACTTAACAGCCAATACAGTAACCGAAGCACAAAAAGACGCGATTTTTATGCAGGTAACTTCGGGAAGGTCGTGGACAGGCGAAATTGAAGCGGTACGTAAAGATGGCAGTCATTACTGGATTGAGCTGACGCTCACCCCGCAAAAGGATTGGTTGGGTAGAATTCAGTATGCTTGGGCAACTCGCGTAGACATTAGTGATAAAAAGCGCATTGAGCAGCTGTCTATTATTGATGAGTTGACGGGATTATATAACCGACGCTACTACAATAAGATCGTAGAGCAAGAAATTAACCGAGCTAAACGAGAAGATCGTTGTTTATCTGCCGTTATTATCGATATCGACTTTTTTAAGTTGATTAATGATACCTATGGTCATCAGCGTGGCGATGAGGTGTTGGTTGCTGTCGCGCAACAAATTCAGCAGCATTTTAATCGTGCGAATGATTTCGTTTTCCGTATTGGCGGTGAGGAGTTTGTGGTGTTGGCGCAGTTCCAAGATGAGCAGGAGTTAGTCACACATTTAGAAGCCTTGCGTACCGATGTGATGGGCTTGCAGATAGAAAATAGCCAAGCAGCCTTGGGGTTTTTGACCATTTCTATCGGTGCAGGGCTTTGGCAGAGCCATGAGTTGCCAGATTCCGATCAGTTGTATTCCACTATTGACCATCGCTTGTATCAAGCCAAGGAACAAGGTCGTAATCGTATCATCTTGGCTTAAGGCTTAATGTAAGCAAAACCACGCTGTTGCAAGAAGGCGAGTTCGGCAACGCCACCTGGAACGATGTCTGCTTCCTGAACGCCGCGAAGGCTATGCCAATCGATGTTTTTATTACGTAGTGTGTTATTGCAAATCGCAATTTTAACGCCTTTAGCACGCAAATCATCCACTGCTTTGTTCAGTTTTTCGTCGTTAGATTGCAGTAAGCTCATTCCTGCACCAAAGATGACTACTTGCAACTCAATGCTGTCTTTTCCAATCGTTTGTATGTGGTTATTGGCGTATTTGATGATTTGCAATTGTTCTTGATCGTCGCCTGTATTCATTTGGTAAGCAACACGTTGCATGCCGTAAGGCTCGTGTTGAATATT
>JAEMQD010000123.1 GCA_022759035.1 Thiotrichales bacterium
CATCTGGAAGTAATAAGACTTTCATCTTTTCACCATCTTTCAGATCGTAGTATGGAACCATGCGAGTGTCTTGTTTGTTTTCGCGCTGAGCTTCTTTGACTTGAGCGACTAGAGATTTTTTGGCTTTTAGTTTAGTTAAAATAGACATATCATTTTCCTTTCAATATAAATTAGCACATAGGCAGTTTTAAATAGAGTAGCACGTAGGCTATCTATTTACATCTTATGCGACCGTCGGATGAACAACAACATCCAATAGATCAACACGGAATAAACCGATTCCATTAGATGAAATCGAGAAGATTGCATTCCCTTCGTTGTGTGTGGCTGAGGCCTTCATCAGCTTACTGAACGGCGAAACGTCATATAGACCACGACAATCAATTCCACTGATTTCAACTTCATCCACAAACGAATCATCTGAACCATCGAAAATAGTCACTTCAATTGAAGCTCCATTGCCTTTGATAGAGACAGTTCGTTTTTCTTTCTCACCCGTATACGACATCGATGAAATGGCTTGATTTAACTGGTCGACATACTCTTTTGAGAATGTGATTGCGTTTGAATCATTGATTTCTACGTCGGATGGCATTGAACGAGGCGCTTGAATCTGCGAGGGTGAGTGGCATCGATAAGATGCTTTTTTGCGACCTTGCTTAATATTCAAGATTCCGATATTACCCTCAGATGAGTTAATCACTTCAATAGCGGCTTTCTCTTCATCAAATAAATTAATTCGAGATAGTAACGCATTGACGTTTTTAACACCTAGAGGCTTATCTGTAATAGACATTGTGACGTTGAAAAAGATCAATAGACTTTTATCTGCATTTGAACCTCGCAACAACGACCCAGTTTCAGATGGTTCAATGACGACCTCTGAGATGCCTACGAATGATAGTTCACTAAGCACTGGTTTAAGATGTTTAATATCCATTAATAGATACTCCTTTTTGGTTTGGTGAGTTTTTAGACCTCTGTTGTGGTTGAGAAGACTTGTCCAACCCACCAACTCTATTATAACCAATATCGGTCAAATAATCAACACTGCCATTCCATTCGACACTTATAAAAGTCGTATTCGGTGGTGAATATTGTACCGGTGAATGGAACAATGATCGATTTGTTTTCTTGTCTGCGGATATTCTCGATCAATTTAATAACATCACATCTAGTTTCGCCACCGTACATCATACAATCAATATCTTTAGCTTCTTCCCACTTAAGTTGGACGGCAGGTGGTGCGTTAGTTCGAATAAACTTCTCCTGCCATAGAGAAACTGGTGTATCGATTAGATTATATTTCCACCGCTTTCCATTCTCATCTCTATACTCCAGAACAGGTGTATAATTTTTAAATGGAATAGTTGATGGATCTTTTGGTACGATTACAAGTTCCTGCATCTTATCACCGTAATATACGGTTCCGATATTCATACTCTCAATATAAGCTTTGATAGTTGGCAGATCTTTGAAGTCATAAAACCACTCAACGTTTTTACTGGTTGTCCACTTATAACCACCTTCACCAGGTCTTTGAACCTCAACATTGGTAAACTTAAGCTTACGATATTGCTCAAGAAAGCGATCGATCTGCTGCAAACGCTCAAGCATAGCCTCATTATCGGCAACCTCATTTAACTTCTGTTTAGCAGAAGCTTGTGTTAGGTTGGAAGCAATGTGAGATGCGTAATCAGCTGTTTTATTGTGAATAGTGTTGGAGTTAACATCGTCAAACTTAATGCTATCTTGAACACCGCTATAAGCCTGCTGACGGTTTGATGCGATAACCTCAAGATCTTTATCGTAATTTGTTGAAGTGTAGACGATAGTCGCCGCACACCCTTGTTTACCTTCACGAAATGTTGTGTTTACAACATTAATCACCGCAGACGATGCAACATTAACGACCTCATTTGATGTTGAGTTGGTATTGCTTCTTGTTATAGTCTTTGAATGCTCGATAACCGGATTCAATCGCTTAGCTATAGACTCAACAGCTTTATTCATTGCAACGTCACACGTTGATCCCGTTTGTGTTTCAGTTTCAGCAAGAGCTGCTGAAACCGAAAGTATCGAGCATAGAGCTAGTATACGTTTCATTGATTTTCTCCTGACTGATTACGTTCAGCTGCTTCAACACGCTTAACCAACTCATCATGATCTTGTTTAAGCTGATTTAAATCCTCCTGGGAGATCGCTGCATTATTCTTAAACGATACAAGAACATACGCTCGAAACAAACTACCCTCAGCGAAAAGCTCGCGTTTGTTTACGTTATATCCAGCCATGTTTTTACCAGCCGTAAACTCGTCAACAGTTAGTTTGGTAACTGTTGAACCTCTGGATGAGGAATCGTTTCGCTGGCTGATGGCTTTCTGTGATGAGACTTTAGCAGATGTCATTCGCGCAATCTCAGCAACAGCAAGCGTCTTTGCATCATCTAACGCGATATGAGGATCGGTTGAAGTTGAGGTTGCTGCTGCGTAGTACAGTTCACCATCGAACGGTGAATAATCTAGAAACCAGTCGGGAATATTCGATGCAATCTTCTTAACCTGCTCCTCCTGTTTCTTCTCGATAGCAGCTTGCTGCTTTGCAATCTGCTCCTGAGGGGTTGATGAGCATCCTGTTAGAGACAATAAGCAAATAGATAGGATTGTTTTTTTCATGATACGTTACCTCTTTAATTAAACTACAACTACATTATAATTGGTTTAATTAAAGAAAGCAACGTTTATTCTAGAAGTTTGAACGTTTAACTGCGTCTTGTAATGCAGGTTGATTTGCGGAGAAATCTGCTTGAACTATAATTTGATATAGATTTGTGGCGCCAGTCGATGCCGTTACCGTCACATTAATTGTTTTGGGCGAGTTTGATTCTTTTGTATAATTAATTATCTTTTCACCCACGGAGAATTTAAATGTATTATCGTATGTATGCTGGCTTAGGTTTAACGGTTTGACTGTTTTAACTGTAAATGGATATAACCCAGTTAGGCTAGTAATCGTTAATGTATTTCCTGCTATAGAAGCACCCGGTAACGCAATATCCATTGAAATATTAGTTACTGTTGGTTGTTTAGTTACTGTTGGATCGTCATCAGATACTGAAAATGTGAATGTAAGAGGTGATGTTATTGTCTCTGAACCGCTATAAAGAGGTGACGAGTTATTGGGAGA
>JAEMQD010000037.1 GCA_022759035.1 Thiotrichales bacterium
CGAGGGTTTTAATCATCTGTTCTACATGCTTAGGTTCGCGTAAACGGGTTTGCGCATCGGCGTAAATGGCAGCAATTAACGGGTCTTCATGCACCAAGTTACCCTGCGCATCCTTACCTGTCGAAAGAATCAGTAAAATGCGTTTGTAGTCGTTGAGTAGGTTAATACCCGACTTGCCATTCAGGTCTGTCCAGCGACAGCCTTCGGGCAAAGTGTGTTTGCTCAGTGTGCCAGCTTCGGTGTTTTCATTGACCATTTTAATAAACAGCAATAGCACCAATTCCGTGACATAATCGGAATAGTTAATGCCGTCATCACGTAACACATCACACAAGTTCCACAGCTTTTGTACAATCTCATTATGGTTCATTGGGTTTCCTAAGGGTTAAGCGGCTTGCGCTGTTGGCCAAATGGCTTCGTTTAATTCGGTTAATAAGCTGTCTAACCGCTGATCGAGGAGTTTGTCTAAGGCTTTCACGCCACCGTGCTCGGCAAAACGCTGATTGACAAAGGCTCGGTCTAACACCACTTCATGTATCAGTTGTTTGGCAAGGCGTTCTAACCACTTACGCTGTGCAGGTAGCCACGCATGGCTGGCATAAATGCGTTGCATGGCGGTTTCGACCCGTTGTTGAAAGGGAATCAGGGCTTCACCCAAGGCGGCACGGCGAATATGTCCGACAATGCTGGCAGCTATGTCTTGATTGGTTTGATTGCGCACTGCCGCTTGTAATTTAGCTTCGTTATAACCAGCGGTATCGAGCAGGATTTTGACTTCTTTGAGCTGTTCGCGTGTCAGGTCTTTAGGGCGGTTCACCACCACCGATAGAGCGGCAGACTGGTTGATGTGTTGTTTGATAAACTGATTGAAGCTGTCTAAATAGTCTTCTGGGCGATTATAGTCACCATAGCTTTGTTCTCGCACCTTAAATTCGTCTGGATGATGTGAAATAATTGGTTTGCGTTCACTACCCAGCAGGTCATTAATGGCGTTAACTCGCTGAATTAGACCTGTGTGTTTGCCCAAAAACTCAGCCGCTTTAACAGGACCTAATTGATGTAAATGCTGATGCAGGGTTTTGGGTTCAACACCGACGCGCTGATGTAATTCATCCAGTGCTTGCTTAATGCTGGGTTGGTGTTGGGCTTTGTTGTCGGCTTTACGTAACACACGCATTAATTTTTGGCTGAGTTGACTCAGTACCAAGTGAGCATGAGTTTCACCCGCTTGCTCGCCTGCGCTGTTCATGGCGGTTTCAAGTCGTTGCGGATCGGTGAGTTCTTCGACCAACTGAGCCATGGTGATATTCGGGTCTTTCACCAAGGGTTTCATGGTGTTGACTTCTTGCAAGGTGGCGTAAATATCAACGGGGTCGTAGATACGGAATACGGTTTTACCAATCTCATCGCAACGACGCGTTGCCCGACCAATCATCTGCTCATACAAAATGCGCGATTTAACCCGACGCATAAACACCAGATTGCAAATTTTCGGCACATCAATGCCCGTGGTCAGTAAATCGACGGTAATCGCAATGTTGGGATAGCGTTCGTTTTTGTATTGGCGAATCAGTTGATCGACCTTATCACTTTGCCCTGTGATTTTAGCCACAGCTGCTTGATTATAGTCATCACCCCACACCGCTTTAAACTCAGTATCAAGCAAGCGTTTTACCATGTCGGCATGTAAGTCGGTGGCGCAGAAAATCATCGTTTTCTCTTCACCCGTGGGGTCAAGTTCTTTGGCTAACTGTTCACAGATGACACGATTGAAGTTTTCATTAATGACACGACGGTTAAAGCTGGCAACATCAAAATCCAGCTCATCTTCTAAATCGGCGGTTTCAATTTCTCCCGTTTGGGTGTTGATGGCATGAACCTGTTCGCCTTTATCGAAATGAATCCCTTTTTGACTGAGCAGTGTTTCATAACGGATAGGCGGTTCGTGGTCGATCAGCCAATCATCGGCAACGGCTTCGCGGTAAGAATAGGTATAAACGGGATGACCGAAAATATCGGTGGTGTGCTTAGCGGGTGTGGCGGTTAATCCAATTTTGACGGCATCGAAATAATCCAACACACGGCGATAACTGGACAGGTATTGAGAGGCATCACGCGTTGCCAGTTCGCCTTCCGTCATTTCTTGATCAAGGGTATAACCTCGGTGAGCTTCATCAACAATAATGCAATCGAATTGGTCGATGGTAGGCGGATTGTCGCTCATAAAAATGCGTTTCACCATGGCTTGCACCGTAGCGACTTGGACTCTTGTTTCCGCTTCTGCCGCCATATCACCCAGTTCGGCAATGTTGTAATGCTTAGCCAAGGATAGGTTGGCTTCTAAGGTCACATCTTTGAAGCTATCAACCGCCTGTGAACCCAATGCCGTTCGGTCAACCAAGAACAAAATACGCTTAAAACGCTCCGCTTTTAAGAAGCGATACATTAGCCCCAAAATGGTACGCGTCTTACCTGTACCTGTAGCCATGGCTAATAACGCGGTGCGTATGTCTTTTGATAGCGTATTTTCAACCGCATGAATGGCTTTTTGTTGATAATCGCGAATTTTTAGATAACCGAAGGGTTCATCGTGCAAGGTTAATTCTGCTTTTGCCTTATCGCGTTTGAGCAAGTCGAGCAAACCGTTAGGGCTATGAAACTCTGGTAAGGCGCGTTTGAGGTTACTGTGTTGGCGTACATCACGGAACCAAATACCCGACTGCTCGGCTAATTGCTTGACATAAGGACGACCATTGCAGGAATAGACAAAAGGCACTTTGTAGTGACCTTCTTCCTCATCAGGCCACGCAATGGTCATGCCCACTGTTTCCCAAGCACCAATTAACGGTGGCGTGACACTCAGCCCTTTGCTATAACGCTCAGCCTGTGGAATCTTGCCTGCCACATTGGTGTTTTCTTTTTTCGCTTCGACCACAGCAATCGGCGTAAGCCCCACAAATAACACATAATCGGCACGACCATTTTCGCCATTGAACTGGGTTGGCCATTCAGCAATCGCAAGGTTTTTACCTTTTTCGGGGCGAGTACCTTTTTGATAATGTAACAATACCGAATCCGCTTCCCAGCCAGCTTCTTGTAGTTGAACGTCAATCAGTAGTCGGGTCTGAGCTTCATCCAGCACCACATACAGGCTGGCGGATGCGGTTT
>JAEMQD010000094.1 GCA_022759035.1 Thiotrichales bacterium
TTTAGTAAACTACATTCAAGCCAAACGACAAAGCGTGTTCGTGGCGATTATTGCAGTAGTTTGACTACAAACCCCAGCGGGCGGTGGGTATATAACACCCGCAGTTATCGATGTAGGCTCCTTGCCTTTTGATCAGGGCTAAAACCAACCACAGGCGATGATTGGCGACTCGGAAAGACGAGTATTTATGAAGGTGGGCACTGTGTTGCTCTTTAAAAGGTGGAAATAAAGCCCACGGAATGCCAAAAATTTTTGCAGTGTTCACCTTCATAAATGAACAGGAGAATTAAGATGAATCGATTGATTGCCCATGCGGCATATAAGGCAACACCGCGCAGCATGATGATTAAGCGACGCATGCGCGAGAAAAGCGATAAGCGTGCTTTTGTTGGTTCGCTGCTAATGCTTTCGCTGTTAGTGGTTTATTTTTGGTTTTAATTGGGTGTAATTGATATGAACGAGACAATGAGTGATGCACAAGTTGAGTTAGTGAAAGTGCTGTTTGAACAGGCTGTTTTAGATGAACAAAGCGCCTTTACTTTTAAGGAAATTAAAAGTGTTTTTGCTGACTTAACCACTGGTCATTTAAACGATATGCGCACCAAAGGCTTTATTAAAAACAGCGGCGGAAGCGTTAACAAGTGGTGGATTACACCTAAAGCGGTCAATTTCTTAGGGCTTGAAGCAAGCAGCGGTAAAGCAAATAAGGCTATTGAAACTAATCAAGAAATTGATCTTATTGTTGTTGAAAATGTGGAAGCGTTTAATAATTCCTATGCTGAAATCACCCACTGCAAAACAGCACAGTTGGCGGCAGCATTGCGAGAAGCCAATGAGGTAATAACTAAGCTGTCTGCTGAAAATGTTGAACTTCGTGATAGCTTGAATAAAGAAGCAATTTGCGAGTTTAAAGGCTACCTATTGGGTGATAGCGCTGGTGCTAATGGCTTGCAGCTTTATAGTGAAGATGATCGCTTGGTGGCTTTTGACACGATTGATGAAGCCAAAGCAAACGGCTTTCAAAGCTGTTTAGAGTCTGCCTATGACTTTGAAGTGTATGGCTTGGTTAAGGTTGGTAGTTTCCGCTCTCGCACTGTGGTGGATTGGGTTGGTGCGTGATGGCTTTTAAACCAACACCAAAAAAACTTAGCTACAAAGACCTTGAGCGAAAAGCGAAAAGTTATCTTAACGCTACCAACGCCGTGATGGATAGAATGGTTGATAAGCTGGCAATGGAGCGCCTACATGCTGAAATTCACATGGAAGTGAATCGGCTAGTTGCTGAAGGAGAAATGAGTAAGCACGAGCTTTTTCAGTGGCGTTTGAAATGGGAAGATGTTCGTAAGAATCAGAACGTCCCACCAGAAAAGCTGGCGGAATATTTGCAGTTACCGAATTTAAGAAGCAACTATTTGGGCATTTACCACGCCACTAGCCAAGAAGTTGGCGATGAGTTAACAGCATTTTATTTGGGATTGGAAGGATGATTAAAGAAAGCACCAGCGCCTATTGGAAAGAACAGCCAAATCCAATCCAAAATGAAGCTACACCAACTTGGGAGTTGGTAATGCGCGACATGGAAAACCGCAACAAGGCTGGCATAGAAAAATACGGTACGCCATTGCAGCCGCATAACGGACGCAATAGCCTGCAAGATGCTTACGAAGAAGCGCTTGATCTGGCTGTTTATTTGAAAAATGCGATTATCGAACAACAGTCAACAAACTAATGCACAGAATTTGGGGATAACTTATGAGCGTAAACTGGGTAACCATCGGAAAGTTCAGCGAACTTACTGGCTACACCGAACAAGCGGTGCGTGATAAGATGCACAAAGGCGTGTGGACTGAGGGTCTAGTTTGGCTCAAAGCTCCAGATGGACGCATACTGTTAAGCATTGAGGGTTATCACGAATGGGTAGAGAAGGAAACGGGGTACGTGCCGCCTCGGAGAGTACAATCGAAATCACCTTCACCTTTCAAGGCAAAAGGTGTCGCGAGAGGATCAAAGGGCAGCCCAGCCCCGCTAATATTAAGCAGGCAGTAAGATTCAGGGCTTCTATTCTTGAAGCCATTGACCGCGGTACTTTTGATTATGCTGCAACTTTCCCCAATAGCAAACGCGCGCTAACATTTGCAAAGCAACAAGGCGACATTCTTTTAACCAAGCAATACCTACACAACTGGATGATGCGGACCGAAAAAAGACTGGCATCGAGTACCGCGCTTGGTTATCGAAAAATTATTAATAATTCACTAACCCCTGCTTTTGGCCATTTAATGCTAAGCGATATTAAACGCGGCACTATTCGTGACTGGGGCGCACAGCAAACCTGTAGCAACAAGCGAATCGCTAATATTCTATCCGTTTTAAGGGCAGCACTAGATGAAGCGGTTGAGGATGACTTGATTGAGTCTAACCCACTTAGCGGCTGGACCTATACCAATAAAGAAACATTAAAAACTAAAGATGATATAGACCCTTTCACGGCAGATGAACAAGCGGCTATATTGTCGGTTCTTGATGGACAAGCAAAAAACTTGGTTCAGTTTGCCCTATGGACAGGGTTAAGAACCAGTGAGCTAGTGGCGCTTAAATGGGGCGATGTTGACTTTGTTGCTGGCATGGTTCGCATTCGTAGAGCAAAAACACAAGCGGCAAAAAAAGCAGAAACCACTAAAACCAAAGCGGGTATGCGCGACGTGAAGCTTTTATACCCTGCTATGCAAGCCTTGTTGGCACAAAAAGCCTTCACTTTTTTAGCGAATGATATTATTTTTCAGAACCCAAGAACAAATGAACCTTGGGAAGGTGATCAGCCAATTCGACGGACATTATGGGAACCTGCTTTGAAAAAAGCGGGCGTTCGTTATCGCAATCCATACCAAACGCGCCACACCTATGCCAGTATGATGCTAACTGCTGGCGAGCATCCTATGTGGGTCGCACAACAAATGGGTCATGCTGATTGGGGTATGATTCGACAAGTTTACGGTCGGTTTATTCCCAGCGCGGTGAATGACTCTGGTGATAAGGCGGTTGCCTTATTTGGTGGTGAAAATGACAGTAAAAAAGCTGGCAAAAAAGCTGGCATTTCATAGCGAAAAACAGCGATAAATAGCGATATTAAATACCGTTTTTATT
>JAEMQD010000149.1 GCA_022759035.1 Thiotrichales bacterium
AGCTTACTTTTTAGAATAATTGTTATCGCATTTTCTGATAAAAACCTCGCTGCTGAGACCGTGTGAAAACCTTCTCTATATGTGAGAAAAAAGCCCTATCAAATTGATGGGGCTTTTTTATGCGACATAAACAGGGAATCGACCGACATCAAGCTGCACTACTGCCGCCATCGGTAGAAGATTATGTTCCGAGTAATCACCTCGTTCGCGTCATTGATGCCTTTGCTGATCATTTAAATATCTCGAGCTTAGGCTTTACGAAAATACTTGACCATTACACTGTTTTTGATTAACGCCAATGAAAAAGTGTTTTCACACGGTCTCATATGGCGGGGTTTTTTATTGCTATTGACATTGTATAAAATCGGGCGTAAAGTGAAAAACATGAGGTTTTGTGTGTCTTTTATTTAGTGAAACGGGTATACATTCCCTCATACAATACAATAATTAGGAGCGTTAATATGAAGAAAATTGCTATGTTTGCTGTAGGTTTTGCAATCGGTTTTTCAAGCTTGTCTTTTGCTGCCGATACGCCAATGTCTCTTTCTGGAACGGAAATGGTCGATGCAGCGAAGGCTAAAACTTTGATTGCGGCAGGTGCGTTACCTGTCGATTTTCGTGTTGCTGCGGAATATGCGGATAGTCACATTAAAGGTGCGATTAATGTGCCTTATAAAGAAAAAAGTGCAAAAGCCGTTGATTTTGATGCCTCTCTTGACAAAGTAGATTTGTCGGCATTGCCAGCGGATAAAAACGCAGCTATCGTTGCCTACTGTAATGGTCCAGAATGTTGGAAGGGCTACAAAGGTGCAGAGAGTGCCGTTAAGGCGGGTTACAAAAAAGTTTATTGGTTCCGTGGTGGCTTGCCAGAATGGAAAGCTGCTGGTGGTGCTGTCGAATAATTCATACCCCAAACAGCTTTGTTGTTAACACACCGACATTTGCGTAATGTCGGTGTGTTTTGCTACATAAAAATAAAAAACGATTTATCTTAGGGTGTTCGGTATGCATAAATTATCTATTCGATTTAAGATGCTTTTGCTAATTATTGCTGCTATTCTTTCTATGCTGCTTATTGGTGGTGCAGGGTGGTTTGGTATTTATCATGCAGAAAAATCGGCGTCATTTGTTTATTACGATAACGTATTACCCATGTCGCATTTGCAGGCAGTAGATGAAAACCTAAAAGAAATTCGCTTCCGTATGGCTGGCGTGGCATTAGAACAAATTCCTTATGTTGGTGCCAAAAATCACTTGATTGAAACAGAAGGTGTCGTGCGTGGAAATTGGGAAGCGTTTAAGCAAAATATTGCCATTAATGTCTCTCTAACAGAAGCGCAACAGCAGCTCGTGGCTAAAGCAGATAAAACTTTTTCAGAAAAATTACCGAAATTAATTAAACAATTGCTGGCGGCTTATCAGTCGGAAGATAAAGAAAAAATACAATCCTTGCTGGAAGATGATTGGCCAGTCATTCATGCGGGTGCGATTAAACCTATTGCGGAGTTGCTGCCGTCTTTCCAAAACTCTGTTGCCGATAGTTTCGCTAAAAGTGAACACGATATTCGTCTAACAAAACAAATTGTTATGGGGTTGTTTATCGGCCTTTTAGTGTTATTGGGCTTATTTGGTTTGTGGATTGCCGCTCAGATTGTTCGCTCATTGAAGTCAATGCAGCAGGCATTGCATGATATTGAGTTAACGGCAGATTTTAGTAAACGTGTTGTCATTGCTAGCGATGATGAAATTGGGCAAACAGCATTTGTACTGAATAATTTGCTGTCAGCGCAGCAAGCGGCTATTTCTGAAGCAAATCATGTGGTTTCTGCGATTGCTAATGCAGACTTTAGTCAACGCGTTACGGGGGATTATGTCGGCGATTTAAATGTTTTAAAGCAAGGGATTAATGCATCGGCTGATAGTGTGTCGTTTATGATGCAAGAATTGGAAAAAGTGATGCAAGGTCTACATGCGGGACAATTTAATGTACGTATGGATAGTCGAGTGCCATCGGCATTTCGTGACTTGGTTGAAACGGCTTTAGATGCTATGCAACATGTCATTGAAGACATTAATCTTATTATGAATAAGATGAGTGAGGGTGAGTTTGATGCACGTGTGACAGCTGAAGCCACGGGTGATTTACTCAAAATGAAAATGGCAGTAAATCATTCGCTAGATACCTTAGATAACTTAACCAATGAGCTTGTACGTATGGCGCAAGCACAAATGGAGGGTGATTTAACGGTCGTTTCGGATGGGGATTATCAAGGTAGATTTAAGGTGTTACAAACAGCTCGTGCTGCTTCTACCAATAAGATTAAAGCGGTTGTTGAGTTGACGACGCAAGCAGCTAACGTCGTACGTGAAGATGCAGAACAGGTATCTCAAGGTGCTGCTGACTTGTCGGCGCGTGTTGCTGAACAGGCGACAGCGTTAGAGCAAACAAGCGCAACTATGCATGAAATGACCGCAGCGGTACAAACCAATACAGCTAATGCTAATCAAGCAGCAGAATTGGCAGAATCGGTGCAACATCAAGCAATTGATGGTGCTGAGGTTATGCAACAGACGATCTTGGCAATGCGGTCTATTAAAGAAGCGAGCGGTAAAATTGGAGACATTGTCACCATTATTGATTCGATTGCTTTTCAAACGAATTTGTTAGCATTAAATGCTGCTGTTGAAGCGGCGCGTGCAGGTGAGCATGGTCGTGGTTTTGCTGTGGTTGCAAGTGAAGTGCGCGCATTGGCTGGTAAGTCAGCAGAGGCTGCAAAAGACATTAAGACGCTGATTGAAGATAGTGTAAGTCGCGTTGACAATGGCACCAAACTGGCGGAAAAGTCGGGAGAGATGCTAGGTAACATTACCCATGCTATTGATAAAGTGACGCAAATGATTGGTGATATTGCGAATGCTTCTAATGAGCAAGCAATGGGTATCGCTCAGGTTAATCAAGCGATTAGTCAGATTGATAGTGTGACGCAACAAAATGCAGCATTAGTAGAGGAAACGACGGCTTCGGCGAATAGTTTGCGCACTGAAGCCACTAATTTGCAGGAAAATATGGCGTTTTTCAAAACAAATTCGCAACAATTGGTGATTGCCTCGCCACAAACGCCAG
>JAEMQD010000140.1 GCA_022759035.1 Thiotrichales bacterium
GTAGTTTAGGGTTTAGGGGTGGGGATTTCTTTTAATGGGGTTTAGAAATGGGGTTTTACGGTTGCTTCGACAACAAAATAAAAATCTTTGATATGAGATGCGAAATACGATAAAACGTCAAAATTGCGATTGATGCAGACAGTATCCAAATAGTAAAGAATTCATGCGTTTTGGCAAATTGATCACTAAAAAAAGCGAACAGATTCATCGACGCAAACACTAGCCCAAAAATCATACCTTGAGTAAAATAGCTTATTACAACATCAACATAGTCTAATTTTGATAGTCTTCTTATCATACTTGGAAGCGTCATTAATACAGCATACATTGTTGCCATGAAGCCAACTAATACAGCAGCCAAACTAATTGATGCTGAATAGAGTGCGGTAAAAATACTATCATCTGTCGGAAATCTTAAATCGGTTGAAAAATGCAAAGACACAGCGATTAGCACGGCAAATATGAAAGGATAGGACCGCTCATACCAAAGTGACTCAAATATGCTTTTCATTTAAAGTATCCATCAGACTTCCATTGCAAATACGCTTTCTCTAGATGACGAAACCTATCTTGTAAATCAAGTCGAAGGCCTGCATCTCTCTTAACGTTATAGTAGTCCAAAGATACCTTTTCTTCAATAAGATTGACTGTATCTATCTTCCCATCAACATAATCTCTTCCAGACACTTTTAGAGTATGAACAGAGGCAGTATGATTTGTTGCCAAGCTCTTAAAAATAGAAATTAAATTTGACGGAACAGAGAGTCCAGTCTTGTTTTTTAAATCACTTGCCAGTTCTATCGCAACGATATCAGCGGAAGATGACGTTGCACTATTCTCGATTGCTGATCCAAGAGAAAAACCATTTTGTCGTAAAAACGATGCACCTTTAACTGCTACTTTTATTTCAATGCGTGTAAAAATTTGCTTGGAGTCTAGCCGAGCAATTGCGTCTTGATTAAGCATTATGTTTAATGCATATTGATTTGGAGCTTTATGATCAAATACACCCAAGTATTCAGCAATAGATTCAGCTCGTAAACCATAGTGGTTGTATTGCAGTGCAATGTATCCTGTGTCTGGTTGATATAACATTGCAGTCTCTTCTGACGGTGCATCACCCTTAGCATATGGCAAAGCTGTTGTTTTTCCTGTTTTACTACCTTTACCAGGAGAGAAGTCCCTAAGTTTTGAAAAGTTAAGTAGCCAGTATGGTTTAGCAGTCGTTGGCGCAATAATGTCTTCTAGTTTGACATCATGACCAATGTCTCTATTTCTTCTGCTAATTGCAACTTTATTAATTTTTACCAGTAGGTCATTGAGTGGTATTGGTCCATTTTTGGTCAAATTAAATAAGTTGATCGTGAATTTTCGCTTAGTCATTTTTAACGTCCTTTACTACTAATAACAATTTAGTCGGTGCTATTTCCTATTGATTTAAATTGTTCTTGTACTCAACGTCTGGATTAGCAGTACAAGATATTTCAGAAATACTTTTCACTCTGCTCGTCCAATACTTGCACCCATTGACGTTGTTTTCAATCCAATCGTAACGCATTGAATAACTACACTTTCCATTAGGTAGAATCGTTTTTTTCCACGAGTTATCTATTGGTGGTTTTTGTTCTGATACACGTAACGAATCTGTATCAGTTGATGGGCACTGATTCATATTGGTTGAACATGCGCTTAACAACACTGATAGTGAAAGAATAACAACACTAAAAAACCTCATCATTTCTACCTCTTCATTAAAAAATCAAACCAAAACCATTTTTTTAAGTGCGGTTAGCTTGCGCTTAACCCCTACCTTTTCATGCGTTTCTAATGCTTTTTCGTACCACTGGATAGCTGCCTTAATGTCCTTCGCTGACTCACAAATTTCACCTTTAATGCGGTATGCCTTAGCTAAGTACTCTGGATATTGAGACAATCCAGTCTCAATAGATTTGTCTAACAATCGAGTAATCTCATCAGGATTGATAGATGTTGTGCTGTATTTGCTCTGTGCTAAAAAGAACAATTCTGCTCCTGTAGCTTTATCAATGGCGTCTGATTCAAATAAGTCAGCATCTAAAAGCTCACCATTAAATGTGCATCGATAGCTTCTCGGGAAGTTCCTAAAATTTAAATATACGATACGTTCATCTTCTGATATGCGGTAGCTATCTGACCAGCTCGACTCAATAGCAAAAACAACCTTTTTATTGTTAATATCGAACAAATAGAGCTTATTTGCATCATCGTTATCGCTATTACATAACTGTACGACTACATAGTTTCCAGTGTCAGATATACCCATGTTGAAAATATTAGCCTTGAATTTATGAGAAAAAAGCAAGCGACATTCTGAACTGTAAACAAGCAATTTTGCACCTAGCGTATCACCGAACAAGGTGTCATCAATTGCAAATATGCCTGCATTTGAAACAACCCCATTGCTTGGTCGCTCACATTCACCATGACAAACAAGCTTTCCATGTTTTAGCAAAGCAAAACGTCCATTGCCAGAATGTCTGAATCCTCCAACACCTCGTTTTATGTCTGAGTCTTGTCTTACTAGCCAGTATTGGTCATTTGGCGATCTGCTGAAAGCACCGTGCATCTCGACCATACCTTCAACAGACGAAATAAAATCGTTTCTCTTCGATGCTTTGGTGTCTCCAAGCGTGTAGTAACCAGAAAATGGTTCAATTGATTTTTTAACAAAAGCAATGTATTCATCTTTCTTTTCATTAGAAACGATTGAAAAATCACATGAATGAAGCTCGGAAAGTGCATTGATACAAGCAATTGATTGTTTAGTTGTGTCATTTGTATTATTTGCAGCTTTTAAGTGTTCAGCAATAATTTGAAAGTGCCGAATGAGTTCTGCCCACTCTGGTGATATTTGCATGACCTGCATATTGAATTTTGCCACGTCATGAATCGGCAACTGATTTGTGCCGTAGAGAAACTCATCGGCTATGCCGATAAAATCAACCGTAGTCATTGATGATGATTTGTAAGTCGATGGGCTGGTATCTTCCTCACGTCGCCACTTAATGAGCCAAAACGCAAATGCGATGGCAACAATCAGCACGATGAGGAAAGTGCC
>JAEMQD010000075.1 GCA_022759035.1 Thiotrichales bacterium
CAGACAGCTACTATTTTGAGAGTGTCTCAGGAAAGCCATCACGCACTGCGGCCTTCAAACAAATCGGCAACGCAGTACCTGTTCTACTCGCGAAAAAAATTGCGCTTGCACTTATGATGTAAATTTAAGTGTTATCTTGGTACAATCATCGAAGAATATCAGTCTGTACAAGACATATTCCGCCTTTCGAGACTGAAGGTAATGCCTAGTTTGGTTATTGTAACTTGAACAGGAACTTGGTTCACGTTTAGATAAAACCTTAATGCTTAAAGTGGATTTGTTAAGCGCAACATCAAGACAATAGTTAGGAATTATGGACCAATGGACAATAACGAACCGCTGATCAAACCATTCAGGGCAAATGCCCATCTACTGAAGCTTCTTGGTGATGAATTAATTGGCGATGACCGATTGGCTGTCTTTGAACTTGTTAAAAATGCTTATGATGCTAATGCAACGAGTGTTGATGTTATTCTGAACCTAAACGATAAACATCCGAACATCATTATTTGGGATCATAACGGTTTTGGTATGACCAAAGAAGACATCCTAAACAAATGGATGGAAATTGGTACAGATAGCAAACGAGATCAAAACAAGGCCAGAACACCAGACCTTAATCGCTTACCGCTGGGAGAAAAAGGCGTCGGTCGGCTTGCAGTTCACAAACTCGGCAGACACCTCACTATCAATACACGAGCTAAAAACTCAGCTGAACATAAAATCACTATTAACTGGCCAAGTTTAATTAACGAGGCAAAATACCTAGAGGATACTCAAGTCCAGATCACCCAACTTCCAAAGACGGAATATTTTCAATCCGAGACTGGAACACGAATCGAGGTGGGTGAGTTAAACAACATACACTGGACTCGAGGTGATTTAAGGCGGTTAAAACGTCTTTTGACCAGTCTTATATCACCATTTAAAACTGTTTCGGATTTTGTTGTAAGCTTATCTGTGCCTCCTGAAAGACAAAAAGATATTGCAGACATGTTGGACGCAAAAGATATCTTAGAAAAGGCTCTGTGGACCTACGATTTTATTATTGATCGGGAAGGTCGATTTTCATTCAAATACTCATTTACTCCTCCTCAAACTTTCAAAGAGCTAGCCTCCTCTTCAGCTGAAGAAGACGATTCTCGGCTAGAACTTTTAGAGCCAAGTAAAGAAGAAGAGCTCGCCAGAGATAAAGCCGTACGAGAAAGCCTACTATTAAATCAAGAAGACCTAAATGGTATTGGTCCAATCTCGGGAAGATTTTATGTTTATATGAAAACACCTGCAGTGTTAAATGCAATTGGTTCACAACAACTGATTAAGGACTATCTCAAAGAGCAATCTGGTATTCGTGTATACCGAGATGGCATACGCGTATTCAACTATGGGGAAGGAAAGGATGACTGGCTCGGCCTAAATGCTGGTCGAATCAATATGCCGGGGCAAAAGATAGATACTGGTATGGTCATCGGTGGAATAGATTTACAACTTGAAGACAGTAATTGTTTAAAAGAAAAAACCAATCGAGAAGGCTTTGACGAAAATGACACATACAAGCGCTTTCGTTGGATTGTTGCGAGTGTAGTCGAAGATTTTCACATAAAACACAGAAAAGATCGAGAAGCATTAGATTTGTACCTGAAGGGAGACATTAAAGATACGGCACCTGCTACAACTCGATTTTCAGAGAGTATAGAAGATATCAAAAAGACCATTAAAAAATATGGACTAGAAGAAGAAATGACCAACAAGGTTATTCAAATTGAATCTGACTACCTTCAAATGCGAGAAGTTACACTAAGTTCTGGCATTGCCGGAATTAACTTGGCCGTTATTTTTCATGAAGTTGAACGTGGAGTAGATGACTTAAATGAATCAATACGTCGTTCGGAGGATTATGAAACGTTATTGAAACGTGCCGAACACTTAGCTGAACTACTAGAAGGCTTCGCACCTCTACTTCGTAGAAACGAGCAAAGAACTTTTAATATTAAAGCCTTAACTCAAAAGATCATCAAGTTAAACCAACATCGTTTCGAGCATCACAAAATTGCAATATCCTGCCCTATCAACACTGGTGAGTCAGAATCTTTTGAAGTAACCGCTCCATTTGGCCTACTTCAAGCAACTCTTACAAATTTAATTGATAACGCAATTCACTGGACCAGCTTAAAGGCAGAAAAAGAAGGCACGAGCTACACTCCCGCAATTCGTATAGATAGTCTTCCAAATTTGTTTAAGGACGGACCCGCTTTAGTGGTAATGGATAACGGCCCTGGGTTTAGCTTAACACCGGAAGAAGCCGTTCGGCCATTCATAACTTCTCGGCCTGGTGGCATGGGAGTCGGACTTTATTACTCCGATAAAGTAATGGAAACTATTGGGGGCAGACTTCAAATATGCGACCAAGATGATTTAGACTTACCTGAATCATATCAGGGGGCTGCCGTAGTAATGATTTTTAGCAAAGGAAGATAAGAATGATCAGTTTGCCATCTATTGTACTCATTGACGATAAAAAAGAAGAGTTAGAGCAACTTCAGGAAACCTTCAATTTCGCTGGCTATCCCTACTTTCCGATTCACTATAAAAACAACGATCATACTAACCTTACTGGACTTGACCATGTAAATTTAAAAATGATTAAACCTCGGATCATTATTACTGACCTTAATCTTCAAGAAGCTCAAATTGACGCAAAAGCCTTGGTCGGACCTATAGCAGAAGTTCTTAAACAACTGAATGTCAATGGCCCTTATTTGCTTTATTTCTGGTCTAAAAATGGTCGTTATGTACAAGATGTAATAAACCTAATAATTGAGAGATATAAAGACATACCTTGCCCCATACACTGGGGCGTATTAGAAAAGTCTGAATTTATGAGTAATCCTGAAATACTTAAAGAACGAGTACAAAACATCTTCACCGAAAATCCAATATTTCACGCACTGTTTAGCTGGGAAAATAGGGTGTCATCTGCCGCTCAAGATACCATAGACTGTCTTTTCAACTTAGCAAAGCCATCTAGCCCAGAAGATATTGACGACTTTCAAAGTAAAACGACGAATAAACTTCAAACAATGCTAGCAG
>JAEMQD010000157.1 GCA_022759035.1 Thiotrichales bacterium
TAGGCAACGAGCAAAGCGAATTAATTACGCGCGTCGATATTATATCCGATAATTTGCATTATCGCACATGATAATCAGAATTAACCACTAATTCCTTTGTCCAAGAACTGCCATAAAGATCGTGCGATGATCGCCATATAACCAACTAACAACTGGGAGTGATCGCCATGCTCCACTGCCTTTTGGATAGAAACTCAGCAAAATATGCTTAGTGTCTTTGTCAAACCAAGCCTCAAAATTAATGACTAATTGTGCAAAAACATTAGCAATTATTACAGAAAGAGCAACGACCAAGATCAATTCAAACATAGATCACCTAAACCATTGAATGAGTTAAATTTAACTCAAAAGGCAAGGTTTTTTTGTAGAGAGTTTGATCAAATATGATGGCTAATTAAGAATTTTATTAAATGGTAAAATATAAGCAACAAAGGAGGTGCATCATGGCACTTAGCAAAATCAAAGAAAAAATTAAAAAAGAATCCACTTGGTGGAGAGCCTTTATTGTTCTATTGGCTGTTTTTACGCTCCCAATTCTTCCTATATTTATCTTATCCACTATCCATCCGTACCTTGGGATTGGGTATGCGGCACTTGTTAGCCTTGAAACAAAAAGTTTTCTTGGGTTTAACGCTTATTATAACTTTTTAAGTAGCATTCTTTTTGGGCTGCCAATCGCAGATATTGCGGCGTTCTTCATCGGAATAACATTGTTAATATTTGGTGTAGCAGCATTAATCTATTTTCCTTATGTTTTCTTGCGTTCGATTTTTGATAAAGAATACGCTGAAAAAGAAGATATTGAACCGATTACAGAGGCAAAAATCTCTCATATCAAGTTCTCAGACGTGGTAGGCATGGAAGAAACTAAAAGACGACTACTTAAAGCTGGACAAGAGATTAAATCACAGGCAACAACAGGAAAAAACAACAGAAATGGTATTCTTATGTTTGGCCCAGCAGGAACTGGTAAAAGCATGTTTGCTCAAGCGTTGGCTGGTGAACTCGGTCTTAAAATTATGCACTTTAATTTCTCTCAAGCAAATAGCATGTGGGTAGGGCAATCTACTGAACGAGTTACTAAAGTTTTCAATAAGGCAATGAAACTTGCTCCCATTGTTTTGTTTCTCGATGAAGTAGATGCTGTTTTAGTTGATCGTTCTAAAATAACACAAGCAGATGGAGAAACGGCACGCTTAACATCAGCGTTACTGCCGTTAATTGAAGATGCTCGAAAAAAAGGCGTGGTCTTAGTGGCAGCCACTAATCTGTTAGACTCTTTAGACCCCGCTGCTATTCGAGAAGGCAGATTCGACTATAAAATCGAAGTTGGATACCCTGATTTTGAAGCGAGAAAAGCAATTATAACTAATGCCTTGCGAAAACATAAAATCACTGCCAATACTGAAACCGTTGAACGTGTAGCAGCTCGTTGGGAGAATTACCCTATTCCTAGATTACAGGGTGTCGTTTCTGAAATGGAAGACGCTGGCGTAAAAACCGCAGACTATAGAGATTTCACTTCTGCAATGAGAAAACTACAAGGACAAAAAGGAGAAAACAAAGGAACAGGGCCTAAACTTGAGTCGCTAACTATGAATGAATCACAAGCTAAAACACTTAACGCTTTAGCTTGGAGAATGAAAAACGTAGATGAATTAGAGTCTCTTGGTGGCACATTGCCGACAGGTGTTTTGTTCTACGGTCCTCCAGGTACCGGCAAAACATTTACTGCTAGAGCTTTGGCAAATAGCGCAGATTGGGCTTTCTTATCAACAAGTGGTCATGACCTTATGATGGACACTAGCAAGATCGACAAGATCATTAAACAGGCTAACGATATTCGACCATGTATTGTGTTTATTGACGAGGCGGATGATGTTTTTGGGCATAGAACTGGCGGATTTTCTAGTAGCGTAACCAATAAACTATTGTCGGTCATGGATGGCGCTAATGGAAAGAACCCTGATATTGTCTTTATTGCTGCAACCAATCATCCTGATAATTTTGATCCAGCAGCTTTACGTGGCGGTAGATTTACTGAAAAAGTTGAGTTTGAAATGCCAAATGAAAAAGCTATTAATGAGTGGCTAGATGTTTGGATTTCTAAGAAACCAAAATTAAGTATTGACAACAGCATTAGCAGAAACGATCTGGTTGAAGTGTTATTAGGCTATTCAATAGCAAATATTAGCGCAATTTTGCAACAAGCTGCTAACAATGCTATTGCGGAAGGAAGAACTGTTATTGAAAAAAGTGACCTAATAAAATCAATCACAACCCTCGAAGGAAATTCATAATAATTGTAATAACCCTTAAAATTATGGGTATTCGTATTTTATTGTTGAACCTACTGTCTAAACTTTTCTCAACAAAGACGCAAATAGGATTTCATTGTTGAAAATGATTATGGTGTAATCAATAATAACAAGGATTTTAGTGTAGAAAAGGAACACTTCGTGCTAACCGAACAAGAAAAACGCAACTTAGACAAAGCGCAACTATCGGCAAGCCAATTAGCAGAAGACTTGCGCCAACCACTTATGTACGATGCACCGCGCGATTATGAGATTGTGAAAGAGCTCGTTACGAAATACTATGGGGCTAAGATTTCTACATTGTGCGACAAGTTAGAGGCAGGTGTTTTTGAGTGATTTCTACAAAGTCAGTTGATGAGAGTTGTTTTCATTATCTGAGCTTCTACACTAAAATCCGAATACCCGAAAAATTAATGTTTTCGGAGAACTCACATGGTATCGTCAGCAGTGATGTTCTCGATTAATGTCATAGAACCAGCAGCAGCAACGCCACCAACCATCATCGCTGCACCTGCCGCGCCACCCGTTAATAGTCCTCCTATAAATCCTGTAGTTGCAACAGTTCGCTTTTTCCCCAAGCTCTTTTGCGCCCGTATAGTGCGGCAATCGTTCAAATCATCACGCGCAAACGAAAACAATGGCGGAGCAGCATAAAATCGTTGATTACTGGAGGTAATCCAACGTGGAACACAGACATAGCCATTTTTTAAAATACGTTCGCCTTTT
>JAEMQD010000032.1 GCA_022759035.1 Thiotrichales bacterium
AAGTTTGACCGTTCGCAACATCAGACAGAGCTGCTAATAAAACACCCTGAACCAAATTATCAATATATGCCATAGATCGCATGTTCCTTCCACTTCCAACTATAGGCCCCTTACCATCTCTAATCATCTCAAAGAACAGAGTTTGCCTTTCGGGTTGAAAAGGTCCATAAAACCATGGCGCACGAATAATAACGGTATTTATCTTTCCTTCTGAATAATATTTGTTCACAAGCAACTCCATTTTCTTTTTGGAGTTCCCATAGTTCATATAAGGATTATATGGACTCTCTTCGTCAAACACATGATCTGGGAAGGGATTACAACCAATCGGTGAATTAGAAGATAGAATGACTGCTTTACTAAGATTAAACATTGTTGCCAAATCAAGTAAATTTTTAGTTCCAAATTCATTAACATCATAAAAATCTTGAATACGTTTTGGATGTATTACGCCAGCTGTATGCAACAACACCCCCTCATTAGCTTCCTCGAACACACTACGTAGCTGTTCCATATCTCTGATGTCTGCTTTATAAATTTTAACTAAGTCAGAGCTAATAGTTTTAAAAAAGTCCTCTGTATCTGATGGCCCTATTACAACTCTAATCGGATAGTTAATTTGATCACTAACATTTACTGCATAGTTTTTATCTACCCCTAAAAGAGCAGAAAAAATTCCTTTACCTAACCAACCATTGGCCCCCGTAAGAATAATTGTTTTTTTAACCATGTATAGTGCTCTTAATAAAATTATCAATATTTCGATAAGCAATTGCCATTACTGTTCCCTGTGGATTAACTGACAAAGGACCGCATAAAATACTTGTATCGTTAACGTACAAACCCTCTTGACCTTTAACCTTTCCGAACGAGTCTGTTACGCCATTACCTAGTTCACTCATTGCACAACTTGAAAACAAATGAATTGTCATTAATGCCAAATCTTTAGGTCGAATTTCATATAAGAATGCTTTAACTTCTGCCATCGAAGTTAAGGGCCTACTTTTTCCAAAACTTGGATATACAACTTTTGCACCCGCATGAAATAGACACTCTGCTAGACGCTCAAATGCAGTTAATATGTTCTTAACTCCTCTTGATCCCAATTTATAAGTCACTAAAGGATCGGACATAAATGGGAGGCTTCTAACCCTTCCAATACCATCACCAACCATCGCATAATAAATGGCCATACGCTTCCATTTCGCATCAACAATCTCGAAGCCACACTTGGTATCCATCATTGCCAGTTTTAAATAGGGCTTTGAACTAATTGAACATCCCATACTAAACAAAGGAGAAAACTCCTTAACTTGATGAACGGGAACACCCATTCCTACGAAATTCACCTCTTCATCAAACTCGGCTACCATTTTAATGGAAGGATGCATATGAAGCTTACCGCCCGCCTGAGGGTGAAGTTTATTTTTGAGTAACAAATGAGCACTATCTATTGCACCAGCGCATATAAATACATAGTTAGCATAATAAACACTCCGTTGAACTTGACTAGATAAAGCCTCAACCTCCCATATTGCTCCATTTCTCTTGAGTTTATTAACCCGTGCTTCAGACTTAAATTGAACACCAAGTTTTACAGCTCTTTTCAACAATGTCTCAGTCATAGATTGTTTAACGCCATTTGAATCCTGTGATGATTCATAACGAAACCAACGAGGAACCTCTAAAACATTCCACCCTAAAACCTCTGCACCTTTTTTTAACTTCAAAGAAGGTGGTGGCGCCATGAATTCGTTCGGCAAGTAAGAGACAGAGATATCTTTCTCAACCTGATCATAATATTGACTTAACACATCTGGGGTAAAGTGAGTTAAATTATATTTTTCTCTCCATTCATGAACTAAATCATCTGGCAATCGATGAAACAAACCACTATTGATTTCGCTTCAGCCGCCTAAACAAGCACCCTCTACATAAGATATTTTCGGCATTCCAAGTGCAACTGTAATGCCTGAATTCTTGTACTTTTGCTCTAACTCTCGCTGTGAAAAAGGATCACAAGACTTCAAATCAAAAGAGCGTCCTTTCTCAATTACTAATACAGACAATCCGGCTTCTGCCAATTTTAATGCGGAAGATGAACCACCAGGCCCACTACCAATTACGATAGCATCGTAGCTAGTCATAGAAAACATCTCAACTTAGGGGTTATTAGAAGCAACATCGTATATAACAAACGTTTCAAAAAAACGAACAAAATCTCGAAACAACGAAAAATTTGAGTACTTCCACTGATTTAATACTTCTAAACGATCATGTGCATCTAACTGGTGGAAAACAGAAAATTTTTTTATAAACGTAAAAATGTAAAACGCAGAAATTAATACAACAAAAGAAACTTTAAAAATAATCGGCATAGAATCCCATTGCCTACTCACAAAAGCAGATGATCTGTTAGCATTTGTTTTAATTTCCGCCACTGAAACATAATTAGGCAAGATCGCATAACAAACAGCAGGTATAAAACAATTTTTAACACTAAAACACATACAACTCAGGACCTCGCTAAGATATAAACACCAATCATAATAATCACAATACCAATAAGTTTATGAAGATTTAACGCCTCACCAAAAAGATAATATGCCATGACAGCATTTAGAACATAGCCTATTGATAACATTGGATAAGCAATACTAACCTCGACCCGAGACAGCGCTACAATCCAAATCCCTACACTTAATACATAACAAACAAGCCCCAAAAAAATATGGTATTCAAAAATAACATTAAAAAAAATCAAAATAATGTTATTACCTGAATTTTGTAAATCTCCAATCACGTTCGTACCAGCTTTTAAGAAAAGCTGTGCTACTGCATTCAATAAAACACCAGCCAATATTATTGAAAAACTAGAAAAAGACATCAAAACCCCTTAAATCAAAATATTATCTATACAGCCTATCAAATGATAAGACTTTAAAATACAGCTTATCATCTGGATCGCAAGAAGTTACAACGAACCCTGTCGTTGCATTCCCTCGAAC